>MFIX01000098.1:145-6787 GCA_001780825.1 Candidatus Glassbacteria bacterium RIFCSPLOWO2_12_FULL_58_11 | reverse complement strand
ATCGCCGATAGCGCGGGCACCTGGCAGGTGCAGAGCGGACAGGTCTATGTCACCACGCTCGGCACGGAAATCAACACGCCGGACGGTTTCGGCTATGGCTACGTGGCCCAGGACGGAGACCGGGTGTTCCCCTACGAATCGCTGTCCGACCTGACCGGCGACAGGCTGGGGGTCCCGCGCGCCTGCTTTTACGACAGCCGGACCCGCAAGCTCTACCTGCGCACCGGCCTCGGCGATTCACCCGGTAACCACCGCTACAATATCGCCCGCCACGCCTATGCTTTCCGCCTCTCCGGCAGCCAATACGTGGTGGTGCGGGGGTTCGAGATGCGCTATTACGGCAGCGCCGGGGTGCGTCTGAGCGAGGGAGCGCACGGCTGCGTGGTAACCGAAAATATCATCCACAACTCGCCCAATGGCGTTTTCATGAAAAACGGGGAGACCAGCGGTAATGCAATCTGGCGCAACGAGCTCTACGAGCAGGGGCTGCTGGATATTCCCTGGTACTCGATCAAGGCGGGAGAATACCCGCGGCAGGGGATCATGTGCTCTGCCGCTGGCAGAGGTAACTCTTTCTGTTTCAACACGATCTACGGCTGGTTCGACGGGATAGCGGTGGAAAGCTGGCAGATGCCGGAGGCCTGGGGCACACATCGCGACACGGATGTAATGTTCAACCAGATTTACAATATCGGCGATGACGCGTTCGAGATGGACGGCGGCGGCCTGAACATGCGCCTTCACGGCAACTCTGTGCGCAACGCCATGGTGGCGATCTCCCTGGCCCCGGTCGAGCGCGGACCGGTGTATGTGACCCGCAACCAGGTAACTTTCTGGAACCTGATGTTCAAATTCAATGTCGGCAGCCCCTGGAGCGCCGGGCCGACTTATGTGTACCACAACTCAGGCTACGGATTGAACAGCGGCAACGGCATGGGGCTGGTCGGGCTTACCGGCACGGCCTCAGGCGGGCCGGACATGCGCAACAAGGTGATCAAGAACAACGCGATGATCGGCGCGGACCGGGCCGTGCGCACCGGCTACGACGGGGACAACTACCTGGACTACGACTGCTACTACCACACTCCGGGGCTGACGCCGCGCAAGTTCGAGTGGAACGGCGTGACATACGCCACGCTCGAGGACTTCCGGGCGGCTACCGGCCAGGAGGCTCACGGCCTCTATGCCGATCCCCGGTTCAGCGACACCCCGGGTCTCGGCGCTTATCCCTGGAAAGGCTTCGAGTACGACCAGGTCAGCAACTACCCGGCGGCGGAATACGCCACCGGCGGCGATTTCCGGCCCCGGCCGGACAGCCCGCTGATCGACCGGGGAGCGCATTTGCGCGGGATCAATGATGACTTTCGGGGCCGCGCCCCGGATATCGGCGCGCTGGAGTACTGAGAGGATTGAACTTATAAAAACAGAAGGTATTTTCAAGGCAGGCTAATACCATTCAGACTTGAGCAGCCTCCAGTATTATCCTGATGTCGTAGGGGCACGGTGCACCGTGCCCCTACACGCAACTGCTTAAATTAATTGTAATTGAAAAAGCACCAAGCCTTGACTTTTTATGCGGCAGTCTGTTCTAAGCTTAGCGATAACGGTTAAACTTTAGCTGCCATATCGGCGGCTTTTTCAGGATCTTTCCATAAGATATTTCCAGCGGAGGAGGACATGCGCCTCAGACTTGTTGCTTTGTTGTCGATTTGGGCTTTTTCAACCCTCCCCGCAGCGGTTTTTTCCGAGCCGGCCATGGGGCCGCTCCGGGTGCTGGCCTCCAACCCGCGTTATTTCACCGATGGCAGCGGCAGAGCGATCTATCTGACAGGATCGCACACCTGGACCAACCTGGTGGAAATCACACGCTCTTCAGGCGCTCCCAACCCGGTGGTGGATTTCGATCAATATCTGAGCTTCCTGAAAGAGCGCCATCACAATTGTTTCCGTCTCTGGCCCTGGGAAAACGCCACCTCTTTCGACAGCAACGGCCAAATCACCTACCGTCACGCTCCCCTGCCCTACCAGCGCAGCGGCCCGGGCCAGGCCCTGGACGGCGAACCGAAATTCGACCTAAGCCAATTCAACCCGGCCTATTTCGAGCGGTTGCGCAGCCGGGTGACCGCTACGCGCGACAACGGCATTTATGTTATTATCATGCTGTTCCAGGGGTTCAGTATCGTGGAGAAAGGCCACAACGATCCCTGGAAAGGGCACCCGATGAACAAGGCAAACAATATCAACGTGATCGACGGCGATCCGGACCGAGATGGGAAAGGCCTGGAGGTGCGCGACCTGGCATATCCGGCGATAACGGCATTCCAGGAAGCCTATGTGCGGAAGGTCATCGACACGGTCAACGACCTGGACAATGTCCTCTACGAGATAACCAACGAGGACGACGGTACACCGGAGGATATCGCCTGGCAATATCATATTATAGAGTTCATCAAGAAATATGAGGCCGGCAAGCCCAGGCAGCACCTGGTGGGCATGACCGTGCCCTGGCCGCTGGGGAACAACCGGCAGCTTTTCGACAGCCCGGCGGACTGGATCTCGCCCAACTCGGAGGGCGGCTATCAGACCGATCCGCCTGCCGCGGACGGCCGGAAAGTCATAATTAATGATACCGACCACTCGTTCTTTTTCACCGGGCTGCAGCGGGTAGGGATCGAGGGCCAGCGCGCCTGGGTCTGGAAGAATTTCACGCGCGGGAATCAAACAATGTTCATGGACCCCTATCTCGATCCCGCTCCCTGGTATGTCCTGACCCGCAACGGCCCGCAGAGCGGCAAACCCGATCCATACTGGGACATCCTGCGGATTAACATGGGCTATGCCCGCCTGTACGCGGACAAAATGAACCTGGCGGCCATGACCCCGCAATGCAGCCTGGCCTCCTCGGGCTTCTGCCTGGCGAATTCAGCGTCCGGGAAAGCGGAAATCCTGGTGTATCTGCCGGTGGGCCCCTGGGTCACCGTGGACCTCACTGCAATCTCCGGAACTCTGAGCGTGGAATGGTTCAACCCTTCCACCGGGGCGGTCAGCCTAAGAGAAAATATCCCGGGCGGAGACCATCGAGAGCTGAGCGCGCCTTTCGCCGGGGATGCGGTGCTTTTTCTAAAACTTTTGTAATTGAGAAGTGTAAAACAATTTAGATTGTAAAGAAAAAAACCGGAATAAAGTCAAAATACAAATTTCTTTCTTGCCAGGTTGGCTCATTGCAGCCATATTGCGTCCGTATTTGCCTTTCCGATAATCCTATAAATTTTCTGTTTCCGGCCAGTTTGATTAATCAGCATCCGCGAAAGAAAAAGTTTTTAAAGAGGCTACGATGAGACCATTTTTAGCTATCCTGATGACAGTTTCATTTTGCAGCCAGGCGTCGGCATTTTCCGGGCTGAGTGAAATCACCGCCTGGCCGGTGTTGTGGTGGCCCACGGAAAAGTCTGATGTATGGGATCAAAAGTCTGGAGGAATCGGGGCCGGCGCCGGGCTGTCCTGGCATATCGTCGAGACGCATGGTTTCCTGTGCTCTATTTCAACGGAATGTACCTATCTCATGTATGATCCGGAGGAGGTGCGTATTCCTTTAGGGCTGGCATCCGAAGGCAACGGGGTCGATATAAATAACAAATATAATCTGCTTCTGGCCGGCCCGGGGATCATGCTGGAATATCAGAAATCATCATTCAGGCCCTATTGCGAATTTTCCGGCGGATATATCCGTTATTCTAATTCATACCGGTTAGATAATCACCGCTGGATAGGCGAGCCGTTCGATAAAACGATATCCATGCGCAAATCCTCTTCGTACTACGCGATCGGGGCCGGATTGAAATTTCTCATCTGGAACAGTTCCCGCGGGGAAGCCGAAAATCAGCGGTCGAGGGAAGTTCTGCTGGATCTCAAGAGCAGCTTGCTAAAGGGAGGAAAGGCAACTTTCCTGGACCGTAATACTACCAGACTGAATGATATAGAAGTTATGAATTCGATTGAATACGATATTACCGAGGTGGACCTCTCCCTGTACCAGTTTCGTCTTGGAGTAATCGTGAATCTCTGATACTACGATACCGATCCGGGTAAGAATGTTGAAAATCGGTTTGATATTTTCCTTGCTTTGCGCTCCACCCCCGCCCCCCAGTATCCCCGATACCTCGGTCCTCCGGGAGATTATCCTGGTGCCGATCCCTTCCGGCAGCTTTCAACTGGGTACCGGGGATACCAGCGATCCCTGGTTTGAAATGTCGCGGCCGGTGCATACCGTAAAAATAGACAGTTTCCTGCTCAGCACCTTCGAAATAACCCAGGACCAGTATCAGCGTGTGATGGGCGAGAATCCCTCGCTGATGAAAGACGACAGCACCCGGCCGGTGGACCAGGTAAGCTGGATCGATGCAGTGAATTTCTGCAACCGGCTGAGCCGGCTGGCCGGCTTCGATCCCTGCTACAGCCCATCCAGCCGCAACTGCGATTTCAACCGGAACGGATTCCGCCTGCCCACCGAGGCTGAATGGGAGTACGCCTGCCGCGCCGGCACCTCGACCCGCTACAACACCGGAGACAGCGAGCAGGCCCTGAGCCGGGCCGGCTGGTACATTGGCAACAGCCGGGGCACCACCCATCCGATCGGGCTGAAGGAACCGAATGCCTGGGGCCTCTACGATATGCACGGCAATGTCTGGGAGTGGTGCAACGATTATTTCATCGAGTACTCGAAGAGCGAGGCGAATAATCCAACCGGTCCCCGCTACGGCGACTCAAAAGTTCTGCGCGGCGGCGGCTGGCATTTCCCGGCCGCGGGCTGCGCCTGCGCTTACCGTCACCGCGGACAGCCGAGCTACAAGCTGAGCTTTGTCGGGTTCCGGGTCGCCCGGCGCCAGATGCCCCCCCGGCCGCTTCCGCCCAGGCACAGAAAACGCAATTAAAGCTAAAACCGAACTCTTCGCGCCTGTAAGGCTTGTCAGCTATTCCCGGACTTTGCCGCATGCCCCTCCCCTGGGGCGGCGCGCTCATGAACTATGCGCGCCCGGGCGCCGGCTTCCCCGGCGGCCGGGCCTGTGCCTTTCGGCACAGGCGCCGCCCCAAGCCCGGCTGCCCCCGCTGATCCAGGCTTCCCTCGGCACTCATGAGAACACCGCCCATAAACAGCTCCGCGCAACCGGAACGAAAAAGGCCGGCTTGTTTAAGCCGGCCTTCACAGGCTTTGATGTAAGAAATCCAGACTGGCGAAATAGAATCAAGTCCGCGTCATTTTTTTATTTTTATCTTGGTGCCACACTTTTCACACACTACCACATCCGAGTCTTTCTTGATCAGCAATACCCAGTTGCAGCGCGGGCAACGTTCGAAATGAACTTCTTTTGACAATGAGTTACTCATCGTTACCCGCCTCCTCTAGGTTGATTCAGGCCGGAAATTATTCTTACCATTGGTCAATATTATATAATTAGGATATGCTAGTCTGTCAACGGAATATACACGATCAGGATAAGAAAATAAACGCCGATCGATTGTTCCCCGAGCCGCTTTTTCTGCTATCGGTGATCCCTGCCGGCAAATCCGGAACATGATTCCCCGGGTAAAAAAGATTGATAAGCTTTTCTATTCAGATTATTCTTAATGGATCATTTGTCAGCGGGCCGTAAACGGCCATAACAAGGCTCGTTTATCGATTTAATGACTATTTTTGCCACAATAGAAGGTATTTTTTCGCTTTTCCTACGCAAAGGGAGGATGCACGAAATGATCCATTTCATGGCATTTTCGAGCACGAACTCGCACTTTTATGGCGCTTTTCTGCACAAATTGTGCATTATTGCGTTAATTTTGTCGCCGTTCTTTCTCCTTGGCTGCGGCCCCTCTGCGGAGCTGGATTCGAAGGCCGGGGGTGCTGTAACGGCTGAGAGCGCCATGATAGCTTTCGATTACGTGGTTCTGGACACGGTTTTCGGGCACCGGGAGGTAGGCGATATCGACCGGGACGGCCTGAACGATATCGTGGTGGGCCAGAATGGCGAGGTTAATGGGAAAAACCGGGTGTACTGGTACCGCTCGCCGGACCGTGAGCGCTACCTGATCGCCGATATCGATTCCCACCCCGGATTCAATGCTTACCGCGCCTGCGATATGGAGCTGGCGGACCTGGACGCCGATGGCGACCTGGATGTGATCGGCCGGATCGGCCCGCAGGACACGGATACCGAGGGCGAGATGGTCTGGTGGGAAAATCCCCTGCCCGGCGGCGATCCGCGCTCACCTGGAGCTGCCGCTCTATCGGCGCGAACAATTACGCCAAGGAAATCCATGCCGCCGATTTCGACCGGGACGGCAAACTCGATGTCATGTCCCGCGAGAACGGGCTGCTGCAGATCTGGTTCCAGGAGGACCCGCAGACCTGGTACCGGAAAGAGATGCCGGTCCATCATCACGAAGGCGGAGATGTGGCCGACCTGGACTGCGATGGCGACCCGGATATCGTGCTCAACGGGTTCTGGCTCGAAACTCCGGACAGCGCCCGTACCGGCGAGTACAAAGAGCATAATATCGACGAGAAATGGTGGACCCAGGAAACCGGCTCCTGGATGGACAACAACTGCAAGGTGCTGGTCTGCGACCTGAACCAGGATGGCCGCCCCG
>MFIX01000098.1:0-113 GCA_001780825.1 Candidatus Glassbacteria bacterium RIFCSPLOWO2_12_FULL_58_11 | reverse complement strand
TTCCCAGTTTCCTGGTACGAGGCCGCCGACCCGGCCAAGGGTCCCTGGACCGAACACGTGATCGCCGAGGGGCTGGACTACGCGCACAACCTGATGGCCGCGGATTTCGATCT
>MFIX01000097.1:19740-25546 GCA_001780825.1 Candidatus Glassbacteria bacterium RIFCSPLOWO2_12_FULL_58_11 | reverse complement strand
TTTTCCTTTTCCTGCTGCTTTTCGGGGCAGTTTTTATCATGCAGCAGGTCGCGGCCCTCAGGAAAAACCAGGCCCTCAAGCCCAAGTCCCTGCTGGAGAAATTTTCCGCGGGTGGACGGGGGATGGATACCGACAAATTCAGGGAGATTGTCATGTCCGGCGGCGAAAGGGATTCAGGGGAGGGTGTGCAGTCTCTGCTCAAGGAAGGCGCTGCGAGCGCCGCGCCGGGTGGGAATAATCTCGAGTTATGAATGCCCATCGGCATCGCGTGACTGGAATTTTTGACTAACGGTGTGAGGTAAACTATTCCGTAACGCTAAAACGGGTTCAGTAAGAAAATTCAATCAACTGGAAACATGCCGGACTGGGGATTCCCGGGCACCCCGTCCGGATTTTTTTTGCCGTCCGGTTCATAAAATCCTCCGGACCAGCCTGTCAGGCGGCAATGACCACGGGCCTAGTATAAGGGACCTCGCCCCTCATGTCCTTTCGCCGGGCAAGTTTGAAAGTTGTCTGGCAGGAACATTAAAGCCCGGCCTGTGTAAACAGAATCAATCTGGCAAGACGGACAGACTGTAATCCATTTACCTTAGGGAGGTGATATGCAAAAAAGATTTTTTCTGTTGTCAGCCGCATTGCTGGTCCTGGCGCTCAGCACCCGGACCTGGGCGGCCGTCTGGAAAATCGACAGCGCCCATTCGAGCGCCCAGTTCCAGGTAACCCACATGATGATTTCCAAAGTCAGCGGCAGTTTCAGCGAGGTGACTGGCCAGGTGGTGCTGGAAGGGGATGATCTCTCTACCGCGGCAGTAGAGGCCACGATTCCCGCCTCCACGATCTATACCGGCGCAGCTAGGCGGGACACGCACCTGAAAAGCCCGGACTTTTTCGATGCCGAAAAATTTCCCACTCTCACCTTCAAGTCCACCAGGGTTACCAAAGCGGCAGATGGCAGCCTTAAAGTGGATGGGCAGCTCACCATGCATGGCGTGACAAAGGATGTTGTTCTCGATGTCCAGCCGCCCAGCCCGGCGATAAAAGGCTCCAAGGGGGAGAGCCATATAGGATTGGCCGGCACTACCACTCTTCAGCGCAAGGATTTCGGCATAAGCTGGAACAAAACTCTCGACAGCGGCGGGGTGATGGTTAGCGATGAGGTGAAAGTAACCTTGAATATCGAGCTGGTGGAACAAATCCAGTAATTCAAAACTGAAAAATGAGTTTATTGAGGCCCTGTCTGTATGGAAAACTCCTTCAGGCGGGGCCTCTTTATTTCTTCCAAACCGATTTAAAGCCCCCCGCGGGATTGCCATTCAGCATCAAACCAAAAGACCGGATTTTAGATTAGAACTTTACTGATATTTATATACCTTCGAGATGAACCTTGAAATTGTCCGTGATAATTGCTACAGTCATTGGCCGGGCAATTTCTCGTAAACCGGCAGTCAGCCCGGAAATTTCATTCCTCTGCAAATCAGACCTCTAATTATCGTGTGTATCAGCTTATCATTCATTCTGGAACCCCGGAGGGAAACCACATGCGCATTAAGATCGGCCTTTCCAATTCTTACGTTGTCTGCGGCAAAGCCATCGGGCGGCTGGCCAGCCTGAGCCTGGTTGTACTGCTGTCGGCTTCCTTGGGCCCTGGCCCGCTGAAAGCCGCGGACAAGGTATTCGTATTCGGTAATGCGAGCCACGATCCGGCGAGCTTCGAGCTTTACACCAATCTGGCCGCCCGGCTCAAAAGCTACGGCCAGGTCCAGGTGCTGGTAAGCGAAACAGCGGACAAGAACTGGCAGGAAATCCCGCCGGGCGACAGCCCTTGGCATGAATACGCCTGTTATATCCCCGGACCGTGGGTCTATTTCCCGCACCCTAAGATCGCGCCCTTTATCGATGCCCAGTTCGTACAGGCCAACCGCAAGCTCCTGAGCCAGAAAGTCGCGACTCTTCAGCGCCTGGGCCTGAGCGCCCTGTTCGAGAGCAACCACGCCCACTTCCTGCCTGAGGCGTTTTTCCAGAAATACCCGGAGCTGCGTGGACCGCGGGTCGATCACCCGCGCCGCAGCCGCCTGGAGGCTTTCAGCCTCTGCCTGGACCTGCCGGAGACCCGCGAAATGGTCGAGTGGATGACTACGGAAATCAAGCGCAACATCCCCATGCTTCAGGCCATCGATGAGGGGGTCAACGATGCCGGCCAGGGCCTTTGCTGGGCCGAGGCGCTCTATTCCGGGCCCAATGGCCCGGCGTACTGCCGGAACCTGAACGCCGGCCAGCGCATCCGCAATATCAGCGAGGCGGTGCATGAAGGCGCGGTAAAGGGCGGCGGGGATGTTTCGATCTACTGGAATAATGTCAACCTGTGGCGCAACGAGCTCGAGGTGGTGCGGCCCCTGCTCCCCGCCAACACCTACCTTCAGCGCTACGACCCGGCCTTTATCGATGTCGATACCCGTACCTGGGATAACTACCCCTTCCGGGGCGTGCTCGATCCCCTGGCGATTATCAGCCGCATGGAGCGCTACAACAGCCCGGCCACCCGCTTCCTGGTCACCGGCTGCGGCGAACCCTACAGCCGGGCCGAGGAAACCCCTGAGGCGGTCGCCAAGCTGCTCGATATTATCGAGGACTGTATCAAAGAGCCCACCACGGACCTATCCCAAAGGTTGGATAAGCTCAAGAAATTCGCCGCGCTCTGGGGCGGGGAAAAGAACGCCGAAAAAGTGTTCGAGGCGCTCTACGACATGCACGAGGCCTTCCAGCTCAAGAGCGCGGTGGCGGGCGGCTACGCCCAATACAGCAATCTCTATTGCGGCGTATCGATGCGCCACCTGACCCGCCCGCTGGTGATCAAGCCCGAGAGCCTGACCAAGGATGAGGAGGCCTACTTCCTGCCCTATGTGTTCAATCCGCGGGAGAGCGAAGCCCGCATGGACTATATCGATTTCCACGGCGGCAGGATGAGCGGCACGCTCACCTGGGATGACAGCGGACTGCGTCGCATGCTTTCCATGGCGAACCGCGCCGGCCGCGCCCTCCAGCACCTGGAGGGCGCCCCCGAGGCCGAATTCCTGGGGAAAATGGGCCTGAGCCTGCGGATGTGGGCCAGCGAGGTCCGCTCGATACACAACTTTTACCACGCCCAGCTCCTGCGCGACAAGTACAAGGAGATCCTGGCCGGTCCAAAGCGTATTCCCAGCAAGGATGAGAGCTGGGATGGCGATCCGGGTAACTTGGACTGGAACGCGATCCAGCGTGATGAGTTCGACAACACCAATGAGCTGATCGCTATGATCGAGGCTGGCGGCCTGGAGCTGACCGCCCGGGCCAAAGACCCGCGCTACGAGGACACGTTCCTGCTCGGGCCGGACCTGGCCGGGCAGCTCAAGAAGAAGGCGGCGATCATGCGCGAGCACTGGCTGGATGTGCAGGATTACCTGGCTCCGCCGCTCAAGTAGTTCCCGGAAATGGCGTAAACCACGCCTGTAGGGGCGAGGCATGCCTCGCCCCTGCGATGATTCTTTTTTTCTAGGCTTTTAGAGGAATGACAGGCCACGCCACTACTTAAGAGGTAATAAATCAATTAACTAGTAGCAGTGCCGATAATTTTTTATACCCGCTGCCCCGGAGAGCTCCTATGCGCAGAAGAACCCTGCTCCGCCTGCTGCCTCTGTTGCTTGTGCTGTTTATTCCATCCTGTGGCAAAAAGCCGGCGGTTGCCGAGCCTTTCTCTTTCATTGTCGTGGATGACCTGCATTATGCCGGGGCCGCGGACTACGACTCGGCCTCCGCTCCGGATGAAAGGACCCTGCGCACCATCCGCCAGACCGGGCAGAACTTCATTCCCTTCATGAACGCGCTGAAAGAGCAGGCGCTCTCCTTCCTGCCAAAACCCGCGGCAATCCTGAGCTGCGGCGACATAGTACACGGCGGGGTGAGCGATCCCCGGGCCCAGTTCAGCAGCTTTTTCGCGGCCTATAATTCTGTAGCCATGCCGGTTCCGCTCTACAATGCGATGGGCAACCACGAGACCGCCGGAGAGGGCATGCAGCCGGCCTATGATGAAAGCTTTTTGCCCTTCATGTCCGGAGAGGCGGGCCGTCAGCTTGCCGACCGCAACTTTTCCCTCGATATCGGCGATTCGCATTTTATCCTGCTCGACAGCCAGCCGCCGGAGCGCACGGGCGGGGACCACGAAAAGCGCATTTTCGAGCTGATGGACAGGCAATGGCGCTGGCTGGAAAATGATCTGGAGACCAATAAATACAAGGCGCATATATTTGTATTCGGCCATCCGACCATCTGGCCGGTCAACGGCGGGGATGTCTGGTATGTCTATGAGCCGCAGAAACAGCGCGAATTCGTGGACCTGCTGCTAAAGTACAATGTGCGCATTTATTTCGGCGGCCACGAGCATGTCAACAGCGTGGTGTGTTATGAAAACGGGGCGGGCCGGAAGCTGGTGCAGATGGTCCCGGATTCGGAAATCCCGCTGGAGAAAGAGGAGATCCGGCCGCTGGTCCGGGATTATACGGTCGAGAATGTGGCCGCGGGCGGCGGCTCACTCTGGTCGGCAAACCTCCGGGAGCTGGTGAGCTCTTATCGCGAACGGATCGGCTACTGCCGGATCAGCCACAGCGCAGCCGGGAACTTTATTGTATCAGTCGAGGGGCCGAAAGTGACAGTGCGCATGTTCGAGGCTTTCAGCCGCCAGCCGCTCGACCAGTACGAGTTTACCGCCGGCAGTTCCGGCGAGACGCAATTTTCCTACGACCAGCCGTAACCCCAAATTGATATCGGATATCCCGTAGGGCCGGCCCCCTGTGGCCGCCCTATTTGCTCAATAATCCGCCGGCGGCAGCCAGTTCCCGCGCTCCGCGCCTCCGCTGAATCCACCCTCCGAGGCTCCCAGCTCGATCAGGAACTCATACAGCGCCAGATGGCTGTCCAGGATCGTGTCGTAACCGATAGGCTTTTCCGCCTCGCCAACAGTCCCCTGCGGCCCCTCGAAAACCATCGAGACCGCTCCAGTGGCGTGGAAGAGAGCATCCACCAGCTCGAACGCCCCGCTGGGCGTGCGCCTCGGCGGGGTGAACGGCAGCCCGAGCTCTTTCATCCGGCCGGCATAGCGCTTCTGCACCTCGCCGGTCCACTGTTCCAGCTTTTCAGGCACCAGGCTGGTCCGCAGGAATTCCGCGGGCATTTCGTGCGAGTGCACGTTGACAATAAAGTCCGGGGCTTCCTCGATTGCCAGGTCGAAAACTGCCCGGGTTTCCGGGGCCATAGGCCGGAAAAAACAGTCGTTGTAGAGGTTCACTCCGCCGTCATTGAAGCAGCCGCCCAGAATGCCCACATCGCCGACCATCGGGTGGTTTTCCGCCATGGTCGGCCAGCCCCACAGGCTGCCGTCCTGGTGCGTGCCCTGGGCGTACTTGTGCATCTCATCCGCGGTCTTGCCGACAAAGCTGTCGAACTGGATGCGCTCGCGGCCGTCTGGGTTGGCCAGCGGAATGATGACGATCCGCAGTTTGTCCGCCTTCCCGCTGATCCCCGGCCAGGCCTTGCCCCGGAAGTCCGTGCCGGTCTCCAGGATTTTGACCAGGTTCAGGCAGCCCGCCACGCCCTCCATCTCGCCCCCGTGCACCGGGCCGAGCACGAGCAGCACCGGCCTGGCTCCCGGAGCGCGCTTGCAGAAAACTTCCGGGTTGCGGGCATAAGCGGCCGCCGAGAAATTGGCTGTGCGGGTGTAAGGCTCCGCCTCGCCGTAGGTAATCGCCAGCAGGGGGCGGTGGCCCCAGGAGTCGCC
>MFIX01000097.1:14315-19725 GCA_001780825.1 Candidatus Glassbacteria bacterium RIFCSPLOWO2_12_FULL_58_11 | reverse complement strand
CCCAGGAGTCGCCGAATTGCCTGGCGTGTCCCTTCCGGGCCTGGCCCAGGACCTCGAGGACATCGGCGAGACGGGACTTCCAGAAGGCCGGAGCGCCGGGAGTTTCGGCGGCAGCCAGCATGGCCGGCGTAAGGCCGAGGGAGAGGATAAACATCAGTATAGGCATGGTTTTCATGACTGTTGCCTCCAGGGTAATGAACTACCTCAGGGCAAGCCCCGAGGTGTCTGTTTAAATCCCCCTGTTTCCCCCTTTTTCAAAGGGGGACTTTTGAGCCGCCTTTTACTCTCCCCCCTTTGGCAAAGGGGGGCGGGGGGGATTTAAGCTTTTGCCTTTTCTGAATTGCTGTCTCTCCCGCGGCAAGCTGCGAGGAATTCTTTTCAATTTAATAACCGGTAAAACGCCGCCTTCTCTGTCTCAATTCCCCTTCATCTGCGCCACTGTTTCGTAGCTCAGGTCCTGCTGGACCTTTCGCACCTCGCGGAGCACATCCTCATCACTCTCGAACTGCTTGTACACCAGACAGGTGCGGAACAGGTAATCCCGGTTGATCTGATAGTCTTTCCTGGGGATGAGCCACTCGAAATCCCAAGCCGGGCTGGTTTGACCAGGGATCAGGCTCGCGCCTCCGCCCTCCGGAGAAAGGTAGAAACGGATCCAGCGCGGCTTGTCGAATACCAGGATCAGCACCATCTTGCCGAAACGGCCATAGTAAAACGGCTCATCGAACCGCTTTTCGTTGCGCTTGTACCAGTGGAACCGCGGATCGTCATTTACCGGCCAGACCTCCAGCTCCGAATCTTTCAGGTATGACGGGGCGATCGAGGAGCCCGGCCCGGCGTGAACCGCCGGAACGAAACGCTCCCACTGTCCGCCGGACAGGAAATGGATCCGGATATCCTCGGGGCTATTTACATAGCAGTTGTACGCCACCTGGCGCTCATTCCCCTCCTTGGGCCGGGTAGCGATAAAGTCCACGGAGTCGCGGACAGTCAGCTCGGTGTCCAGGTAATAGGGGCTGCGCGCCCGGAACACCAGCCTGGACCGGGCCGGGTAATCCCCGGTGGGCTCTCTTTTCAGCGCACTGGTCGAATCATCGATGTATTCGAGGACGGTATTGGCCTTGCCGCGGAACTCGCCGGAGAGCATCCCGGAGGACATGTTTTTCATAATACTGAAATGATGATGTATCGAGCTCATGGCCCAGATCCCGGGACGGACATTGTGGCCGGCTCCATCGCCGATTATCGCCTCGATCTCACCGGCGCGGATCAACTGGCAATGCATGGGCGGGCATGGTTGTGGCGCGGTCTCCTGGCGGGAATGAAGGTTCCCGGCGCTGTAACTTAAAGCGGCCAGGACTGCCGCTGCTGACAATAACTTGAAAATACGGTTCCTCATCTCTTACTCTCCTGTCTGGACTGCCTGGCGGATTTCCCGGCGGGGCTTCATTCAACATGCCGGATTGTTATGCAGCATTCCATTCAATTCCCCTTGAGCTGCGCCACTGTTTCATAGCCCAGGTCCGCTTGGACTTTCCGCACCTCGCGGAGCACATCCTCATCGCTGACATACTGCTTGTAAACCAGGCAGGTGCGGAACAGGTACTCCCGTTTGGTCTGGTAGTCTTTGCGGGGGATGATCCACTCGAAATCCCAGGCTGGACTGGTCATGCCGGGGATCAGGCTCTCGCCTCCGCCCTCCGGAGACAGGTAGAAACGGATCCAGCGCGGCTGATCGAACACCAAGACCAGCACCATTTTCCCGAAGCGGCCATAGTAAAAAGGCTCATCGAACCTTTTCTCGTTGCGCTTGTACCAGTTGAACGGCGGGTCATCGACCTTGGGCCAGACCTCGAGCTCCGAGTCCTTCAGGTAAGAGGGCGCGATATCGGTCCCCGGCCCGGCGTGCTTTTCCGGGATGAAAGCCGTCCACTCTCCTCCGGCCAGAAAATGCGCCCGCAGATCGTCGGGGCTGTTGACATAGCAGTTGACCGCCACCGCGCGGAAATCCCAGGGGACGCCTTTCAGGCGGTCCTGAGTATCGCTCAGGGTCAGCTCGGTGTCCAGGTAATAGGGGCCGCGCGCCCGGAAAACCAGCCTGGCCCGGGTCGGGTAATCCGGCGTGGGTTCCCTTTTGATCGCGCTGGTCGAATCATCGATATATTCAAGCACTGTGTTGGCCTTGCCGCGGAACTCGCCGGCCAGCATCCCGGAGGACATGTTTTTCATAATGCTGAACTGATGGTTGATCGAGCTCATGGCCCAGATTCCGGGCCGGGTCCGGTGGCCGGCGCCATCGCCGATAATCGCCTCGATCTCGCCGGCGCGGATCATCTGGCAATGCATGGGCGGGCATTGCGCCTGTGCCGCTTCCGGGCCGGACTGAATCTCCCGGGCCGCGGCCAGAAATACCAGGGCCAGAATGGCGGACACGGATAGAATAAGGCTGCTGCGGCTGTTCATTTCCCGCTCTCCTTTGCCGAATGTAAGGCGGCTTTCCAGGCCAGGGCCCGCTCGACAAGCTGCGCGAATGTTCCATCATGGAAAAAGACAATCCCCTCGGCGGAGGTCTTGCCGCCCGGCGGACAATCCGCGAATGAGGGGTCGGAATGGAAACAGGGGTTCAGGGGGTTGGCAAACAGCACGCGCGGCGGGTCCCAGATAGTCGCCAGCCAGCGGGTCGAATCGCCGCGGGCCTGGATCGCGATCAGTGCCGGGTCAGCCTGCTCTTCCACCACGCGGCCGGGATGGTCGCCGATATACCACCAGCCGACATCCTCGATCGAGCGGATGTCCGGGCAGCCTTTGACATTAATGCCCCAGACAATTTTCGTGCGAATATTCTCCGGTGTTATACCCGGCGGATACTCCCCGCTGTAATGGGTGTCCTGATGCAGTTGGATCTGTCTGCCACCGGAAGGAAAATAGGTCAGCGCATAGCTGGTGTCCCGGAAGGCCCGCATACAGTCGCCGCGGCCGGGGTTGCCGATTGTGTTGTCCGGCTTGAGACAGACCAGGGCTCGGATGTCCTTGACAGCATCGGCGGACTGGTTCTCGATCTCGATGCGCAGTTTTACCGCCATTGAATCGCAGGCGGCCGTGGCCCGGAAGGTAACTCCATCGCGCGGGTTCTTCTCGAAAACCGCCGCGGTCGAGTCCCCGCTGATACGCCAGGGCGAGCTGACCGGGGCTTTACTGTCGTGGCTGGTGTTGGGCAGGGTTACGCCCCAGCAGTGCTCGGGCAGGGTAAGCTGGGCGTACTGCCCCGGCGACCAGGGGGAATAAATAAAAAGGTCGGTCACCCCGTGCTCGCGCTGATCGGAAAAAGTTCCCAGCCGGAGAGGATAGGTTTTTGGCACTCCGGCCGGGCACGCCGCCATTCCCAGGCAGCACAGCACCAGGCAAAGCACAGCGGCCGCTCTAGTTCTTTTCATCAGCAGTCCCTCCCCGGGCTTGAAATAGCTAAAGTCCTTTCCGGTCAAATCTTGTTAATCGGTCTGTCTCTGCCAATCCTACAACCGATTGCCCCAAGATTCAAGTGCCGGATGGATTCCTTTGACCGCAATGGCCGTTTGTAGTTAATATTCAGTGCGGAGGAGAAGCTTGCCAAGCCAGGCGTAAATGAATATATGCACCGGCTTAAATGAGCGTTAAAAATCTCCGTAGACTACAGATTTCAGACCAATAAAAAGATAAAGTCAGATGACAAAGTTTACTCATTATAAAATCAAGGAATTGCCGTAGGGGCGACGCATGCGTCGCCCGCACTACAACGCTAGTTTATTGCTAGTATCCGTGATTATACCAACACACTTTAAGTTTGGATAAGAGTCATCCGATGAAAATAGCCTTGGCCCAGATCGCCTGCGCCTGGGGCGATATCCCGGGCAATTTGAACAAAATCGAAAGGTTCAGCCGGCAGGCCCGCTCCCGCGGGGCCGGACTGATCGCTTTCCCGGAGCTGACTGTCTCCGGAATATTCAAGCATCCGGATGTAAAGAGGATCGCCGAGCCGGCTGATGGCCCCTCGGTGCGCCGGGTCGCCGGACTGGCCCGCTCCCTGGAAATGTACATCGGCTTCGGTTTCAGCGAAAAGGCCGAGCCCCTGCCCCGCAATGCTTACTGTATTGCCGATCCGCGGGGCCGGATCGTGGCGCTCTACCGGAAAAATTACATCCCCCGGCTGGAGGTCCCCTTCTGGCAGGGCGGCAAAGAACATCCCGTATTCCAGGTGGCCGGAAAGCGGCTGGCGATAGCGATCTGCTGGGATGCCACCCAGGAAGAGCTGCTGCAATATTATGCCCGGAACAGGGCGGAGATAGTGCTCATGCCCCATGCCTGGGACTCCGATCCGCTCGATCCCGAAGGCCGGGAGCTGAATTACAATTCCATGCAGGAGCTGATCGCCCTGGCCGAGGCGGGCAAGCTGGCCGGCTGGAAAAGCCACGCCGAGATGAAAAAATATTTCTATTCCTACATACCGGTTTATGCCCGGAAATACAGATTCGCCGCCTGGTTTGTCAATCAGGCCGGACGGCCGCACGAATGCCTAAAGTTTGTCGGCCCGGCGTTTGTCACTGACAGGCAGGGCAGAATCCTGGCCGAGACCAGAAACGACAGGGAAGGCCTGATATTTGCCGATATCCGGTAAGCCGGAGAGTATTGTTCCGCCGCTGCCGACCCGATCCATTCACAAGAGACAAGAAACAGGGACACGGCATGCCGTATCTCGACGCTTGCATTTGCTTTAATTACCTACTGTTCTCAAGATACCCCTTGCCCCGATAATCCCGGACCTTCCTCCAAAAGACCTACTTGAGAAAATTTCCGGACTGATAGGTCACGCTGCTGTCCAGGCCCGGGCCGAACTGGAAAGGCTTCTCCACCCGGGTCAGGTCGTTGCCCATGACACTCACCCGCGAGGAATTGCCCTGCAGGAGCAGAAAGACCGGGGAGGCCGCGGCGGGACGGCAGCCGCGGATGCTGGCCCAGGCGACATCCCGGAGCAGCAGCACCGGAGCGGCCGAGGTCCCGGGCCTTCTTTCGGTCAGGCCCGAGATATCCAGGTTCTGCACATCCTCGAACATCAAGGTCGGCCGCTGGTCCGCGCTCTCCAGCTCGAAATCCAGATTCTCCAGCCGCAGACCATCCACGTGGCGGCAGTAGAAGCCATAGGCCGGCAGAGTCCCGAACATGACCGCCTCGGGGTACTGGTCCGCCAGCTCCTCGACTTCCCGCTCATAGTCCTCCTCGGCGCCGCCTCCCGGGAAAGTGAAACGCAGGTTGCTCAGGGTGACACCTTTGATCGGGTGCCCGGGCATCCCGGTTATCGAGCAGCCGATCTTTTCCACATCCCGGGCCGTGATATTGCTGATCACCACGTTGCGATAGGTTCCCATACCGGGCTTTT
>MFIX01000097.1:8005-14277 GCA_001780825.1 Candidatus Glassbacteria bacterium RIFCSPLOWO2_12_FULL_58_11 | reverse complement strand
CCCCGGTGTGTCCATGTCCGGTTTAAACTTGCGCGCACGGTTGGCGAAACGCAGGAACAGCGGCGCCATGACGTTTTTGATATCGATATTGGAGATCGTGACATTTTCCAGCGTCCCGCCGTCCACGATTTCCAGCACAATGCCGGCTATGCCCTTCGGCATGGCGTAAAAGCCTTTCCTGCCGTACCAGGAATCGATCACGCAGTTGGTGATAGAGATATTCTTGAACCCGCCGTTGGACTCGGTCCCCATCTTGATCGCATTACAGCCGCTGCCCAGGACGCAGTTGGTGACCGTCACATTTTCGGTGGGCTTGTCCGCCGTGCTTTTAAGCGTCAGGGCGTCGTCATCGCTGTTGCCGTAGCAGTCGGAAATGATCACGTTGCGGCAGCAGTCGATATCGATCATATCGTTGTTGTAGGTGCTGTGGTTGAACACCTGGATCCCGCGCACGCTGACAAACTCGCAGCCCAGGTAATGCTGCATCCACATCGGCGAGCTCTGAAGGTGGATGTTCTCAACATGCACCTGTGTGCAGGTGACAAAGCGGATCACGTCCGGCCGGTTGACATATTCTTTCCACTGGTAGGCCTGGCCTTGTCCGTCTATTGTGCCCCGGCCGGCCAGGCCGATATCGTGCTGATCCTCGGCGTAGATCAGGCTCTGACTGACATAGCTGTCAGTATAGGAGCGGAACTTGGGTCTGATTTGCGGAAAATCGGCGATATCCGTGCTGCCGAGCAGGGTCGAGCCGGTCTCCAGGTACAGGGTGACCAGGCTTTTGAGGAAAATCGTACCCGAAAGGTATTTTCCGGGAGGGAAATACACTGTCCCGCCGCCGGCTGCGTTCGCCGCATCGACAGCCTTCTGGATTGCCTGCGTATCCTTGGCCTGACCATCGCCCGCGGCGCCGTAGTGCCGGACATTATATGTCACTCCCGGCAGGTTCTGCGCGCTCAGGCCGGCGAAGGCCGCGAACAGCAGGACCGCGATAAAAGATATCAATCGAGCGGAAATTTTTGCGCGCATAGTCCGGTTTCCTTTCCAGTGATAGTGAATTGAATGGCGCAACTTGCGCTTGGCGGCTTCGGACTGTCCTAATATACAGAAGCTTCTCCCGGCGGGGAATATTCGATTGAGCCCCGGGCTTTTCTTTGCATACTGAAAGCTGACTCTCGCAAAAAAACTTTGTAAGCTAACTTCATGTATGGTATAATCGCAGAAATCCAGCAGAAGTCCGGAGTCATCACGCGCACTGTTATCCCGGCCGGGGAATCATGTTCAGGTATACATACAGCCGCCTGCTTGCTATCGGCGCACTTCAGCTGGTTCTGCCCCTTTATCTCTTTTCCCAGTCCCTGCCCATCTTCAACTACACCTCGGACGACGGTCTGCCGCAATCCGAGGTAATCTCAATCATGCAGGACAGCAAGGGTTTTATCTGGTTCGGCACCTGGGGCGGAGTTTCCCGGTTCGACGGGCGTACTTTTACTAATTTCACTACCGCCGAGGGCCTGATCCATAATTCAGTCAAAGCGATCCTGGAAGACTCGAAGGGTGATTTCTGGTTCGGAACCGATAAAGGTGCGAGTCGCTTCAATGGAAAAACCTGGCAATCTTTTACCAGCCGGGATGGCCTGATCTCCGATTTTATCTCCGGGATCCTTGAAGACCGAAGTGGCTGCCTCTGGTTCGCAACCCGAGATGGAGTGAGCCGGTATGACGGCAGCGGGTGGCGAACTTTCACGGAGAAAGACGGTCTGGCTGTAAGCAATGTGTTTTCGATGCTGCAGGACTCGCAAGGGAGCTTCTGGTTCGGCACGCTGGAGGGGGTGACGAGATATCGGGGAGGCCGGTTCGAAACCTTTACGGTTAAGGATGGGCTGACGAACAATGTCGTGCGCTCAATCCTGGAGGCCAGCCCCGGAGAAATCTGGCTGGGGACCCAGGACGGCATCAGCATCTTCGACGGCGCCTCCTGGCGGAAATATTCCACCGAGGATGGGCTTTGTGACAAATACATTCTCTCGATGGTCAAAGACCGGGAGGGTAGAATCTGGTGCGCCACCCGTAAGGGAATCTCTTATTTCGCCGCCGGCAGGTGGTCAGTGATCTCCGAGGACCAGGGCCTGGCAAATAATTATGTGCTCAAGCTGCTCAAGGACCGGGAAGGGAATTTGTGGTTCGGAACTGTCGGCGGCGTCAGCCGGCTCAATGGACTGAATTTTCTGAATTATACGCGCAAAGACGGGTTGGCTTCCAACAGTTTGGACTGCATATTCGAAGATTCGAAAGGGAACATGTGGTTCGGCACGGATGCCGGGCTATCCCGTTTCAACAGCGCCGGCTGGCGGACTTTTACAGTCAGGGATGGCCTGGGCGAGATGGCGGTCTATGGAATCGCCGAGGCCGATGACGGCAGCCTCTGGTTCGGGACCTTTGGCGGAGGTGTGAGCCGGTTCGACGGCAAAAACTGGCGGACATTCAACCAGGATAACGGGCTCGCCGACAACTTTATCAATATTGCCCTGAAAGATTCCAGGGGCGTGCTGTGGTTCGGCACACACAACGGGGTCAGCCGGTTTGACGGTAAGGAGTGGCGGAGTTTCCATGCCGGGGATGGACCGGCTAATCCTGCCGTCTATGGGCTCTGCGAGGACAAAAGCGGCAATCTGTGGTTCGGTACTTATGGCGGCGGGATCAGCCGCTTCGATGGAAAAAACTGGAGGACTTTCACTGCAAAAGATGGCCTGGGAAGTGACTTTATTTTGACCATCTTCAAGGATAAAAACGGCAAGCTCTGGATCGGCACGGACTCCGGGATAGCTGTTTATGACGGGTTATCTTTCCGGCAATTCGATCCGGTCGAGGGACTGCCAAAATCCGCTTGCTTTACGATCACCGAGCGTGATAATCAGTTCTATTTCGGGACCAGTCATGGCCTAATCCGTTACGATGGATCATCGATCAGGTGGTTTAACAAGAGCGACGGGTTGATCTCGAATCAAATAGTCCGCAATGGAGCAGTGATGGACCGCCAGGGGAAATTATGGCTCGGAACGGTAAGCGGCGTGAGCTTCTATGACCCGGAACTGGATCGTCCGGGACTGGTTCCGCCGCCGGTGCACATTACGGAGGTCAGGTCCTTCGATAACCGGCTGTTGAACAACGGCTGCCGCCTGAAATTCTCCGAAAAACATTTAAAATTTAACTTTACCGGGATCTGTCATAGCGCTCCGGAAACCGTGACCTATAAATACCAACTGGAAGGCTCCTCGCCGGAATGGTACGAATCCGCCCAGAACTCCGTCCAGTATACCCATCTCCCTCCCGGAAAATACACTTTCCGGGTCAAAGCTGGAAATAAAGATGGCGCCTGGAGCCTAAGCCCGGCGGAATTCTCTTTCATTATCGCTCCGGCCTTCTGGAGCACCTGGTGGTTTATCAGCCTGTGCGCGATCGGCCTGGGCGGAATGTTGTACGGAATTTTCAAAGAGGGGCAGAAACTTAAGGAATCAAAAATACTCAAAGAGAAAAATATCGAGCTTCACAATGCGCTGGAATTCCTGAAAAAGGAAATTTCCGAGCGCCGGCAGGCCGAGGAGGCCCTTCGCGGCAGCGAGGAAAGGTTCAGGTTCGCGGTCAACAACCTGCCCGCTGTCATCTGGACCGTGGATCCGGAGCTTAAATTTACCCTGTCGGAAGGTATAGGGCTGAAAAATCTAGGACTGCGGACAGGCGAGGCAGTGGGTAAAAACCTGTTTGAATTTTTCAAGACGGATGACCCGGAATACCTTTCCATCGCCATGCATCTGCGGGCGCTGAAAGGCGAATCCGTCAATTATGAGCAAACTTTTAATAATCTCACTTATGCAGTACACCTGGAACCGCTCCGCGACAGCCTGGGGAATATCAGCGGCGTTTACGGCATTGCCCTGGACATAACCGAAAGCAAGCTGCTGGAGCAGGAGCGGACCCGGGCCGACAAGCTCGAATCCATCGGCGTTCTCGCCGGCGGAATCGCTCACGATTTCAACAACATCCTTACTGCGATCCTCGGCAATATCTCACTGCTTAAAGTTCTCCTGCCGGATGACAAAAAAATAACCGAGATTCTCACCGAGGCCGAGCATGCCAGCCTGCGGGCCAGAAATCTCACCCAGCAACTGATTACTTTTTCCAAGGGCGGAGTGCCGCTGAGGAAAATCTGCCGCCTTCCCGGGCTGCTGAAAGAATGGTCCAGCTTCTCGTTGCGGGGCACCAATGTCAAATGCAAATATTCGGTACCCGATAACCTGTGGAGCGTCAAGGTCGATGAGAACCAGATCAGCCAGGTGATCAACAACCTGGTGATTAACGCCAGCCAGGCCATGCCCGGAGGCGGGGAAATCAACATCCGGGCGGAGAACATTACCCTGAAATCAAATTCGCACCTGCCTCTGGAAAAGGGGAATTATATTAAAATCAGTGTTGAAGATCAGGGGGTCGGCATAGCCGAGGAACACCTATCCAAAATTTTCGATCCCTATTTTACGACAAAGCAGCAGGGCAACGGCCTGGGGCTGACCACTTCCTATTCAATTGTCAAAAAGCATGAGGGACACATGGAAGTGCAATCCAGGCCAGGTTCGGGCGCTGTTTTCAGCCTTTACCTGCCGGCCGCCGCCGAAAAGGCTCCGAAAACCGTCAGCTCCAGATCGAAAGT
This sequence comes from Candidatus Glassbacteria bacterium RIFCSPLOWO2_12_FULL_58_11, assembly GCA_001780825.1. Taxonomy (GTDB): domain Bacteria; phylum Gemmatimonadota; class Glassbacteria; order GWA2-58-10; family GWA2-58-10; genus GWA2-58-10. The sequence goes on along the minus strand of MFIX01000097.1, from coordinate 9,572 downwards.
GAACAATTCCAGGAAAAAAATCCTGTTTATGGATGATGACCCGGCGGTACGGGAAGTGGCGCTGCGCATCCTGGCGGAACTGGGGCATGAGGCGGTCCAGGCCGGGGAGGGAGAACAAGCCCTGGATCTTTACCGGAATGCGGCCCGGGAGGGCGAACCATTCGATGCCGTCATCCTCGATCTTACAGTAGCCGGAGGGATGGGAGGCAGGGAAACCATGAAAAAGCTTTTAGAGCTCGACCCGGATGTAAGAGGGATAATCTCCAGTGGATATTCCGACGCCCAGCCCCTTTCCGAGTTCAGGAGCTACGGGTTCCGCGGCCGGATCGAAAAACCTTACAATATCGATGAATTAAGCCAGGCGCTGGAGAATATTTTCGGCGATTGATCCGCCTGCCTTCAAGCCTCCGACCTCTTGCCCTAGCTCCGGGTAAAATTCTTAGAACTGCAACTCGATCTTCTTCGCCGCACCCTCCGGCAGGGCTTGAAGGTGAGTGAGGACTTTCATCTTCTCCGTACCCGGTTCTCCCACTTTCAGCCGGTAAAACCCCTCCTTGAAAACCTTGGGCCGGAAAGTCCCGCCCCGGATACGCAGGGTATAAACTATCTCCCCCCCGGCCTCGTCGATCACCTGCACCACTGGATCGTCCAGGCCGCTTACAGTTAGCTCGGGCAGCCAGGCCGAGGCTTTTCGGCCGTAATTATCGGTCTGGTCGAAAGTGACCGGCCAGCCGGGATAGGGCCTGGCGCCGGGCGTTGAAGGATCGACCCAGCGCGGCCAGTTGGCGACAGAGATCTTTCGCGTCTCGCGGTTGAACTTCACGATCCCGTATCCGGGCGCGCGGTGATTGATCCAGGCCGGCTCAATGCCGTCCGCGTACGGGTTGGAGACCGCATAAACGCTGATCCGGTTCCCGAAGCCGTCTTTGAAATCACCCGTGTACCTCGGCGCTCCGGGAGCGCGGTTCTTTCCCGGCTCGGAGGGAAACCAGCGCCTGGGCCAGACATTGGCCACCGAAGGTACGCAAAGCGCAAAGCCCGCATCGTGCCAGTCTTCGATCCCATACTGCACCGTGCTGCCCAGGTGCTGGTCCCCGGAGATATGAAAGGCGAAAGCGCGCCGCATAGATTCCAGCGCCCGGTTCCTGCCGCTCTGCGGCCAACCGTTCGAATCATGGTCCTGGACCGGATGTTCGCCCTCGGAGTACTCCCCCTGCTTCATGACTTTCAGCCGCGGGGTTACCTCATCGCTGTTGGCCGGCGGAGGCAGAGTCGCCACATTGGCGAAAAGGGTCTGGGAGACTACCACTTTCATCCAGGCGCCGCCGCTCCAGTCCGCGGCCCAGCGCTCGAGAAATTTCTCCTGCCGCGGCCCCAAAAGCTCCGCGCCCGGCACATCGCCCTCTTTTGCCGAGTCGAAATCCGGGTTCTGCGCCCAGCCGTTGATTATCTTTGCCTCTGGCAGTTTCATTGTCGGTGAGGATTTCCACTTGCGGTCCTCGATAATCGCGAAACTTACTCCCCCATAAAGCATCGGCCCGTAATACACCGAGATGCCCTGCTCCAC
>MFIX01000097.1:7600-7975 GCA_001780825.1 Candidatus Glassbacteria bacterium RIFCSPLOWO2_12_FULL_58_11 | reverse complement strand
CATGCAATATCCGCCTCCATCGGTCCCGGCCGCATAGCTTTGGCTCAAGTCCGCCGCATGGCCGCCATCGCCCCAGACATTGCCCTGGTAAACATCGTGGTCATCCGGCAGGCACACGTTCGGCGTGTCGCGCAGCAGGTCCCGGTACTCCCAGCCGAAAAGATACCATTTCCTGAGGTAGTCCAGAGCGGCCATTTTAACATCGCGGGTCTTAATATCCCCGTAATCTCCGGTCCGCTCGTAAATCTGGTCGCCGGTAAAGGCCAGCAGGTCGGGCTGGTGAAAGCGGACATAGTCGACCACATCGGCATGGGGAAAGCCGAAATCATTGTTGCCGGTGAACGCGGCGACAGTTATTTCGGTCTTGTCGCGAGG
>MFIX01000097.1:6806-7559 GCA_001780825.1 Candidatus Glassbacteria bacterium RIFCSPLOWO2_12_FULL_58_11 | reverse complement strand
TTCCCTCAGCGGAAAGGAGTGGATAAACCAGACGGTAGGGTGTGTCCCGCGTGTCATCCCAGCGGCTCACCCGGAATGAGGAGGTGCAGGCCAACGGGTCGATCACCGCCTCGGCGATAGTCTTCCAGTCCTGTTCCCCAGACGGAACAATCTGCAAGCCGACCACCCGGCAGCCATTGCCTACCGGCGGCATCTGGGCGGTGAGTTTCAGGACCTGCCTGCTCAGCGTGTGCTGGGCGAACAGCACCGGCCCGAACAGATGATCCTCATGGGCGGCGACTTTACTCCCGGAGATTTTCCAGTCCTTGAACCAGAAACGCACGCTGCCTCCCCGTTCCTGTCCCGCGGGCGAGTCGTTAGGATCAGACACGATCGCCGGCCGGGGTTTATTCGCCTCCTGCGGCTCCGGGCCGGAAGAGCTGCAGACCAGGGCCAGGCTGCCCTCCAGCCAGTCCGGATGGACATCCGGGACCTCCAGGCGCGCCAGTTCTTTGCCTTCCTTGTCGTCTGCCCGCAGCGTTAAACGGTAGTTTCCTTCCTCCGGTTGGGCCGTAAAGCTTAGCCGTACCTGCCCGAACGGCCCGGCGATCGGCTTTCCCGGCTGCTCCGCCTTGCCGATAAAAAGCCTTCCCCCCATGGTCAGGCCCGCGGCAAGCCCCTTGCCCCGTATGGCGCTGTCCCGGTAGTCATTAAATTCCCCTATCGAGCCGACCTTGAACCCAACCCAGCCCTTGCCGGGCTCCGGGATGACTG
>MFIX01000097.1:6430-6708 GCA_001780825.1 Candidatus Glassbacteria bacterium RIFCSPLOWO2_12_FULL_58_11 | reverse complement strand
GCCAGTCCTCCAGGGTGTTGCTCCAGTACTCAGGTCCCACCCAGACCCGCTCGATTTCCTCCGGCCAGAGGCTGGCAAAATCATCCGCTGTCAGACGACCGGCCAGGAGCAGGCCCGGCAGGACCAGCGCGGAAATCATTTTAACTTTAATTCGCATCTCGGTTCATCCTTTTTGGGTAACCATTTTTTTAGTAGCAGCATTTTAAACTAATATCCGGGGTAGCAGGGATTGTCAATTCTTTTCCCCGGCTTACGGAGCGTCAGGTAATATTTAATCC
>MFIX01000097.1:5986-6406 GCA_001780825.1 Candidatus Glassbacteria bacterium RIFCSPLOWO2_12_FULL_58_11 | reverse complement strand
GAATAATTACTTGACTCCTGATAAGTAAATGGCTATATTGCTAAATAGCCAAATGGAGGAATCTGATATGGATCCCAAAACTCAGGCCAAATTCGAGCTGCGGGCTAAAATAATCAAGGCCATGGCGCACCCGACAAGGCTCTTTATCGTGGATGAACTCTCGAAAGGGGAAAAATGCGTCTGTGAGTTGACACGGATGATCGGCGCAGATGCTTCCACTGTCTCAAAACATCTCTCCGTATTAAAAAACGCTGGAATTGTCCAGGATGATAAAAGAGGGCTTCAAGTTTTCTACAAGCTGAAAATAAGCTGTATCCTGAACTTTTTCTCTTGCGTTGAGAGCGTTCTGAAGTCCAACGCCCGCGAGCAAATGGAATTGACAGGCTAAATTTTTTTCTCAACTAAATTGGCAATAATGCC
>MFIX01000097.1:5892-5959 GCA_001780825.1 Candidatus Glassbacteria bacterium RIFCSPLOWO2_12_FULL_58_11 | reverse complement strand
AAGGAATTGGTACATGAACTGGCGGAGGGAATGGAAGCCGCTTGCAGCTATAGTGGCTGGATTTCTC
>MFIX01000097.1:0-5866 GCA_001780825.1 Candidatus Glassbacteria bacterium RIFCSPLOWO2_12_FULL_58_11 | reverse complement strand
AGGGAATGGAAGGCGCTTGCAGTTATAGTGGCGGGATTTCTCGCTTTTTATTATCTGCCGCTCGAAACCGGGCGGTTTCAAAGCGCCCTGCAGGAAGCGCTTTATCTGACTAAATGGTACGCACAGGAGCATGTAATTCTCTGCCTGGTCCCGGCATTTTTCATTGCCGGGGCGATAGCGGTATTTGTCAGCCAGGCCTCAGTGATGAAATATCTGGGAGCCCGGGCGAACAAAGTGCTCTCCTACGGGGTCGCCTCTGTCTCCGGGTCTGTACTGGCTGTATGTTCGTGTACCGTGCTCCCTCTTTTTGCCGGTATTTACCGCATGGGAGCGGGGCTGGGACCGGCAATCGCATTCCTTTATTCCGGCCCGGCCATAAACGTTCTCGCGATTATTCTCACGGCCCGGGTCCTTGGGCTGGAACTCGGAATAGCACGGGCTGTCGGTGCAATACTGTTCAGCGTCGTGATCGGGCTGCTGATGCACCTGATTTTCCTGCGTGAGGAAACTGAAAAGGTTAACGCCCGGGCTGCGCTGCCGGAGCCTGAAGTATCCCGGCCCCTGTGGCAGAACGCCGCCTACTTCGCCTCGATGGTCGCTGTACTGGTTTTCGCTAACTGGGGAAAACCCGCCGAAAGCGCAGGAATTTGGCATGCGCTATACTCGGTCAAGTGGCTGCTTACCGCAGTGTCAGCATCGGCCTTCGGATTAATTCTTGTCCTCTGGTTCGGCATGAGCTGGCTCAGGCTTTTATTGATCGCCATCCCACCTGTGCTGCTGGCGGTTACTTTCCCGGATAGTCCGGTTCTTTCATTTGCGGCAGGATTTCTGGGATTATCCGTAGTGACCAGTCGCGACAAGGGCGAACTCGGCGAATGGTTCAGCCAGACCTGGGGTTTTACCAAGCTGATTCTCCCTTTTCTCTTTTTTGGGGTATTGATCGCCGGCGCTCTGCTCGGCCGGCCCGGCCATGAAGGGATAATCCCTGCGGAGTGGATTAAAAGCGCCGTGGGCGGCAACTCCCTAGTGTCCAATTTAACCGCCTCCTTTATCGGGGCCTTCATGTATTTCGCCACCCTGACCGAGGTACCTATCCTGCAGGGGCTTATCGGCAGCGGCATGGGCAAGGGCCCGGCCCTGGCTCTGCTGCTCGCCGGACCGGCGCTGAGCCTGCCCAGCATGCTGGTGCTCCGCAGCCTGATCGGCACGCTGAAAACCGCTGTCTTTGTTATTCTGGTTATTGTCATGGCCACGCTGTGCGGCCTTATTTACGGTGCCATTTTTTGAAAGGTTACTGTGATGAAAAAGTTGCAGATTCTCGGAACCGGCTGCCCCAAGTGCCAGAAACTGACTGAAAATGCTGAAGCAGCCGCAAAAGAACTGGGCCTCGAATACGAGTTGGAAAAAGTCAAGGACATTAACGAGATTATGAAATTTGGCGTAATGATGACCCCGGCCCTGGCCGTGGACGGAGAGGTCAAAGTGTCCGGTAAAGTGCCTGAAATAGACGAGATCAAGAAATATCTTAGCTGAGACATCACCCGGGACTGGAACCCACGGAGGAGAAAGATATGAGAATAAGGCAAGGTTGCGGGTGTGGCAGCTTAGCTTATAATGTGGTTTTTTCCTGCTCCGGCGCCGCGGATCTTGGTGCGCTGGCAGACAGAGCCGCACGCAAGCTTTCCAGAGACAAAGCCGCTTTAATGATGTGCAGCGCTGCTATCGGAGCGTCGATCGAAGACATCCTGAATAAAGCGAGAAACGCAAAAAAGATGCTCGTGATCGATGGCTGCGGGACTGAATGTGCCAGAAAAATACTGGAAAGAGCCGGGTTCAGCGGCCTCTGCTGCCTTCAGCTGGAAAGCCTCGGCCTGGAAAAGGGGAAAACCGTAGTAGATGAGGCGCTTGTAGAGAAAGTCACCGCCCGGGCCGCTGATCTGCTGAATAACACTACTACTTGAAACACGAAAGGAAACCGGTATGAGTAAAAGGGCACGTTTTATTATCCTCGCTGTAATCCTTCTGGCCGTGGCCGGAACGCTGGCCCTGAAACAGCGCGGGAGGAGCTCGGAAGAGTCTTCTGCCGCCCCGGCTGCCGGGCTACCCCACCTGGGGGACCTGGGCGCGGATAAGTGCATCCCCTGCAAAATGATGGCCCCGGTTCTGGAAGAGCTGAAAGAGAAGTATAAGGGCCGGCTTGAGGTCACGTTTATCGATGTGTGGAAAGACCCTGCGCCCGGAACAAAGTACGGAATCCGGGTGATACCGACACAGATTTTTATCGGCCCTGACGGCAAGGAGTTGTACCGTCACGAGGGTTTCTTCTCCAAGGAGGATATTCTGGCCAAGTGGCATGAACTCGGTTTCACCTTGGGAGGCTGAGCCGGATATGGAATCGCTATTCATTCAGCTCAGCCATGCAGTCGTGGGTTCAGCCTGGCTGGCCCTCGCGGCTTCCTTCACCTGGGGTATCCTGAGTATTCTCCTCAGTCCCTGCCACTTAGCTTCCATCCCCCTGATAATCGGTTTCATCGACAATCAGGGCCGGCTGAAGACCAGCCGGGCTTTTTCGATTTCGCTGCTCTTCGCGACCGGAATCCTGCTGACCATTGCCGCGCTGGGGCTGATAACCGCGGCCGCCGGGAGAATAATGGGTGATCTCGGTCCGGCCGCCAATTACCTGGTTGCCGTTATCTTTTTCGTAATCGGGCTTCACCTGCTTGAGGTACTGCCTCTCCCCCTTTCCGGCCCCGGGAATATCGCTTTCAGGAAAAAAGGTCTTTTCGCCGCTCTGATTCTCGGTCTGGTTTTCGGTGTAGCCCTGGGCCCCTGTACTTTTGCCTACATGGCCCCCATGCTGGGAGTGACTTTCAAGATAGCGGCAGGCAATATGATTTACGGAGCCGCCCTGTTGCTGGCCTATGGAGCGGGTCATTGCTCGGTCATTGTCGCCGCAGGCACTTTCACCGCACTGGTTCAGCAATATCTTGACTGGAACGAGCACTCAAAGGGCACTCTCATCCTTAAAAGAATCTGCGGCGGTCTGGTCATTCTCGGCGGCCTGTACTTGATTTATTCCGCGCCGGCATAAATTATTTTTCAGAAACCCTTGACAATTCTCCGCCTTTTATGCATATTATCTGCGTTATTGCGCAGAAATACATATATCAGGAGCCCGTTGTGGAACAACAAGCCCTTCAATTCAAGGCCCTCGGAGACCTGACCCGGCTGCGCCTGGCCGCACTGCTGGCGGTCAACGGCGAGACTTGTGTCTGCCACCTGGCGCGTGCGCTGGGCGAGCCGGATTACAAGATATCCCGTCACCTGACCGTGCTGCGCTCCGCCGGCCTGGTGGAAGCCCGGCGCCAGGGCACCTGGATGCATTACCGTCTCTCCTCTGCGCAGAGCGATTTCGACCAACGGCTTAGGGAATTCCTGCGCGAGGCCCTGGAGGGGCTGCCGGTGGTCCGGGAAGACCTGGAGCGCATGCTGGCCAAGTGCTGCGAGGTGAAATGAGTTCGAATTCTGAGAAGAAAAATAGCGGGAAGCCGAAAGTCCTTTTTCTCTGCACGGGTAACTCTTGCCGCAGCCAGATGGCCGAGGGCTGGGCGCGCAAGCTCAAAGGCGGTTTGCTCGAGCCTTACTCCGCCGGGATCGAAACCCACGGCCTGAACCCGCGAGCGGTGCGGGTAATGGCCGAGGCGGGGGTGGACATCTCAGGCCAGCGCTCCAAGTCGGTGGCTGAACTCAGCGGAGTGAATTTCGATTACGTGGTGACTGTCTGCGACCGAGCCCGTGAAAGCTGCCCGGTTTTCTACGGCAAGACGCGGCTTCTCCACCGCGGCTTCGATGACCCGCCTCGCCTTGCCGAAGGCGCTTCCAACGAGGAGGAGGCGCTGGGGCACTACCGCAGGGTGCGGGATGAGATCCGGCAGTTTGTCGAATCTTTGCCCGGGTCGCTTGCTGAACACTAATGGGGGCGAATCATGAGCTGGGAGAGTGTCATATTCCTGTGCACCGGCAATTCGGCGCGCAGCCAGATGGCCGAGGGCTTCCTGCGTTCCCTGGCCGGCGAGCGCTACGAGGTTTTCAGCGCCGGCCTCGAGCCGAGGGCGGTCAACCCGCTGGCGGTGAAAGTGATGGCCGAGCGGGGCATCGACATCTCCGGGCAGAAATCGAAGGGTATTGAGCAGTTCCTGGGCCGCATAAGCTTCCGCCATGCGATATTTGTCTGCCGCAAGGCCGAGGAAAACTGCCCCTCGATCTATCCTTTCGCCCTGAATAAATATTCCTGGCCGCTGGACGATCCAGCTCAGGCGCAGGGTGATGAACAGGCACGTCTGAACCGGTTCCGGCGGGTGAGGGATGAGATTGAGCGTAAAATCAAAGAATGGCTGGAAATGACCAGCCGGGAAAGCGAGGTTTGAAATGGAAGCCAGAAAGACAGTGATCGATCCCGAGACCGTGCGCGAAAACGTCCGCGAGGCCTATTCGAAAGTAGCATCTCAGGGAACTTCCTGCTGCGGCTCGGTCAGCCCGTGCAGCGGCCCGGTATCCGCTGAGCAGCTCGCCAAGGCTGTGGGCTACTCAGAGAAAGAGCTCGCCTCCCTGCCCAGCGGCGCGAACCTGGGCCTTTCCTGCGGCAATCCGACTGCCATTGCCTCGCTCAAGCCCGGCGAGGTGGTCCTGGACCTGGGCAGCGGCGGCGGCTTCGATGTCTTTATCGCCGCGGAGAAAGTCGGGGCTAAGGGTAAGGTGATCGGCGTGGACATGACCCCGGAAATGATCGGCAGGGCGCGGCGCAATCTTGCCGCCTACCGTGAGCGCAGCGGGCTGGACAATGCCGAATTCCGACTGGGCGAAATCGAGCACCTGCCGGCCGAGGACAGCTCGGTGGATGTGGTGATCTCCAACTGCGTGATCAACCTATCGGCTGATAAAGCCCAGGTCTGGCGCGAGGTGGGCCGGGTGCTCCGGCCCGGCGGAAGGGTGGCGGTCAGCGACCTGGCCCTGCTCAGGCCGCTGCCCTCCACTGTCCTCGAGTCAATCGAGGCCCTGGTGGGCTGCGTGGCCGGGGCGGTGCTGGTCGAGGATACGCGCAGGATGATCCAGGCCGCTGGACTGACCGAAATCGAGCTGACGCCGAAACCCGATTACATCCAGTCCATGAACGAGTGGAAAGACCCGCTCTACCTGAAAATCATCAATCTGCTGCCCGAGGGCAGCCGGGTCGAGGACTACCTTACCAGCCTCGGCATCTCGGCCCGGAAGCCCCGGTAGATTGAATCGCAGGGGCGGACCATTGTCTCGGCCAGGAACAGAGTCGTAGGGGCGACGCATGCGTCGCCTCTACATGATTTGGGTAATTTTGCAATAAATCCGGCCTGGAAATGTGTTGCAGCACCGTAAGGGCGGTTCGCGAACCGCCCCTGCAAGGTGTTCTAGAAATTTGTAAGCGTTCAGGGTTAACAACGGGAGCGATAACATGGCCGGGCAAAACCGGAAAAAATTGTCTTTTCTGGACAGGTTCCTCACCCTTTGGATTTTTCTCGCCATGGCCCTCGGCATAGGCCTCGGTTATTCGATCCCCGGAGTGGAAAATTTCGTCAACCTGTTCTCCGTCGGCACCACCAACTTGCCTATCGCGGCGGGGCTGATCCTGATGATGTACCCGCCGTTCGCCAAGGTCAAATATGAGGAGATGGGGGATGTATTCCGGAACAGGAAAGTCCTGGGACTCTCCCTGCTGCAGAACTGGATTATCGGCCCGCTGCTGATGTTTTTCATCGCCGTCATCTTCCTTCACGGTTACCCGGAGTACATGGCCGGCCTGATCCTGATCGGCCTGGCCCGCTGTATCGCCATG
>MFIX01000096.1 GCA_001780825.1 Candidatus Glassbacteria bacterium RIFCSPLOWO2_12_FULL_58_11 | reverse complement strand
GCGGCAACGAACGGCAGGGTCTGGTTCCAGGGGCAGTAATACGACGGCCGCTCCCGATCTTTACCCGGCGCGGCGATAGTGTTCGGCACGAACAGGTAGTCCACCTGCTTTTCCATCAGCCAGCGGATATGGCCGTGCGATACCTGGATCGGGAAACAGGGCTCGGAGACCACCGATTCCAAGCCCAGGTTGGTGATCTGGTTGGTGGTCGGGTCGCTCAGGAGCACCTTGATCTCCAGCTCCCTGAAAAAGGTCAGCCAGAAAGGCGCCCACTCGTAGATCGACATGCAGAAAGGAATCCCGACCACCGGGCCTTTCCCGTACTCCGGGTCGTAGGACTCCAGCAGCAGCTTGTTGCGGAACTCGACCAGGTTTTCGATTATCGGCTGGCGCTCGCTCTTGACCGCCTTGCGGTAGCGCTCGGAACACTTGTCGCCCCAGTAGGTCTTTTCGCCCTCCACCGTGAATTCCTGCATCTGGCAGTAGTTGGTGCAGGCCTTGCAGGTGAATTCGCGGATTTTGTAATTCACCTTGTCGAGGTCGAAGCCGCGGAAACGGGTCTTTTCACCCGTGTGGAGCATTTTCTGACGGGCCAGCAGGGCCTCGCCGAGGGCGCCGATCACGCCGTTGAACGGCGGGACGATGATCTTTTTGCCGAGAATCGAGCTGAATGCCGCAGCCACGGCATCGTTGTAAGCCGTCCCGCCCTGGAAGAATACCACCTCGCCGATCTTGCGGCCGCGCACCACCCGGTTGATATAGTTGGTGGCCACCGAATAGGCCAGCCCGGCCACGATCTTCTCCAGGTGGGCGCCGCGCTGAAGGTAGCTGTTGACATCCCGCTCCATGAACACGGTGCAGCGCTCGCCCAGCTTGATCGGGTGCTCGCTGGAAAGGGCGATCCGGGCGAACTCGTCCTTGATCTCGACTCCCAGCTCCTTGGCCCGCTCCTCCAGGAAGCTGCCGGTACCGGCGGCGCAGGCTTCGTTCATGGCGAAATCGACGACAATACCCTGTTGGAGGCTGATATACTTGGAGTCCTGGCCGCCGATCTCGAAGATCGTATCGACATCCATCTCGAGGATATTGCGGCCGATAAAAGTCGCGCCGGTCTTGTGCGCCGTGATCTCGTCATTTATCGTATCCGCCCCGACCAGCTCGCCGACCAGCTCGCGGCCGGAGCCGGTGGTGCCTACGCCCCGGATGCGCACCCGCTCGCCGAAATCCTGCTCGATCTCGCGCAGCCCCCGGGCCACCGCCTCGATCGGGCGGGCCTCGGTGCGCAGGTAAATCTCCCGCAGCACGTTGCATTCCGTATCCATCAGCACCAGGTTCGTGCTTACCGAACCGATATCGATCCCCAGGAATGCATCCCTGGTCTCGATAACCTCATCTAGGGGTATCTCGATCATCCGGTCGCGCAACAGGACTACGTTCTCCATCGACAAGGCCTTGGAATCCGGGAATTTCCTGTCGCCGGAGGCCAGGCCCTCGAGGCTGAACGTGCTTTTCTCACGGTCCTCCTTGCGGCTTTCCTCTTCGGCCAGGATCGCCGCCCCGATAGCGCCGAAAGAGGCGTGGTCGCCGGTAACGATCAGCGAGCCAAGGGTCCAGCCGAATACCTGCTCGAGCGCCTGCACCACTCCCTTATTCGCCGCCACACCGCCGGCAAACAGCACTTCGGGCACCACTTTCTTGCCCTTGTTGATCGCGCTCTTGAAATTGCGCGCCACGGACTCGCACAGGCCTTTGAGTATTTCCTCGGGGGTAAAACCCTTCTGCTGGGCGTGGATCATATCGCTTTTGGCGAATACGGAGCAGCGGCCGGCGATTTTCGGGGCGCGGTCCGTGGCCAGCACGATATCGCCGATTTCCTCGACCCTGAAACGCAAGCGTCCGGCCTGCTGGTCCAGGAATCCGCCCGTGCCCGCGGCGCAGTCGCCATTGGTCTGGTAATCCGCGATCCCCAGGCGGCCACTGGTTTCATCCCGTTCGAAAAGCAGGTACTTGGAGTTTTCCCCGCCCATCTCGAACAGGGTCCTTACTCCGGGATGCAGCAGCTCCACCGCTTTGGTCAGCGCGGAAAACTCGTTCTGCTGGCGCACTCCCAGCTCGTATTTCAAAAGGGTGGAACCGCTCCCGGTCGCGCAGACCTCGCCCAGCGCTGAGCGCTCGATCAAGCCGACCAGCTCTTTCAGCAGAGCCCGGGTCTGTTTCATCGGGTTGCCGGCGATCCGGTTGTAGCGCGTGACCGCCAGCCGGCAGGCGCCGCCGGAGAGATTCTGGAGCCGCCGCACGCTCTGAAACAGCTCGTTGCCCTCAAGGCTGTCGAAAAAGGCCGCATCCGCGCTTTCGGTGGAGAACAGCGCCGCTTTCACGCTGATCGATCCCAGGTCAATTCCGATATGTATCGGCATAAGCTCTCAAACCAAGAATCTTTTAGTTGCAGGCACTCCCCCGCGGGGAAGAAACCTCTCCGTAAAAAATCCTGATGGACAAATCATGATGAAAAGGCAAAGCCTGGAGCAGGGTTACAAAATAGGCTCCGCCCGGCGTTACAGTGAAAGGGCATAGCATGCTATGCCCCTGCATAAGACATTGAAATTTAACTGGTTGCAGAAATTCCTGCAAGCGAACCGGTTAAGCCTTCCATTTCGAATTGCCGCTGATGCCGCTATTGGAAACAGTCCGCGGCCGCGGCGACTACCCTGTCGATTACCTCTGGGAGAGCGCCGGAAACCACCGCGCCGGAGGCCCTTTTGTGCCCGCCGCCGCCGAATTTTCCGGCGAGCAGGTTGACATCGATCTTCGAGGTCTTGCTCCGGAAACTGATCTTGATCTTTCCGTTGTCCAGCTCGCGAAAAAAAATACAGGTTTCCACCGGATCTATCGAGCGGATCACGTTGACGAAATTCTCCGTCTCCTCGATCCGGCTGCCGCTGGTCTCGAGCATATTCCGGGTCAGGCTGATATAGGCCAGACGGTTATCATAGGCCAGCCGCAGGGTGTCCAGCACCAGGCCCAGGCAGAGCACGCTGCCGATGGAGCTGCGCTCGAATACCTGGTCGTAAACCTCGTGGGGCTTAATCCCGTGAGCCGCCAGGTCGGCGGCCATTCTAAATACCCGGGTACTGGTGTTCTCGAAGCGGAACGAACCGGTATCTTTTACCAGGGCGCAGTACAGATAATATGCGAGTCGTTCGTTCAGGGGATGGCCGAGTTTTTTCAGCAGGTCGTAGATCAGTTCCCCGGTCGAGCTGGCCTTCTCATCGACTACCGAATCCGGGGTAAGCTTTTCATCCGCGGGGTGGTGATCGATACAGATCACCTTGCCGGCCCGCGCCGCGACCAGCTCGCCCATCGGCTGCAGCCTTTTCCACTGCCCGGCATCGAGGAAGAATATCACCTCCGCCGCGTCCAGCCGTTTGACCGATTCCTTGGGGCCCAGACGGTCAAAGCCCTGCACCCTGCCATCCGGGTCCATGAACTGAAGGATCGAGGGCAGGCTGTCCGGATTGAGGATAACCGCTTCTTTCCCCATCTCCTCCAGCGCGCAGCACAGGGCGAGCTCGCTGCCGACACCATCGGCATCCGGATCACGATGCGTACAGAAAAGGAATTTCGAATTCCGTTGAACAGCCCTCTTAACGGCCTCCCACAAGTGCACGCTCTCTTAAGCGGTTGGCGCCAGTCCTGCCCGGAGTAACAGATATTAAAAGCGGAGATAAATCAATATCTCCGCTTATATACCCTCAAGCGAATGCGGCTGTTCGTTTCTCAGGTCTGCCGCTGTTTCCTGCGCTCCTTGTATTCGGCTAGGGATACCGAATAGCGCTCCTCGATCTCCTCACGGTGGCACAGCCCGCCGTTATAGGAGCAGAACGGAATGATCTTGTTCGCCGGGGTGGCGTAGTGGATCACACAGCGGCGCACCCTTTCGAGCTCGTAGTTGTAATTGTCCATGAAATGCATCCCGGCCACGAGCAGGGTCTTATTGGTATAAGTGCCGTCCTTGGCGCCGCGCCCGGCTTCCTTGTCGAACAAGCCGTCCAGGGTTTGCAGGAATTTGGTAAAATCCATTCCCTTGGGAGCCTGGTCCTTTTTGAAATACTTATGAATCCGGTAGAAAGCGTTCATCTGGGCGAAACGCTTGAAGCGGCTCGCCGCAGTTTGCACCGCCAGCCGGTCGAGTTCCTCGAACATCCCCTCGATATCGCAGAACCGGGTGATCGGGATCGGCCGTCCCGTGCCCTGCTCGATGAACAGGTAAGTTCCCAGCGAACAGTGCGGGTGGCAGCTTATATAGACTGTTTCGGAGCCGCGTACGGCGGAAATGATCTTCGAGACCGGGCTGACAAAGCTCACGGGGTACCAGTCGTTCTTGTTGGTGATTCCGGTCTGCTCCTCGATGCAGCGGGCCAGGTCGGGCAGGGTGAAGCGCATCTTGGTTCTCTGCTCGAGACTGATCCTTCCGGTCAAGGCCACCGGCTGGTAGCTGATACCGCTCACCACGTCGATATTCTCCAGGGCGTAGAGCAGGATCTTGCCCACCTGGTCCTCATTGACCCCTCCGACAATGGTGGGCACTAAAACGATCTTGATTCCGGCCCGGCGGGCGCTTTCGAGCGTTTTCTCCTTGTATTTCATCAGCTCCCGGCCTCGGGTCTGCTTGTAGACACGATCGTCGACTCCATCGAACTGGAGGTAGATTGTATGCAGTCCGGCCTCGGTGGCGCGGGCGGTAAAATCCGGGTCCGCGAACTTGATCCCGTTGGAGGCCACCTGGATATGGCTGTAGCCCACCTTTTTCGCCTCGGAGATAATTTCGAAAAAGTCCGGATGGATGGTCGGCTCGCCGCCGGAGAATTGCACCATGCGCCCGGATACCGGCTCCTCTTTGCGGTAGAGGCGCAGCATGTCCATGATCTCTTCCTTGCTCGGCTCGTACACGCGGCCCGTGTGGTTCGCATTGGCGAAACAGATCGGGCAGTTCAGGTTGCAGCGGTTGGTCAGGTCGATATTGCCGAGCGAAGTGTGGCTGGTGTGCTGGTTGCAGATTCCGCAATCCGCGGGGCAGGATTCGCATTCGGTGTTCGGGTTCATCAGCCCTTTGCCATCTCCGAACTCCCAACGCTCCGCTTTCAGGTATAATTCGACATCCGACCAGTAGAGGTCTTTGACGTAGCCGTGCTCCGGGCAGGTTTTCTCCATGTAAACCTTCCCGTCCTCCGCAAACATATGCGCGGTGATCACTTTCCCGCAGCCCGGCTCGGGGCAGATAGACTGGACGTACTTAGGCAGGCCTTTGGTGATATTATTGATCGGAGCACCGGTATAGGTGGAGTCGATCGATCGGGTTTCCATTTCCTTGGCGCGGGTAGCCATACTGAAACTATCCTCCGTTTATCTTTTCCTGTCAGTCAGTTATCGAGAAGCGCGGCACCGGGTATTTTCACCGGAGAGGCAAATCGACACAATAGTAAAGTATTGCCATGAATCCGTTTTTCGGGTCTCCGGCAAGTCCTGTTTATCTTAAAAGCCTGGAGGCCGGAAAAAGCCTGACGCTCTGCGGCTATGGCTTTCTCCAGGCAATCCACAAGGATGATGCGCAATCCTCGCGCCTGCTTTGTAAGAAAATAACGTAGAGAAAATGTCTAAAGATACAAAAAATATTCGTTGTGTCAATAAATAAACGCAGTAAAATCAGCCGGTTACCCTTGTTACGGTTACCTCGGCGGCGGTGGCCTCCTGGCCGAGCTCTTCCAGGGCGCTGCCACGGCTTAGTGCCACCTCAAGCCTGCCGCTGCCGCCGATCAGGGCCAGCAGGCTCCCGGCACCGGCCTGGCCGTAAAAATCCGAAATTCCCCGGATCCGCCTGCCGCGGATCGAGACCTCGAGTCCGCTCAGGTCCGCCGCCAGGACCAGCAGCTCCTCCCCGGTGATATCGGTGATCAGGTTGCCGAACCTGTCGGCATGGATCACCCGGCCGGACAGGCGGTCCGGACCGATTTGTTTCCCGTCGGCGAAAGTCAGGCGGAACGGATCATGGACCGGCGCTCCGAATTTTTCAGGCTTTATGCCTAGCGCCAGGTGCGCCGCGGCCGGAGCAAAGATATCCCGGCCATGAAAAGTAGCGCTTACTCGAGCGAGACGGTAACGGGACGCGGTAAGCTCGAAACAGTTAAACGCCGGGTC
>MFIX01000095.1:2198-12103 GCA_001780825.1 Candidatus Glassbacteria bacterium RIFCSPLOWO2_12_FULL_58_11 | reverse complement strand
TGCCCGGCGGCCTGGCTCACACGCATCAGAATGCAGGGTCGATCTACCTCTGGGCCGATGGCCGCTTTCCGCTCCGGCCGCCCTCGTTCGGCGGCCGCGATGGGCGTTTTCACAGCACGGTGATGGTCAATGGCCACGGCCAGTTTTTCGATGCGGACTACACCGGCAAGGTCACGGCCTATGAATCGCAAAAGGGCTGGGCCATGGCCCGCATGGACCTGAGCAAAGCCTATCCGCCGGATGTCGCCCTGGGCGAGTTCACCCGCACCCTGGTCTATCTCAAGCCGCGCACGGTCCTCCTGCTGGATAACCTTCGCGGAGAGGGCGACAACTACATCCGGCGCTACGAATGGCTGCTGCAGACCGATCCCGAGGGCGCCGAATGGACTTACCGGGACAATTCCCTCGAGGCACTCCCCGCGAGCAATCCCCAGGGCCGGCCCTGGCTCACCGGCCTGGTTTTTCCCTCGTACCGTTATTATTTCGAGCGCCAGTCGCTGGATCAGCCGGATGGCCGGCCGCGCAACCGGGCGCTCAGCGTGACTATTATCGGCCGGATGCCCCCACGGATCGAGATCGCCGCCCTGCTTCACGCGCCCGCGCCCGAGGAGGACACCGGCTGGGTGCACCGTGTCGAGTGTATCCGCGCCGACCGGGCCACCACTCTGATCGTGCCGGATGGGCCGTATTGCCTGATTCCCACCGGCCCGCAGGGCAAACCGACCCGCAGCGTGGTTTTCGCCGAAGGTGACAGTGTAGATATCCCTGGGGAAGTTCCTGAGCGCGGCCTGCTGCTGGTTATCGGGCTGCAGCCGGATAAAAGATACCATCTTGAGAGTCAGGCCGGCCCCGCAGGCGCCAGCCTGCGAGTGGTGCCCGACGCGGCCGGGGAGCTGCGGTCGAGCCGGGCCGGCAACCTCGCGGTACGCGAGGAATGAGCTGCAATAAAAAGGAGGAATTTTGAGCTATAAAAGGATTATCCTGCCCCCCGGCAGTACGCTGCCGGTTCAGACCGCCGCCCGCGAGGTTGCCGCGGCCACCGGCGCGCGGATGGTAAACCGTCCCCAGGATGGCAAGCTGGACTCCGGGGAGATCGCTCTCGCTCTGGGGGATCAGGCGCGGAAGTACGCTCAGGCGCGGGACCTGCTCGAGAAGACTTCCGGCGCGCGGGAATGGGAGCTGGTCAAAGCCGACAATGGCGGTCTGCTGATCGCCGGCAGTTCGCCGCGCAATGTCTGCCGGGCCGCCCTGGCCTGGATCGCCGACCCTGAGGGAGAGAGCGGCCGCGTTTCGACCTACGCCTTCGAGGAGCGGTTCACCATGTGGGACAACACGCTCAACCAGTGGTACCGCAACTCGAGAGGCTTCGACCGCGCCGGCCACATCCGCGAGATCGCCCGCCTGGGCCACACCGGGATCGAGATCAATCGCTATCCCGACCCCGAGGGCTGGCATGTTCGTCACCGCAAATTTCCCAATGATTCCTACGCCTGGTACCTGAATTATTGCCCGGCCCTGGATGCGTTTGTCGAGAGCTCGCTCACCAGAGGATTGTATCCTGCCGAGGAGCTCGCGCGCAACCTGGCCGACATTGAGACGGCTGCCGGCCTGGCCCGCTCGTACGGCCTGAAGCCGGGGTTTGTCTGCTATGAGCCGCGCTGTGTCAACGATAAGATATTCGACAAGTACCCCCAGCTTCGCGGCTCGCGCACCGATCACCCGGGGAGGAGCCTGGAGCCGCGCTATGCTCTGGATATCGCCCAGCCGCGCGTGCTCGAGCACTATGCCGAAAGCCTGACTAACCTTATGCAGACCGTGCCTGACCTGCGCTACCTGGTTTTCTGGACCGGGGACAGCGGCTCCGGCCTGCCATTTGCCAAATGGCTCTATTTCGGCCCCAACGGCTCCTACCTGGCCAAGTCGAAAACTCTCAGCCAACTGGCCGCGGATTTCTCGGGCGCCCTGCTCGAGGCCGGCCGGAAGATCAACCCGGAGTTCGAGGTGCTGATGGAGATTAGCTGGGAGTACACCGAACAGGAGAGAAAAGAGATCACCGCCGCTTTGCCGAAGGGAGTCAATCTCACTCATCCCTCGGGCGGCGGCATGGGGTTCCTGGGCGGGACGGAGAAAGAAGTTAATGCCGGGTGGTTCGCGGATGACCGGAAGGCGGGAAAGGAGCCGTTCGGCGAGATCGTGGTCTCCAACTGGTGGGATTTCGAGCCGGTGTTTGGCATTCCCTGCCCATCCATCCTCAAGGAAAAATTTGAGGTGCTGAACGCTCTTGAGCTGAAACAGTTCTTTACCCGGGGAAGCATTATTTCCCCGCCTCAATGCCCTTACGACATCAACAACGAAGTCTATTCGCAGTTAATTCGCCGGGAGGGGCTGCCGGACCTTCACGCCTTTCTGCTCCGGCTGGCCCGGGAGTGGTGCAAGGGCGAGAAGCGCCAGGCGGAGCTGCTGGTCAAGGCCTGGCTCAGCGGCGAGAAGGCGCTCAAAAGCTGGCCGGTGCTCAACTGGTACCAGGCTGGTGCCGGCACGACCCAGGGCCGCTGGATCACCCGACCGCTGGTCCCCGATTTTTCACTGCTGGACAAGAGTGAGCGTGCGGCATTCGAGCGCGGAGTTTTCACGCTTGAATGGGATATCGGCCGTCAGAACCTGGTATTCGAGGGTGGGCTGCGCCAGTACTCCGAGGACCAGCTTGACCAGGCCGTGGAGAAGTTCGATGAATCCATGCTGCCGCTGCTGGAGCTTACCGTGGGGATTCTGGAGCAAGCCTTGGAGCTGGAGGAATGCCCGGTCATCGAGGACCAGCGCGACCGTTACCGCGGCCTGCTGCTGCTCAACCGGACTGTGCGGAACAGCTACGCGGCCCAGTCGGCGATAAACCGTTACCTACTGGAGGAGAAAGACCGCGAAATCCGGCGTAAAGAGCTGGACCAGGCCTTGCGGGCCGAAATCGCCAACACTCGCGACTGGATCGCAGCGTTAAAGTCCAGCCGGACGATATTTTTCCATACCACGGACCTTGAGGAAACTCCGTTCCTTTACAAGACTCCGGTCGAGGACCTCGAGCTGCGGCTGGCGGTGATGGAGCGCCATCTTGGCGACCCGCCAGGTCCGGACTTGCCTGAGCTGCGGGCGGAGCACGGCGAGCGCTCGGCCTGGCGTCAGAAGGATTGAGCGGGGTACAAGTGGTATATAAATTAATATATAATTAACATGTCTTGGAATATTTCCAGTGCGGATGGTTATTTCCAGGCCTCGTAGGGGCGGGTTTCAAACCCGCCCCTAATGCGATCCTTAAAAAAGATCCCTTTGCTATCTGTATACAACCTTGATTTTCAAGACAGTCGCTACAAATGCTTGTATTTTCTAATTATACGGGGTCTTGTTAAATATTATATGCCTCAACCAGTAATTGACAAATGATAAATCAACGCTTACTTCAGCAGCACCATCTTGCGCGAACGTGAGAAATCGCCGGATTCCATCCGGTAAAAATAAACTCCACTGGCCACTTTCCGCCCCGTTTCATCCATTCCATCCCAGAACACGCTATGCCTGCCGGGAACCCGGATTCCCTCGACCAGATTTCGCACCAGCTTTCCCCGAACATCGAAACCCTTAAGGGCCATCCGCCGTGATTCACCCGCCGGTATATCGAACGAGATTGTGGTGGAGGGATTGAACGGGTTGGGGGAATTCTGCGCCAAGGCGAAAGACCGCGGCAGGGCGGATTCTCCGGAAACGCCGTAGATCACGCGGTAGAACTCGGCCTCCTGCTGCTCGCTCAGCTCCATCCGGCCGAGCATCTGGATAAGATACTCGCGCTCGCCTGCGCTGAGCTCGCTGATTTCTCCGGCTGAATTCGCGGAAGCGGTGGAAGAGAGAAGGTAATAATACTCCGGGCAGTTGCCGTGGGAAATGTCGCTCAGCAGACTTAGCGCATCCGCGATATTGAAAGCTCCATCCCCGTTGCGGTCCAGGGCCGGGTTCTGTAGATCTTTTCGCCCATCCAGCAGCAGCACCAGCACATCGATCAGGTTCACGAAACCATCCCCGGAGTAGTCGCAGGGAGCGTTGCCGGTCGCGGACTCGGGACGCGGGCCATAATGGGGCATGTCCGAGCCCAGCTCGTAGGCCCCCAGGTCGGGAGCCAGGCCGCTGAAATTGTCATTGACATTCGGGATCGCGATCCCGGCATCCACGGCGACAGAGCCCGGGCGAAGGCGCAGGTCGGCCGGCTCTCTCTCAGGGACCGCCGGCGCGGGCCACTCGACGCCCTCCCGGAAGACGTTTAAATCCACCAAAACCGCATGTTTTTCCGGGGTTTGGGCTCGCATATCCTCTATGCTGTAAGTCCTTATATTACCCCACTTGGCCAGAAACGGCGTGCCATACGTTCCCACCCCGTCATAGTCCAGGCTGGTGGTGGAATCCGCATAGGGGAATTCCATCGCCCGGCCGTCCCCGCTGCCGTAACTGCCGAAAGAGCCTCCGCCCGAGCCGCCCAGGGTTAAGTTGTTGCGGAAATAAGCATAGGTTGGATTGTGGATCACGCGGAAACCGTCCCCCACCTTGACAATCGTGTTGTGCAGGCAGACATCCCCCTTGCTGTAGCGGGCGAGCTTGAAGGGGCAGTCGATGATGTTGTACATCACGTTGCGGATAAAGTAAGTCGGCCCGCCCAGGCCGGGCTGCGAGCTGAGGCCCATGAAACAGTTGGTGATCCGGTTGCGTATGATCCGGCAGTTGCCCTGGCAGAAATCCGCCTCGATTGCGTCATCCACGCCCACGTAAATATCGTTGTTGTAAACATCGATACAGTACTGGTCGGCGGTGCTGTTGTCCTCCATGAATGAGATACAGTCGCGGTAACCCTTGACCAGGTTGAAGCAGATCACGTTGCCCGGCCCGGTAAGCTGGATACCCTCGCCCTCGTTATAGCCGTCCGCCCCCATGCTGCTGCCCACCCAGGTATTGGTCGAAGTCACCACGTTGTCCGCGATATAGCAGTTTTTCGCCCCGGGAGGGTCGTCGGCTACGATCCCATAGTCCGAGTTGACCGTACAGCGCAGCACCGCCACTTCCTCGGCCGACTGTAAGTCTATCGTTCCCCCGGTTACCGTTATCCCCTCGAGGATTATATACTTTGCGCCGCGCAGCGAGAAGCTGTCGAATTTGACCAGACTGTCGGGACGGCTACGGTCGGCGCGCAGCACTATCGGCTTGCCGGCCGCGCCGCTGCGGTAGGTGAACCCGTTCCCGTAATTGCCCGGCGCCAGTACCAGCACATCCCCCGGGCTGGAAGTCTGAGAGCTGTCCCGGTAAGTGGCCGGAGTGACATACTTGACCACCGAATCCGGAGCCGTACAGGGGATAGCCCGTGTCCGGGCGAGAAGCGTCCTTTCCACAGACCCGCCGTCCGGGTCCTCAAGCTGAAGGTGGATTTCGTACTGCGTGTCCGGCTGAAGGCTGAAAAGGCTGCCTGAAAGCTTGTTCTTCCAGTAAAATGTCGGCGAGGTGCCGGTGCTTTGACCCGCCGGGATTCGCCGCAGCGGCATGCCCTGGCGCCATTGGCTGTCGCCTGCCTTGCGGTATTGCACACTGACCGTGCAGTTCAGGTTGTCATCCCCCGTAACTTCCCATTCGACTGCCAGGTGAATGAATGTCGGGTAGGGCGAGGTGACTGCCCCCGGAAGCGTGGAGTTCGCGGCGGCCAGCGGATGAAGTGAAAAAATGATGAGCAATATCAAGACCGGCAGGGTGTGGAGCGCCTGCAGGAGAGCCCGGGCGAGCCGGTCGGCCTGTAGAACTGACCGCCATCCATTCTTCATATATAAATTAATATACCAAGCTGAAACTAGTCCGTTGGCTCCACACATGACCGACGCTCTCATTAATCGACAAGAATTCCTCGCGGCTTGCCGCCGGGTAAACAGTAATCGAGAAAAGGCATAAGGTCAAATCCCCCCTGGCCTCCCTTTGCTAAAGGGGGGACGAAAGAGCGGCCCCAAAAGTCCCCCTTTGAAAAAGGGGGAATCAGGGGGATTTAATCAGATACCCAGCGGCTTACCGTGGGGTGTTTCAGTTGAAAACTTTCAAATCCCGCCCGGACCGGTTAAGACCCTACCAGCGCTGGGCCGGCAGGTTTTCGATATCCTCGAAAGCTCCGGCAACTCCCTCGGCCGGACCGTAATAGACACTGCCGCCGAAAGTGGTCAGGAAGAGCATGCCCAGGTTGTTGGTATCTACCACCGGACGATGACCCCACTTGAAGTTGTAGCCGCCCAGCCGCTTCCAGGTTTCCCCGCGGTCAGCGCTGCGGAACGCCGCGCTGTTGAAAGTGTTGATAAATACCGTGTTCGTGTTCGCCGGATCGACTGCCGCGGCATAGACGTGCATGTCTTCGTGGAAGACCTGCTTCCAGCTCTTCCCGCCATCCTCGGTGCGGAACAGTCCGCCGCCAGTTTCCCTGCGGCCCACTTCGAGCTGGTCTCCTTCAACAACCCTGGCAGGTTGAGGCTCACCGCGAACTGCTCCGCCACCTGCGTTGAGCGGCCAGCAGGACAGGTACATCCTGTCCGGGTCAGACGGGTCGTAAACCAGGTCGTTGGGCGCGGTGACTCCTAGGGGCAGGGCCAGGCTCTGCCAGCTCTCGGCCCCGTCATCGCTGGTGTAGAGTGCCCCGCCGATCACTGTGCCGCCCTCGACTCCTCCCCGAGCGACCAGCAGGATCAGCCTGCCGCCGGGCAGACGCACCATCCGCCAGCAGTTGAAATTATCCTTCAGCCCCTTGTTTTTCACCTCCCAGGTGCGTCCCGCATCCCCGGATTTCCAGACCCCGTAGCCGAAATCGCAAACATACAGTGTGCGGGATTCCACCGGGCTGTCCGTGTCGATCACGATATGGGTGCAGACCGCCGCGGTCCGCATGGCGTGCTTGTACTCGCCGTCCTCCATCACCCCTACAGTCGAAAGGCCCCAGTTTCTTCCGCCATCCCCTGAGGCGGCCACTCCGCCCTGCTGCCTTCCGTTGACCAGGTTTCCCGAGCGGAACATCTTGGGCCGCGGCAGGTCGTGCACATTGGCCCATACCGACCAGATTCGCCCCTTGACCGCCGGGTCGAATTCCAGCCAGTAACAGGTATTGCGCCACTGGTTGGGGATGCCGACAATCGAGTGCCTCCAGGTCCGGCCGCCGTTGAAGGTGTGGAACAGACCGATATCCGTGTAGGTGATAAAGAAGTGGTCCTTGTTGAACGGATCGAGGTGGATGCCATAGCAGGTG
Source organism: Candidatus Glassbacteria bacterium RIFCSPLOWO2_12_FULL_58_11 (assembly GCA_001780825.1). Lineage (GTDB taxonomy): Bacteria > Gemmatimonadota > Glassbacteria > GWA2-58-10 > GWA2-58-10 > GWA2-58-10. The sequence continues at coordinate 4,806 of MFIX01000095.1, read as the reverse complement.
GTTACATCCAGGCCGCGGGAAGCCGCATCGCCATCCGGGAACTCCCGGCTTACCACCTGGTCCCAGGTGATTCCGCCGTTCAGGGTGCGCCAGGTGCGGCCGGAATCCGTGCCGTAACAGATATTCGGGTCGCTCGGACAGACCCCCAGTTCGCTGGGGCTGCCGAACCAGCCTAGGTTCCGTTTTATCCACCCGCCGTTGAACGTGCCGGAGGTCACCTCGCCGCCGCAGATCGTGATCGTCCAGTTCCAGCTTTCGCCGGAATTATCGGTTTTCAGGATCCCGCTCTGTCTCTGCGGAAAGCCGTTCAGCACTACCGGATATGCGCGGCAGGACAGATAAACAGTCTCAGGATGTCCCGCGCAGACCGCGAGCGTGGAGAAAGAGGCCGGGCGGCCGCCGGTCTCCATGCCGGAGATCAGGCTCTCATCCGCGAAGGACCAGCTTTTGCCGAAATCGGTGGAGCGGTAAATCCGGCCCGGCGTGCGGTCCTCCCGGCCCATGCCCATGCCGCCGGTGAGGAGATAGAGGATGCTGCCGGTCTCGCCCTTGCCGCCGTCGGCCGCCAGGACCGTTTCCGCCGGCAGGCTGAGCTCTTCTATGTCCCCGCTGTCGATCCCGAGCCGGGCCGCGGCGCGGTCGGTGATTACAGTCAGCTCATCCGCTTTGCCGATCCAGCTTCCCGGGAAGATTGCCAGCACCCGGCCCTCCAGGGAGGCCAGCTCTTTCCAGTTCGCGCCGCGGTCCGGGGAGTAGAGAATCCGGCTGCCGCCGCCGCCCTGACCACCGCGCGCGGAAACTCCGAGGTAAAGGTGGTCACTGTTCGCGGGTTCCACCCGCACCCTCGCTATCTGGCCTCCCGGGCCGCCGTCCCGGGTGACAAAGCGCTGGCCGGCGTGGTCGCCAAGCATCAGCTCGGCGGTGACATTGGCGGGATCGGGATAGATCAGCCGCCAGCGCTTGCCGCGGTCCTCGGAACGGTAGAGCCCGCTGTTCGAGGCATAGACGACATTGGGGTCGTTCGGGTCGAATTCGAAGTCCTGGACCACGGTGCGCAGGTTGAACATGCGCCAGCTTTCGCCGGCATTCTCGGAGACATAGGCCCCGGTCATGTCGCAGCGCACGAAAACCAGACTTGGGTCCGCCGGGCTGATTGTCGGCTCGAACTGGGCTCCGCCGCCGCCCGGCCCGAGCACCCGCCAGCCGGAGCTCTCGGATTGCGGAGCCGCCAGGGGCTGCAGGTCGCCGCCGGACTGGGGGATGCAGCCGCTGAAAATAGCCGATAAAGCAACCGCCGCTGTCAGGATGCAGACCGAGAATTTACGCATTTCGAGCCTCCCGGATAAGGAATGAAAAAACCATTGGATACAAGCCTGCGGATAAATTTATTGGTCAGCGGACAGCGCCGGTATTACCGAAGGTCGGAAAGAAATCTTAAGTTTTGCCGTCGAAGCGGCATGAGTAATGTACTCAGAAGAATAGTATATAAAACTATGCCGGAAAAGTACACCGTTTAAAGCAAATCTTTGCTCACCAGCCAGTCCGAAACGGTTGCGCTGAGCGAGTCGATCAGCCCGGAGCGCGAGGGATGGAGATGGGGCGAGTCGATCCAAAGCCGCTCTTTGGGAGGCTTTGACCGGCTGTAAAGCTCCTCGGCGCAGGCCGCCGGTATCTTTTCATCCTGCCGGCTATTGATTAGTAAGACCGGCCGCGGAGCCAGACGACCGATATAAGAGGCCGGCTCATAGGGCGCGGTCAGGGTGCCGAGCAGAAAGCTGACCGGCTTGCGCAGCACGGTGAAACGGATTCTTTTGCGCAGGTTCCAGTCGATCACTTCCTCCAGGCCGGCCGCGCCCTGGATCAGCACCGTGGCTTTAACCCGCGGGTCGAGAGAGGCGATTATCGCAAATGGCACGCCGAAGCTGGCCCCCAGGACCGTGATCCGGCTGGTATCCACATCTGCCCTGGCGCAGAGAAAGTCCAGCACGCTGAAACTCATCCCGACCGCATCCCTTGCCGCGTGGTCCAGCCGGAAAAGGAGGCGAGGAACCCGGGTCGGCGTAATTTTCCCGGTCGGCACCGCGGGGTAGTCCATCGCGCAGAGCAGAGCCGCCCGGCCCAGGCGGACCAAACGGACCGCCCTGGCGCCGGTATATTGTCCACCCAGGATAAGCACGGCCGGCAGCGGTTCAGCGGCCGCGGCGGGACGCTGGAGAATAACGGCGGTCCGGTGTCCCCGGTCATCGGTCAGGCTGAAAGCGCTCTCGGCCAGCCCAGTCGAATCTAGCTCCGCCTGCAGCTCAGCGACTTTTGCCAGCGGGCGGTGTTCGGCGAAAAGAGCGGGGCTGTGGTCGCGCAGCCTGTACCACAGGCAAATCGCGTATCCGAAAGAGAGCGCCGCCAGGAAAAATATCACGGTGCTCAGCGCAAAACGCTTCAGCCGGGTTAGCATGCCGCGGTTTCCGGTATAAAGGAGGTGTTTGAATTTAAATTACAACAGCCGGCCTGCCGGATAAATGATTTTTTAAAATCCGGCTATGGCGGGCAGCTTGACAGGGGAGAGCTGACAGGTGGGATTCTGAATGGATTTAATATCCGGCAACCCGGC
>MFIX01000095.1:221-2169 GCA_001780825.1 Candidatus Glassbacteria bacterium RIFCSPLOWO2_12_FULL_58_11 | reverse complement strand
GCCGATAATCCATTCCACCACGTAAATATTTCCCGCGGGGTCGGCGGCCAGGTGATGCGGGCTGTTGAACTTGCCTACTTCGATCAAGTGCTTCGGATGGTTGGGCCAGCCCTCGAGCTTGCAGACCGCCTCGTTTTCACCGAGGTAGCAGACCAGCCGGTCCTCGCCATCGAGCACGGCCAGACGGGCATACAGCTCGGGGATCAGCAGGAACTCGCCGTGGGTGAAAAACCCGCAGGGGCTGGTGAGCAGGTCCGCTCCCAGGGCGCGCTTGAAGCGGCTCTCGAGGTCGTAAACCTGGATGCGGTGGTTGCCCCGGTCGGCGATATAGAGCTCGGGCTCGCCGTGGCGGGTGTCCAGCCAGAGCGCATGCGGACATTTGAACGCTCCGGCCCGGCCCTCGCTGCCGTCAAGGCTGCCCAGGTAGCCGCCGGACTTATCGTAGCGGTGGATGCAGCTCATCCCGTATCCATCGGTCACCCCGATGTCGCCATTGCCGCCGAAACGCTCCTCGTTGACCGCCACCCAGGTCGGGGCGTACTTGCCCTCCCGGTAAATCTTCAGCTCCGGCCGCTCGATATTGAGCACAGCGCGGCCCTCCAGGGTGGTCTTGACCACCTCGCCCGTATCGTGATCGGTGAGCCAGAGATACTCGCTGCCGTTCTCGCGGACCAGGGTCAGGCCGTGGGCCCCCGGAAAACGGTCCCCCCAGGCGCTGAGCAGCTTGCCCGAGTCATCGAAAAAGAGCACCGCCGGGTCGGCCTGGTGGAAAACGATTATCCTTCCCCGGCTGTCCACCGCCACGCCATGGGTCCGGCCATTGGCTCTGTCGCTGGCGCTCTCCGGTATCCGGGCCCAGTTTTCGATCCACTCGTAGGTATGCTCGCCGCCGCCGATCCGCATATCTTCCCGCCTCCATGAGCTGATTCAATTGAAATTCAACGAACTCTTTTTGAGAATGATTGTTAATTTAAATGATTGTCTCCTTATATAATTCTTCCGGCCCAAAATTCCAAGCTTATTTGAAATGATATTTGATATTTTGCCCGGAAATTCCTGGAAATGGATTGACAAGGGCTGCGGCCGGAATTAATACTGAACGAGGAATATTTGTCGAACTTCTTAACTCATAAGATATTAGAAACGTGTTGAGAGATTCCCAGGCGGCTGTTTATTCCCCGACCGCCGCAGGGGCGGTTAGCGAACTGCCCCTACATTTGCTTATATTTTATAATGTTACGTTGTTTTCACAAAAGCAACTTGCCTGAATCAGGAAAGAGCAAATGTCAAATCAACACACTTCTAAAATCCATAAAATATCCCGTCAAACCCGTTCCGGGAGATTACTATGACCAGAGGTTGGATGTCTATTCCTACGCTGGCGCTTTTCCTGGTTTTTGCTTTCAATGGCTGCGGCCGCCGGGAGTCCGGGCAGACCGAGCCCGGCCGGACAATGGAAAAGCTTTCATTCAGCGCGGCAGTGGAAACCGACAGCGCAAGCGGCAAACAGGTGGTGGTACTGCGCCGTGAGGGCGGGCACACGCTGGAAGCGAGAATCTGCCCAGCGGCCGGAGCCAACCTGTTCAGCCTGGTTTACGAGGGGGTGAAACTGATCCTCGGGCCGCAGTCGCTGGCCGCATTCAACGGCTCGGAGTACGGCATACCTGTGCTCTATCCCACGCCCTGCCGTATCCCGCAAGGCAAGTTCAGTTTCGAGGGCAGCAAATTCGATTTCGGAGTCAACCGGGAGGACACCTGGATCCACGGCCTGGTGCGCGAGGCCATCTGGGAGTACTCGGAGCTTGTCTCGGACAGCCTGGCCGCGCGGGTGACTATGACCATCGATTTTTCCCCTGGCGGCCCGCTCTACAATAAATTTGACTTTGAGCACAGCCTTAGCCTCGAATATAGCCTCGACCGCTGGGGGCTGAAGATTTCCTACGCGGTC
>MFIX01000095.1:0-81 GCA_001780825.1 Candidatus Glassbacteria bacterium RIFCSPLOWO2_12_FULL_58_11 | reverse complement strand
CGACAGGTCTCCAGCCTGAAAATGGATGATGTTTTTACCGGCATGCTCCCGGAGCGGCCGGCGGTCCTCGAGTGGCGAAGC
>MFIX01000094.1:10903-15469 GCA_001780825.1 Candidatus Glassbacteria bacterium RIFCSPLOWO2_12_FULL_58_11 | reverse complement strand
CAAATGGGGGGCGGGGGGATTTAAGCTTTTACCTTTGCAAGATTACTGTTTACCACGCAGCAAGCCGCGACGAATCTTTTTCGATTAAATGCATCCATCAATTCTTATTCCCGGGCAGCGGTTCCTCATCCTTGATCTCGTAACTCCGGGCATCGCTCCAGAGACGCTCGAGCTGGTAAAATTTCCGGGTCTCGGATTGGAATACGTGAACCACGAAATCGACATAATCCACCAGGACCCAGCGGCCGTGCTCGAGGCCCTCCACGTGCCAGGGGGTCAGCTTATGGCGGGATTCGAGGGCTTCCATCACGTGTCCGGCCACCGCGCGCACGTGGATGTCGGTATAGCCTCCGGCAATCAAGAAATAGTCGGTCATATCCGAAATTTTTCGCAGGTCCAGCACCACCACCTCATCCGCTTTCTTCTCGAGACAGCACTCTCCGGCTGAAAAGACCAGTTCGCGGATTTTCCGGTCGCTCAGTTTGCCTTTGGGCTTTCTCTTTCCTGCCATTCGGTCCCTTTCCTTGAGATTTAGAGTGCTTGCCAAAAGTTTATTCCTTTTCGAACAGCCGTTTTAGTTTAATGAATCTTCGAATGGCCAATGTATTTTGGCAATCGCTCTAATACAGCACGACTTATATGGAATGCCCTAAAGTCGCATAACCGCCTTTTCTAAAGTTGATCGCTTAAGGGGATTCTATTGGTCTCCGGCTGCAAAAGGCTGCCGGGATGACTCTTTGGATTAGCCAGTTCCTATGTCGAATCCAAACCCCAAAATTTTTTGGCGGCCACGGTAGTTTTTCCCGCCACTTTCCAGAAAATTAGGCCACCCGTTATTTCCGTACCTCAGTAGCATCAATTATTGTCAAAAGCGCCATTCCTGTCAAGCCCGGCCTGGCTGCCAAGCTCAGGCAGCAGCTCGACTACCGCATCCCGGACAAAGCTCCGGCTGTAGAAATCCTCATCCACCACCCGGCCGTTCCAGACCACCAGATCGAGGTCGATTGAGCGCGGACCGTATTTATCAGCGGTCCGCACCCGGCCCAGCTCGTTTTCGATCTCTTTGAGAAGTTTTATGAAGTCCGATCGCTCCAGGCCGGTGGAGACCAGGAAAGCGCCGTTGAGAAAATCCGGCTGATCCAGCTTGCCGATGGGGCGGGTCCTGACAAACGCCGAGACTCCGACCAGCTTCTGGCTGCAGGACAGGCGCAGCCGGGCCTTTTCGATATTGGCTTCCGGGTCGATATTCGAGCCGACCGAGATGACAGCGCTGTTCAGCATTACCTTCTCGCGGAGACCACTACCGATACCGAGCGGGTGAAACGCAGGCTGTGGGGCTTGTCCACTTCGACCGTGGCGGCCAGCACCCGCGGATTTTCCAGGACAATTTTCAGGACATGCCCGGCCAGGGATTCCAGCAGAAAAAATTCCGAACTCTCCACGCTGTCGATCACATTCTTATTGATCGCCTTGTAGTCAACTGTATTCTCCACGCGATCGGACTCCAGCGCCGTCCCGGCTTCGAACTCGAGCTCGATATTGACTAACAGGTCCTGTTTTTTTTCGCGCTCCCAGTCGTTCAGGCCGATCACCGCCCGGAGCGCGAGATCCTTGATCCTGATCTTGGCTGTCATTATTCCAGGTGCTCTCCTCCATCGACATAAATTACCTGGCCGGTGAGAAAGTCGGCTTTCAACAGGTACTCGACCGCCCGGAGCACATCCAGGGGTCCGCCGGTTTTGCGCAGCGGTATTTTACCGGCCATTTTCTCGAAAGCCTCTTTCGAGCCGCCTTCAGGCGGCAGGATCAGCCCCGGGGCCACCGCATTGACCCGTATCCCGGGGGCAAACTCCCGGGCCGAAAGTCTTGTCAGCTCGAGCAGCGCTTTCTTAGCCAGCGTGTAGGCCGCATAACCGTAATCATTCCGGGCCACCCGGGTATCCAGCAAGTTGATAATCTGCCCCCTGCGGCAAAGCTTGGCGAAATCTCGAGACAGGAAAAAAGGGGCCTTGAGATTTATCGCCAGGTGCGAGTCGAAAAACTCCGGTCCGGTCTCGGCGATAGCACCCTTGCGGAATATCGAAGCGCTGTTGATCAGGACCTCGAGTTCCGGCATCCGGCCGGCGACGCGGGGGACAAGCTCCAGCAGTTCTCTCTCCTCGCGAAGGTCGCACTGGAAGGTCTGGCACTCTACTCCGCGGCCCCGGATTTCTTCCGCTGTCTTTTCAGCCTCCTCCGCGGAAGAGCTGTAATGCAACGCGATATTGTACGCGGCGGAAGCCATAGAAAGCGCCAGTTCTCTCCCGATCCTTTTCGCTCCCCCGGTGATCAGCACTGTCTTTGCCATGCGCTATTCTCCGCCTTTTCCCTGAATGCTGAACAAGCTGATTCCCGGCGCCGCACGCGCCGCCTGGCCTGGTAACTCTTTTATCATTCTAATTTACCGGCCGGAAATTTCCAAATAAATAATCCGGAAAGTGCGGCGGACCCGCCCCGGGCCTGGCGGATTCCCAACCCGCACCCGGGAAGTTTCGCCTTAGGGATAAAAAAATGGCCGGAGCCCCGGAGCGGGATTCCAGCCGTTTAAATTGTCTTTCGAACTTGTGTAAGCCATCAGGCCAGCAAATCCACCCGGCCCGCGGAGGAAATACCCTTCTGCTGTTGTTTTATTGCATCCTGGGCTTGAGCAGTGCCCTCTATCAGTTGTTTAGCGTTATCAGTCTGGAACTCGAGAATTTTCTTTTGCAGCATGGCTTGTACTTCCAGTCCGCAACCGGCACTATCTATCGACAAGCTCATCCCGCGGCCCCATTCTCCGATAAATAATACTGAGAGTGCATATCAATCTCGATAAATAAAAAACATATTTTGTTTATCGGCAATTCGGAATAAATCTTAAATATATTTTATAACCTTTTAGGCGAATTATAGTTAAGGCTTTGAAAGATTTTTCCGCTAGCTTTCTTCCCGGCCCCAGGGTCGGAACAGCGTGTGCGGAATATCAAGCTGGTCGAGAATCCGGGCTACCAGAAAATCCACCAGGTCGCTGATATTTTTAGGGTGGTGGTAAAATGCGGGGCTGGCGGGCAGGACAATCGCGCCGGCAAGCGTCACGGCGCGCATGTTCTCGATCTGAGTCAGACTGTAGGGGGATTCCCGGAGCACGAGCAGCAGCTTGCGCCGCTCTTTCAGAGTCACCTCGGCGGCGCGCTCGACAAGCGTACGGCAGGCGCCCGCGGCAACCGCGCTGAGGGTCTTTACGCTGCAGGGACAGATCACCATCGCCCTGGCCTGGTAGCTGCCGCTGGCCGGAGCGGCCGCCAGGTCATCCACCTCGTGGATTCGCAGGTTGTCGGCAACAATTTCACGCTCGGCCAGGTGCTCGCGCAGGGAGCCTTTGGCCGGAATCCCGGTTTCGCGGCGGAGCATGTCGCGGCCCATCTCGCTGACAATCAGGTCCACGGGAATCTCCTTGCCGCAGAGCTGGCTCAGCAGGCCGAGCGCATAGAGCGCGCCGCTCGCCCCGGTTATGGCCACGATTACCGGCTTTTCGCCCGTTGATTCGGCTTGTCTCGTCAACTTGAGAAATCCTTTCAATGGAATATTCGTATTGCCAAATGCATGTCGCAATATTCCTGCTACGCCTTGTAAACCCGGGCTGTAGGGGCGGACCAATGTGTCTGCCCGGGCGCACACGCGGGTGCGCCCCTGCGCCAGTTTTGGCGTAAAACTGATGTTCCAGTGCAACCGGATATGCGCTGTAGGGGCGGTTCACGAACCACCCCTACAATTGCTTATAGATTATAGTGTTACAATATTATCACAATTACCACTTGCCTAAATCAGGAAAGAGCAAATGTTAAATCAACACGCTTCTAGACCAGCCGGTCCAGCAGGTTAAGGGCGAAAAACAACAGGCTCACCGCTCCGTTCACCGTGAAAAATGCCGCATTGACCCGGCTGATATCCTCCGGGCTGACCAGCCGGTGCTCGTAAATCAGCATCGATCCGACCAGCAGGCAGCCGGCCCAGTAAAAGGCCCCGACGGGGAAGAAAAGTCCCACCGCGCAAAGCAGAAGAAAACTCAACAGATGGAACACCCGGCTCAGGGTCAGCGCCCGGGAGGCGCCCAGTTTCGCGGGCAAGGAGAACAGGCCGGACCGCCGGTCGAACTGCTCATCCTGCAGCGAATAGATGATATCGAACCCGGCGACCCAGAAAACCACCGCCGCGGCCAGCACGAAAATTCCCAAGTAGAAACTTCCGGTGACGGCAATATAAGCGCCTACGGGAGCGATTGAAAGACAGAGGCCGAGTACCAGGTGGCTGATCGAAGTGAAATATTTGGTATAGCTGTAAAAAAAAACGAGCGCCAGGGCCACCGGGCTCAGCGCGAAAGGCAGACGGCCGAGAGCCCAGGCCGCGATCTCGAAAGCAGCTACCGAGCCCAGCACGAACAGCGAGGCCTGGAAGCGGCTCAGCCGTCCGGCGGGCAGGTGACGGTTCCGGGTGCGGGGATTAGCCGAATCGACCCGCTGGTCGATCAGCCGGTTGAATCCCATCGCC
>MFIX01000094.1:6482-10867 GCA_001780825.1 Candidatus Glassbacteria bacterium RIFCSPLOWO2_12_FULL_58_11 | reverse complement strand
AGCAGGGTAACAAGATCCACCGCGGTCCGGTAGCTGGCCAGCACTACCGCGGTCAGGGCGAAAGGCAGCGCAAACAGGGTGTGCGGAAGCATAACCAGTCCGCTGAACAGGCCCGCCGCACCTTTCAACCCGCCCATTCCGTTCGCCCGCGGCTCAGCCATCCAGCCCCAGCTCCTTCCAGATACTGTCCACTTTGCGCTTTACCTCCGCACTCATCTCGATCTTTCTGGGCCAAGGACGGGTAAATCCCTCCTCCGGGAGCTTGCGGGTCCCATCCAGTCCCATTTTGGTGCCGTAATGCGGCAGCCGCGAGGCGTGGTCCAAGGCATCCACCGGGCCGGGGGTAAAAATCGTGTCGCGCTGGGGATCGATATTGTTCAAGGCGGCCCACCAGGCCTCAGCCGGGTTCTGGACATTCACCTGCTCATCCACCACCACCAGCACCTTAGCCAGCATCATCAGCCCTTGTCCCCAGAGCGCGTGCATCACCTTGTACGCCTGGCCCGGATAACGCTTGCGGATAGAGATAAACACCAGGTTATGGAACACCCCCTCCGGCGGCATGTGATAATCGACCACCTCCGGGACCACCAGGCGCAGCAGCGGCAGAAAGATCCTCTCGGTTGCGTGGCCCATCCAGTAGTCCTCCATCGGCGGGGGCCCGACCACGGTTGCCGGGTAAATCGCATCTTTCCGGCGAGTGACCGCGGTGCAATGGAACACCGGGTAGTCATCCGCCAGACTGTAGTAGCCGGTATGGTCGCCGAACGGCCCTTCGCGGCGCAGAGGTTCCGCGGGGTCCACGTAGCCCTCGAGCACCAGGTCGGCCTCGGCTGGCACCTCGAGATCCACGGTGCGCGCCCTAGTCAGATCGACCGGCTCCTGGCGCAGGAACCCGGCGAACAGGTACTCCTCAATCGTATCCGGCAATGGCGCGCTGGCGGCATAGGTGAGCGCCGGGTCGCCGCCGAATGCCACCGCGACCTCTAGCCGCTGTCCCAGACGGCGGGCCTGCTCGAAATGGTGCGCCCCGTGCTTATGGATGTGCCAGTGCATGCCGGTCGTATTGCGGTCGTACACCTGCATCCGGTACATCCCGACATTGCGCATCCCGCTTACCGGGTCGCGGGTAATAACCTGCGGCAAAGTGAAATAAGGGCCGCCGTCCTCGGGCCAACAGGTGAGCACGGGGATATTTCCCAGGTCAACCTTGTCGCCCTGCTCCACAATTTCCTGGACCGGACCGCCGCTCACCGCGCGCGGCGGATAGCGGGTTAGATCGAGCAGGCGCGGCAATAGGGCCAGTTTGCCCATCAGAGATTCCGGAACCTTGGTCGAGAGCAGCCCCTCGATCCGCGACGCGATCTCCTCCACTTCCTCCACCCCCAGGGCCAGAGCCATCCTTTTGCGGCTGCCCAGCAAATTTATCGAAAGCGGCATCCGGCTGCCCCGGACATTTTCGAACAGCAGCGCCGGACCTCCTGAGCGCATCAGGCGGGCGGCGATCTCGGTTATCTCCAGCTCGGGACTTACCGGATAGCCGATCCGCTTCAGCTCGCCCCGCTTCTCCAGCAGCTCGATAAACGAGCGCTGATTCCTGTAGGCCATGGTGCAAATCCTTTTTTTAAAGCTGTGCCGGGTTGCCGCTTACTTTGCTTTTCAATTGGAAATACTATCATTAATCCATTTTTAAATCAAACACTTTTTTCAACATTGCCCGGGCCGAGGAAACCCTGACACGGTGCTACTATTCCTCGCTCAGGACGCATTACTTTTCCCGCGCTCCTGAAAAACCACATTTACTCCCGGATTGCCGGCAAAGCCGGAAGTTCAGGAACATCCGCCACGGTATTTTGATTGACAGGTAACTGGGCAAGATGTATCTTTTTCCAGAAGTTTGAATGATGGAAAATTAGCAATCCAGGCTGGCGCCTTGAAATTTTGGAGGAAAAAATGAATATTTTTGACTTTGCCATGCAAATGGAAAAAGACGGTGAAGAATATTACCGGGAAATCGCGCGTAAAACCAAAGACCGGGGCATCGAGACGATCATGAACATGCTGGCCGAGGAAGAGGTCAAGCACTATCAGATCCTCCTCGAGATGAAAACCCGCACGCCGAAAGTCCCGGAAACTAAAATCCTGGCTAATGTCAAAAACATTTTCGCCGAGATGAAAGAGCGGCACGAAGAGCCCTCCCCGGATCAGCCGCAGATCGAGATGTACAAAAAGGCCCGGGAGCTGGAAAAGAAGAGCCAGGATTTTTACGAGGAGAAAAGCGGCGTTGTGGAAACCGAAGAGCAGAAAGAGATTCTGCTCAAGCTCGCGGATGAGGAGAAACGGCATTTCCATATTATTGAGAACATAATAACCTTTGTCTCCCGCCCGCACACCTGGCTGGAGAACGCCGAGTTCAAGCACCTGGAAGATTATTAATTTTGTTTGAAAATAGCGCAACGCAGGAGCACCCTCATCTTCGGTAATGATGAGGGTGTTTCTTTTTGTGACTGAATTTCAGATGCCTCAATCTGCCTTGGACGGTACGGTCGCCGGGGAGCAGAGAGAGAGTTGTCCGCAAGAGAGCCGAGCCACAGGCAGAGAGATCGGATTTGCTTTGAAATAGATTCTCAGTTATATTTTAAATCGGCCTTCGGACGGGCGTGCCGCATGACCCGGCAACTGTCAATGTATAAAGGAAGGCTGCCCGGCATGACTTTCGGTAAGTTCTTCAGCCTTGGAGTAACCTGCAGCCACAGCGGAATCTGAATTCTAGCCTCCCGGAGAAACATGGCTAAGACAGACCCGAGATTCACCCAGAGCGAGGGCGTAAATGTCTATACCGGCAACGAGCTGCTGATCAAGGGCGCGCTGGAGGCCGTGGTTTCGCTCTATTCGAGTTATCCCGGCTCGCCGGTGGCGGAAACTCTCGATGTGATCAGCCAGAACGCGGAGCTGTTCCTGGAGCATGGGATCGAGGCGGTGGTGGCGAACAACGAGGCTCTGGCCGCGGCGCGGGTCAATGGCTCCCAGGCGCTGCCGCTGCGGGCGGTGGCGATCATGAAAAGCGTAGGCTTCAACGTGGCCACGGATGTATTCGAGACCAGCAACCTGGCTGGGGCCAATCCGAACGGCGGCGCGGTGGTGATGGTCGGCGATGACCCCCACTGTTCGAGTACCCAAACCCCGGCCGATTCGCGCTATAAGAGCCGTTCCATTTTCATGCCCGTGATCATGCCCGCCGGCTGGCAGGAGATCAAAGACTGGGTCGATCTCTCTTTCCAGCTCTCGGCGGCTACCGAGCTTTATGTCACCTACCTGATCACCACGGCCCAGGCGGATGGCGGCGGGACCGTGACGGTCCGGCCCAACCGCTACCCAGCGATCAACACGCGCGCGCGGGTCAACCTGGATACCGCCGCGCTGGACCTGGGCCGCCGGGTGATGATCCCGCCGGCCAGTTCGCGCAGCGAGGTCCACCTGCTGGAGGAGCGCCTGCCCTCGGTCCACAAACACAGCCGCAGGCTGGGTTTCGACACGCTGCTCAACTTTTCGGAAGCAGAAAAATACCCCTTGGGCTTTATCGCCGCCGGACCCTCGTACCTGTACCTCGAGGATACCCTGGCCGAGCTCGGCCTGTCCGGCCGGGTGCCCATTCTCAAGCTCGGCCTGGTCTGGCCGGTCGATCCGCGGCCCCTGCTCGCCTTTGCCCGGGCCGTGAGGACCGTCGTGGTGTTGGAAGAGAAGGGTCCTTTTATCGAGGACCAGGTCAAAGTACTCCTTCACGACCTGCGCCAGGCAAAAAAACTTGCGGGTTCGGAGGTCCCAGTCGTCTTCGGCAAAAAATTTCCCGACGGCTCGGAGTGCCTGACCGCCTCGCGTGGCCACAGCCCCTCTCTCTTTATCAGCACCCTCGGCCGGACTTTCCAGGAAAAGTATCCCGAACATAAAGACCGGATCGGCCGGGAAATGAAGCTGGTCGAGGAGTTGACCGGGTATAAAGTTTACAGCCCGGCCCGCTCGGCGACATTCTGCGCCGGCTGCCCGCACCGCGACACGGGCAACCTGCTGATGGACATGATCGCCGATGTGAGCCGGCCTGAGTACATGGAGCGCCAGCACCGGACCACGCAGACCCAGGACCTGGTGGTGCACGGCGATATCGGCTGCTACTCGATGTTCAGCGGTATCTGGGACAGCCGCCTGATGCACGACATGTCGGCCATGGGCCAGGGGCTGGGGGCCGCAGCAGGCCTCGAGCCCTTTGTGAGCAACAAGCGCACGGTAATGATCGGCGACTCGACTTTCTTCCACACCGGGCTGGCCGGTATCTCCGACCTGGCCCGGCACAAGAAAGACCTGCTGGTTTTTATCCTGGACAATGACAC
>MFIX01000094.1:0-6357 GCA_001780825.1 Candidatus Glassbacteria bacterium RIFCSPLOWO2_12_FULL_58_11 | reverse complement strand
GAAAGGGTGGTGCGCGGCATTGTGGGCTCCGGCGTGCCGGTGGTGACTGTCGACCCGGGCGATGAGTACCACTACCGCAAAACCGCCGAAGAGCTGCTGCTGCAAGACGGGCTCAAGGTCATCATCTCGAAAAAGCCCTGCGCAATCAAAGAAGGCCGGATTAACAAGAAAAATCTCCGGGAGGTGGTCCGGCGTTTCGGCTATTTGCCGGCCGAGCGCAAGATCAATATCACCCGCGAGGTTTGCGAGGACTGCCTCGAATGCACGCGCAAGACCGGCTGCGTGGGGCTGGAGCGAGTGCCCACGCGCCTGGGCAAAAAGGTTCAGATCGATCCCAACGCCTGCGTCAGTGATGGGGCCTGCTACCGGGTGGAGGCCTGCCCCTCATTTGAGGAGGTGCTGATCCGCCGCAAGCGGGAGCCGGCCAGCCGGATCGCCGAGGCCCGTCTGGGAGAGCTGCCCGAGATTGAGCCGCAGCCCCTGGATGGACGCTGGCGCGGCTATATCTGCGGGTTCGGCGGCCAGGGCTCCAACACGGTGACCGCAATCCTGGCCCGGGCCGGGATGTACCAGGGCTACGGGTTGACCTTGCACAACCGCAAGGGCATGGCGATCCGCAACGGTTCGGTGAAAAGCGTGCTGGTCTTCTCCCCTCCGGGCGAGGTGACCGGGCCGCTGGTGCCGGAAGGCAAAAGCCAGCTAATTATCGGGCTGGATATCCTGGAGGTGGCCCGCGCCCTGGATGCCGCGCACCATGTAAGTATCGGCTCGCCGGGGATCACTTGCGCCGTGGTCAGTAACGCCAAGAACCAGACCCTCGAGACCATCCAGGGGACCAGCGATTTCGAGCCCGCCGAGCTGGAGCGCCAGATCGCTCCCTACCTTCGCCCGGACGGCTTCCTCTGCGAGGATGTCAAGACAGTGGCCGAAAAGTACTGCGGCCACAGCCGCTTCCTCAACACCGTGCTGATCGGGATGGCCTACCAGCGCGGCTGGATCCCCTTGAGCCGGGAGAATATTCTCAAAGGGATGAAAGACACTGTCGCTGCCTGGGACCTCGAAACCAACCGGCTGGCTTTCGAGCTGGGCCGCCAGCTAGTGCTCGACCGCGGCCTTCTTATCGCCCCGGAGAAAAAGCTCTCCCTGGAGGAGGAGCTTGCGCGGATCGAAGGCTGGATGGCGAAAGATCCGGGCGGCAAGCGCCTGGCGGGCGCATTCGGCAGTCTCATGCAAAAAGCCCGCGCCGAGCTGAAATTAAGCGAGGAGGACCTGACCGGCCTGGCCTACCGTCTGGAGGATGTCCTTCAATATGGCGGTCCGGCGTATGCGGAAGAATATTTGGATTATGTCCTGCGCGCCTGGCGCAGAGACAGTTCAGGGGAGGGCTTCCGTGCCACCCTGGCCCTGATCCATAACCTGCACCGGGTGATGGTGCTCAAGGATGAGGTGCATGTCTCTCATCTTCTGACCTGCGCGCGCAAGATCGAGCGCGACCGCGAGTATTTCAATATCGACCCCTCCCGCGGAGACAGCTTAAGCTACCGTCATTTCACCACTCCGCAGTTCACCCTTTTCGGCCGGGACTTCCGGATCAAGATCACGACACGCCAGTGGCAGCTCCGGATCATGCGCCGGATGAAATTCCTGCGCCGTCTGCTGCCCGGCTGGCACGCCGTGGAGCAGGAGTTTATCGGCTGGTACACCTGCCGGGTGGTCGAGCCGTTTATCGGCCGCCAGGGCGAGCGGCCCAGCTACCGGGCCTGGGTAGAGGCGCTCAATGCGCCTGAGCTGGCCAAAGGCTACCGAGAGGTGCGCGAGCCGGGTATGGAGGCAGCCAAGCGCGGAGTGGAGCTGCTGCTGGGCCGGGGTGAGGAGCTAGAGCTGGAGAAAGACGGCAGCGGCACGCGCAGGCTGCCCTTCCAGTGGCGCAATGCGGGCAAGCCGGGGCTGCGGCTCGGCGGGCGCGAGAAAAAGAAAGAGCTTATCCCGAAGTAAAACAGAGTCTAAATCACTTGATTTCAAAGGAGCAGGGCGATGGCTAAGGCTGATGCCGGGCGGATCGTGGGAAAAATTCGCGCGCAGCTCAAAACTATCGATAATAGAATTTGCCGCCACCCTTATATAAAAGCCCTGGAGGCGGGAGAAATATCGAAAAAATCTCTCCAGGGATTCGCCGGGCATCAATTTCACATAATCGGCAGCGACCTTCGCAGCATTGCGCAACTGATAAACCGTCACGGGACCCTGAAAAGCCGCGGTTTTCTTGTAAATTTGCTCCAGGGGGAAGCGGCGGCATTCGAGGCCCTGCTCAAATTCGGCCGGGCGCTCGGCCTTAGCGAAACCAAACTGGCCGCTTATGAGCCTGCTCCGGCGGGCGTGGCCTATGCGCATTATGTGGCCTGGCTCGGCTGCTACGGGTCAGATGCGGAGCTTGCCGGAGCTTTTTTAGTTAATTTCGCCGCCTGGGGCGCCAACTGCGCCCGAATGGGAAAGGCCCTGCGGAAGCGCTACAAAATGAAAGATCAGGACCTGTTTTTCTTCGACCTGTTCGCCGAAACTCCGCCGGAGTTCGAAAAGGCAGCGCTGGGAGTAATCTCCGTCGGCCTGGCCCGTGGAATCCAGCCGCGGCTGATTGTCCGGGCGGCCCGGCTGCTGCAGGGCTTCGAGCTGTTATATTGGGACACGATGGCTGAGATTTGACCTTGAACAAAAGTCCTACCACAGATGTGTGGTAGGCATTGCATGCAATGCCCCTACGGAAAATTTATTTTGGCTGTGTGCGGGAATGAGAGATAATGAATAATACAAGGCGAAAAAGCACTGGATGGATAGGGCTTTAAGCGGTGCGGCCCCGGCATCCTTTTTGCCAAACCGGCGCAGCCACTTTGACCATCGAAGGAGCGTCCGCAAAAAGGATGCCGGGGCCGCACCTTATAGTCTTTGCTACAATGCCCTTAATGCTTTTTTGCTCTTTTTGCCGCCCCCTCCCGCCCGGCCTATTGCTCACTCAACGTATACCGGATATAGCCGTCTTTCGAGGGCTCTCCGCCGGCCTCCTTGACCAGCAGGTTCATCTGCCCGCGGTGGTGTGCGGAGTGGGTAACCAGTTGGAGCAGAATGTCCCGCACCTGGGGCTGAATGACAGCCCCGTCCGGTCTTTTGACCGTTATCCTCTCCTCCAGTTTTTTTGCCGTCAGCTTCTTGAGAAAAGCGCCCCAGCGCTCCTCGACTATTTTAGCCAGCAGGCGGCATTGTTCCAGGCCGGCCTCCGGGAAGCAGTCCTCCTCGCCGGCGCGGCCCTCCATGCGGTTGAGCCAGATCGCCTGGGAAACGAGAATGTGGGTCAGCAGGTCGAGCGGGCGGCTGTCCCGCTCCAGCACGGATTGGACCACGTCGAGCTGACGGGGCTCGATCCAGAGCTCGAAGCGGATCATTTTTTCCAGTAGCTGTTTTTCGGTCATGGGAGAGCCTCCATAAATCTTGGCTGTTTCGGCTTGAATATTCAGGGCACTCGATAGAAAAGCCGGAGACAGGCGTCATGGCTCTGTCCCCGGCTAGATTTACCAATCATACATATCCTTGAATGCCGCTTCCACAAGACGGGCTTCTTAGCTTTCAGTCCCAGCCTCCGCGGGTTTGGCCGCCTCCGGCGGCTTTCCCTCTCCGTTGATCGTCGCCCAGTCGATCGCCGCAAGCTGCTTGTAGTAGTTGAAGCGGGCCTTGGCCATGCGGTCCGCCTCCTTGATCAGGACCGCCGCCCTTTCCGGTGCGCTCTGGGTCAGGGTGCGGTAGCGGATCTCACCGTAGGCGTACTCCTCGACCGTGATAGTCGGCTCCTTGCAGTCGAGCTTGAGCGGGTTCTTGCCCTCGGCCGCCAGCCGCGGATCGTAGCGGTAATTGATCCAGTGGCCGCAGTTGACCGCCTTTTTCTGCTCGTCCAGGCCCTTGGTCATGTTGATCCCGTGGGCGATACAATGCGAGTAGGCGATAACCAGTGATGGCCCATCATAGGACTCGGCTTCCATCAGTGCCTTCACCGTCTGGGTCATGTTGGCGCCCATGGCGATAGCGGCGACGTATACATTGCCGTAGGACATCGCCATCATGCCCAGGTCTTTCTTGCCCACCGGCTTGCCGCCTGCCGCGAACTTGGCCGTGGCCGCCAGCGGCGTGGACTTGGACATCTGGCCGCCGGTATTGGAATAGACCTCGGTATCCAGAACGAGGATATTGATGTTCTTGCCCGAGGCGATCACATGGTCCAGGCCGCCATAGCCGATATCATAGGCCCAGCCATCCCCGCCGACCGCCCAGATCGATTTTTTCACCAGGTAATCCATGATCGGCAGCAGGCGCTTGACCTCGATTATGTTCTGCTTACCTTCCAGCTCTTTCCGCAGCTGTTCGACACGCTTGCGCTGGGCCTCGATACCCGCTTGTTCTGATTGGTCGGCATTCAGGGTCTCCTCGATCAGCGCCGCGGCGATCCCCTGGTCCTTGAGCTTTGCCAGCAGCTCGCGGGCATACTCGCTGAGCTTGTCCGCAGTCAGCCGCATGCCGAACGCGAACTCGCCGCAGTCCTCGAACAGGGAGTTGGACCAGGCCGGGCCGCGTCCATCCGCGCGCTTGGTATAAGGCGTGGTGGGCAGGTTGCCGCCGTAGATCGAGGAGCAGCCGGTGGCATTGCCGATCAGCAGGCGGTCACCGAAAAGCTGAGTCAGGAGTTTCACATAAGGAGTCTCGCCGCAGCCCGAGCAGGCGCCCGAGAACTCGAACAGCGCCGGAACCAGTTGGCTGCCTTTTATCGAGGCCAGGTTGTAGAGCGTGGGGTCGGTTTCCGGGATGTCGAGGAAGAAATCCCAGTTCTCGGCCTCGGCCTCGCGCAGGGGAACCTGGGGGGCCATGTTGATCGCCTTGCGGCCGGTCGGCTGCTTGTTGGCGTCCTTCTCCTGGCCCGGGCAGGCCTCGACACACAGGCCGCAGCCGGTGCAGTCCTCGGGGGCCACCTGGACCGTGAATTTCATTCCCGTGAAATTCTTGGTCTTGGCCTCGGCGGACTTGAAAGTCCCCGGCGCATTTTCCAGCTCTGCGGGATTGTAGGCCTTGATCCGGATCGTGCCATGCGGGCAGACATAGGAGCACTGGCCGCACTGGATACAGACATCCGGCAGCCAGACGGGGATATCAACCGCGATATTGCGCTTCTCGAACATGGTCGTGCCGGTGGGGAATGTCCCATCGCAGGGCATGGCGCTCACCGGGAGCTGGTCGCCCTTGCCGGATATTATCTTGGCGGTGACATTCTTGACAAACTCCGGCGCATTCTCGGGCACCGGCGGTTTCATCCGCAGGGCGCCGGAGGCTTTGGCTGGCACGGCGACTTTTTCGAAATTGTTCAGCCCGGCATCCACCGCGGAAAAATTCATCTGGATCACACGCTCGCCCTTGCGGCCATAAGTTTTCTGGATCGAATTCTTGATCGCAGCCACCGCCTCTTCGACCGGCAGGATCGCGGTGATCTTGAAAAAGGCGGTTTGCATTATCGTGTTGATCCGCGCGCCTAGGCCGAGATCGGAAGCCAGCCGGATCGCATCGATGACGAAGAAATTGATCTTTTTGTCGATAATCTCCTGCTGAACCTCGATCGGCACCTTGTCCCAGACCTCCGCGGCGCTGTAAGGGCTGTTGAGCAGGAATGTAGCGCCCGCCTCGGCATTGCCCAGCATATCGTATTTCTCGAGGAATGAGAAATTGTGGCAGGCCACGAAATTCGCCCGGTCGAGCAGATAGGTGCTGCGGATCGGTTTCTTGCCGAAACGCAGGTGGCTGACAGTCACCGCGCCGGCTTTCTTGGAATCGTAAACGAAATAGCCCTGGGCGTTGTTGTCCGTATTCTCGCCGATAATGATAATCGAGTTGTGGTTCGCGCCCACCGTGCCATCCGAGCCCAGCCCGTAGAACATCGCTCGGGTAGTGCCCGGCTGGGGCAGGCTGAAATTGCGGTCGACATCCAGGCTGGTGTGGGTCACATCATCGATAATCCCGACCGTGAAATGGTTCTTCGGCTTATCCAGTTTCAGGTTGTCGAACACTGCCTTGGTCATCGAGGAGTTGACCTCGGCCGAGCCGAGTCCGTAGCGCCCGCCGACAATCACCGGGTAGGACTTGATCCCGGTCAGGCCCTCGGACATCGCCTCGCCGATCGCGGTGCGCACATCCACATACAGGGGTTCGCCCTGGGAGCCCGGTTCCTTGGTCCGGTCCAGTACCGCAATCTTCTTCGCTGTCACGGGCAGGGCTTTCGCCAGGGCCTCTTTCGAGAACGGCCGGAAAAGACGCACTTTGACCAGGCCGACT
>MFIX01000093.1:9071-16935 GCA_001780825.1 Candidatus Glassbacteria bacterium RIFCSPLOWO2_12_FULL_58_11 | reverse complement strand
CTATGGTGGTTGCACTGGTGATGATATTAATCATCACGACCTGGTTGGTGGCCGGATCAAAACTTTCCAGCACTACCTTAGTGCCGTCGTTGCTCTTCACGATCCCGACGAAAGCTTCGCCGCCGGGCGGAGGAGTCCCCCCATCCGGCGGAGGAGTCCCCCCATCCGGCGGAGGTGTCCCTCCATCCGGCGGAGGTGTCCCTCCGCCGGGAAGTATTTCCGTGGCATTGATACTCACCAGGTCGTTTCCCAAGGTGCCCCTGACTATGACTATCTGGTCATTGGACAAGCTCGCCGGGAAACTGAACAGAACCGTGAACTGCAGCATAACGTTACCGTTTGAATCAAGGATCAGCAGGATAAACTGGTTGCTGCCGAGCTGAGATATCTTCCCCGAAACCTCGACAGGCGATCCCGGTGTCGGTACAGTGCCCCCTCCATCCGGCGGGGGAGTTCCTCCATCCGGTGGGGGAGTTGTCGAAGACATTATTTTAATCTTGATGATTTTCACCGACTGGTCGGCCTGGAGTTCTCCCGTGCATTCCACGAAATCTCCAACCGCCGGAAGACTGGTGGTAGGCTGGTCGTTTGCATCCACTATTGGGGCGGCAGGATCTTTGACAAGCCTCTTGACAATCGGAAGGCCGCTGGTGGGGTCTATAACCTCCAGCTCGATGAAGTCGCTGCCGAAACTGACCACTTTCCCGGGAATGAGGACAGTAGTGTTCTGAGCCTGAATTTCCCTGGCGCTAAAAGAAAGCGCCAAAAGGATTAACGGCAGCAGCAAACCAAGAATTTTTCTATAATTCATCTTCAGTCTCCCTGGCAGGATTTATCATTGAAGGTCAAGAAAGAAATATGAGATTGGCCGTTAGCTTCATATAAATTGGCATATTTTGTACCTGAATCTTTTACTTGGATAACTGAGTTATTTTCAATTAGTTAGAAATGTTCTCAAATCAACGGGCATAATTTCTTGGGCAACTCCGAATGATAATTTGCACATAAGTGGCAAAATGCGGCATTGTCACCATAAGGGCAAACTTCAGTAGATCGAGGTAATAAAACTATAAGCCCGAAATTCAGGGTGGAGCTGGGGGCCGGAACGCGCGAAATTCTCTCGCTGGAATCCTGGCCGGACTCCTCCGCTGATTTGCATGTCGACCGGGCTAAGAGGCGGGGAACCTGAATAGCGTTGCAAATTGAGAATGATAACTTTATATGGTCAAAAGCATTATAAGCTAAGGAAGGGAAAAAATCAATGCCGAACAGGCGGGATTTAATTCCGGTTGGCGTTGGTGAGAGCGAACTGGATCGGGTAGTTGATCCACATCGCGACCCGTTCGCCGTTGCGGATCGCCGGGCGAAAACGGGTTCTTTTCGCGGCATCCACGGCCGCCCGGTCCATGTCGGAATGGCCGCTGCTGGTGGTTATTTCCACTTTATCCACGGTTCCCTGTTCGGTGACCAGGACCCGCAGGTCCACCGTACCCTCGAGGCCTTTTTTCTGGGCCTCTTTGGGATAGACCGGCGGGACCAGCATCAGCAGCTCGGGACGGCGGGAGCTGCCTTTTCCGCTACCTCCAGTGCCCGCCTGGCCATCGGTCGAGGTCTCGGGACCCACTTCGATCGCACCGAAATTCGGTCTCGGGATCTGGACCTCATCGAGCGCAAAGGTGACTTCCTTGATAACCGGCACCTCGACCCTTTTCTGCGCCAGCGTGGTTCTGGGCACGGCGTTGAGCACCACCAGGGTCCGCGGACTCATCTCGAGCAGCTGCTGCTCGGAGTCTGGCTGATTGTCCTCCAGCGCCCGCAACTGTTTTAGATAATCAAGAAACAGACCCAGGGTGATGAAGAAAATAATTGAAGCCACCACCGACCGGCGGAAAAAGAAATTGTAGTATTTCTTGTCCGCCGCCCGGGAAAAGTATCTATGGAGCGCAATAAAGGTTCCCCTGATTGTTTCAAGAGGCGAGGATTCCCCCGGCCTCTCTTCCTTTCCCTTCAGCTCCGGCTTTTCGCCCGCGACCCGGGCACGCTCCGGCTTTTCGGGAGAAATTGTCGTCTCCAAAGATTTCACGCTGTCACCTTCAGTATTTTTCGGATTATTGTCTTTTCGGGCCTGTTTTGCGCTCATCGCCTGTGATTGGGCTGATCGTTCAGAATGCTACCATTGCTTACACTGGCAAACCAGTCAATGTTCCGCGGCTGCTCAAGTTGTAAGCGAAAAAAACTCCGGCCGGGCCGATTCTATTGACTCCGGGTAAACAGTGGACCGGCCTATTTCGACTGCATCAGAGCCTCAATCTCGCGGACCTCTTTCGGGATCGAAGCGCTCATCACCCGGCAGCCGTCCGCGGTGACCAGCACATCATCCTCCAGCCGCACGCCCAAGGATTCAGCGGGGAGGTAGATACCGGGCTCCACCGTAATGATCATCCCGGGGCTGAGCGGAATCTCCCGGCTCCCCACATCATGGACGTCCATTCCCAGGAAGTGGCTCGTATAATGTATAAAATACTGACCGTACCCGGCGGAATCGATCACGTTCTTCGCCGCCTGGTGAACCTCTTTCAGGGTCACACCGGGACGGACCGCCTTGAAGCCTGCTTTTTGCGCTTCGAGAACGAGCTGATAAATTTCACGCTGGCGGTCGGTAAAACGGCCGTCGGCCGGGACGGTGCGGGTGATATCCGCGGTATAGTAATCGAACTCGGCTCCTACATCCATCAGCACCAGCTCGCCGGCCCCGATCTTCCGGCGGTTCTTGTCATAATGCAAGACCGTCGTGTTCGGCCCGCTGCCGACGATAGATGGGAAACCCGGCCGCTGGCTCCCCCGGCGCGCGAAACCATATTCGATCAGGGCCTCGACCTCGTACTCGAACATCCCCGGCCTGACCTGCGGAATCGTCTCTCTCAATGAGGCGCCGGTGATATCCACGGCCTGCTGCAGAGTGCGGATTTCGCTGGAGTCCTTGACTGTCCGCAGGCTGTCGACCAGGCGG
The DNA here is from genome assembly GCA_001780825.1 of Candidatus Glassbacteria bacterium RIFCSPLOWO2_12_FULL_58_11. Classification (GTDB taxonomy): domain Bacteria; phylum Gemmatimonadota; class Glassbacteria; order GWA2-58-10; family GWA2-58-10; genus GWA2-58-10. The sequence continues at coordinate 13,925 of MFIX01000093.1, read as the reverse complement.
GAGAAAGGGAGAATCTGCAGGTGCGGATACTTATCCCGCAGGGCCCTTAGAAAAACCTCGCCCGCGCTGACCGGCCCTTCGAGCGGTCCCGGAGTATAGTCAAAGTAGAGCTTGTCCAGGCCCCCGGCCAGGTTGGCGAAGGTAAAATCGAAAGTGTTTTTTGCCGCGGTTTTGGCGATACCGGTTTGCTCCTCGGCGCCTTTCCCCGGACCGAGCTTGGCCCCGGTCCAGGCCTCGGACATACTGCCCTCTTCCAGGTTTCTGGCCGGCAGAAAAAGTGTCTCCGGGCTGCGCGCTGAAGGCGCGAGCAGCAGCAGCAAATCCGGCTGCTCAATTCCGGTGAGGTAGAAGAAATTGTTGCTCTGGCGGAAGCTTTCCAGCTCACCCTCCCAGGCTGAGGGAATCAGTGCCGCGGCGTTAATAAGGCGGGAGAGAATTTCACCGCGCCGATTTTTATAGTACTCCGGACTTTGTGCCGAAGCTAAGGAAAAGCTGAACAATCCGAGGGATAACAGCCAGATTGCCTTCCTCAAGGATTTCATCGTGCTACCGGCCTCCATTGTTGAACATGGACCACAGCTTGGGCTGAGTCGGCATCCGGCGGCAGTTTTCGGACTCACCGGAGAAATATTCTCATTCATCCGGTCAACCGGGCGGCAGGCCGGCCGCCGGCTGCCGATGGGCATTTTCAGGAAAGAACAGCCGGGACTAAATACCAAAAATGCAAAAATTTATTTCCAGGCCAAATTTATGACATTAGAAGTTAAAGAACAGTGATAACAATATAGCCGCACGAAGGCTACAAGACAAGTTCGGCGGGAAAGGATAGCGGATTTAGGGCAATCCGGCCGCGCCAGTTGACAATCCGCCTGTATCTAGTCTATCATAAAGTTATAATATATCCAGCCCCGGCGCGCTTCAAGCGCTGGAACGCCTTTACTCCTGAAGATAGTTTAGCAGCTTCAACCCGATGCAGGCCGGAAAAAGCATGGCTATCGATGAACTGAAAGACAAATTCGCTGAGCTGTCTCTCACGCTCCAGGGAATAAAGAGCGTCATTCTGCTTTGCCATGACAACCCGGACCCCGATGCGCTGGCGAGTATGCTGGCCCTGAGGTATTTGCTGTCCCGGCATTTTCATATCCGCTCCACCCTGACGTACGGAGGAGAGATCGGCAGGGCGGAGAACAAGGCGATGGCCCGGGTGCTGGCAATCCCGGTACACAGCCTGGAGAGCTTGCGCCTGCATAAAAGAGCAAATTTCGCCCTGGTCGATACGCAACCGGCGGCCCGGAACCATTCGCTTCCCGAGGGCGCGAAAGTTCTGCTGGTTTTCGACCATCATCCGCCCAAGAAACCCTTGAGAGGCGTTTTTAATCATATCTGCCCGGAGCTCGGCGCCACCAGCACCCTGATGTTCGAGTACCTGCGGGAAGCGAAACTGGAGATCGACTGGCACATGGCCACAGCGCTGGCTTACGCCCTGATTTCCGAAACCCAGGACCTGGGACGGGAGGCCCGGCGGGAGGACATCCAGGCCTATCAGAAGCTTATTCCCAAGGCCCGGCTCCGGATCCTGTCGAGCATCAAATATCCGATCCTGGAGCACGATTATTTCCAGACCCTTAGCCGGGCGCTGAACCAGACCTATTATTATAAAAATATCGTCGTGACCCGGCTTGGCCGGGTGAACTCGACCGATATGATCCATCAGATGGCCGATCTTTTCCTGCGCTTCGAACGGCGGAGCTGGTCGCTGTGTATCGGCTGGAACTCGGATTTTATCCTGCTCAGCATGCGCAGCGCCAACACTCGCGCCCGCTGCGGAAGGATGATTCAGAAGCTGGTCAAAGGCAAGGGCAGCGCCGGAGGACACGATATGGTGGCCGGGGGAAAAGTGAACTGCCAGGGCCTGGCCGAGAAAGAAAAAGTAAGGATCGAGGAGCTGCTGATCACGCGCTTCCTGAGTGCCCTGGGACACGAAAGAAATCTTCAATTACTGGTGCCGATCATTGACCAGAAGCCGCCGTACGGCAGCCCTAGCTGAGTCGTATCGGCGGGGGAGACAAGCATGGACGAAAGTTTCAGGCCTTTGCTCAAGTACTTTACCATCCCCAATCCTGAGCCTGGGGAAATCAAGCTCGTCATCTTGATTATCCTGGTGTTTTTGGGGCTGTTGTTTCTATTGGTCTATCTGCAGGCCTGGCTGAAGAGCCGTAAGGAAAGGGCCAATCTGATCAAAGCGGCCCGGAAGCACAATCTTTCCCAGGCGGAAAACGACCTGATCAGCTCGCTCTCTAAAGGCAAATCCAGGATCAAGCCCGGCCTGGTCTTTGTCTCGATCGGAGAGTTTCATCGCCTGTTCGGCCCCCTGATGCATGAGCTGGTCGAGAAGGCGGAGCAGGATGAAGCAGCGCGCAAAAAACTGGACGGAATTTTTGCCCTGCGGAAAAAATTATTCGGCGAGGTGGCTTATCATTTCGGCAGTATTACCAGTACCATTCAGTTCAGGATCGGCCAGAAACTCACGCTGCAATTCTCCATCGAGGGCGTCACCCGTGAATTCTCCTCGATGGTGCTGGATGTCGACGCCGCCGCGATAACGGTGGCCAATGCCAGTGAAAACGGGAAATTCTTCCATTTCGGATTGGGCCAGCAGTTCAAGGTCTCGTTCAACCGGGTGGATGACGGATTCTACGAGTTCGAAACCACGGCCCTGCGCTCTGTCACTGACAAGAACGAGTACTTTCTGTTGCTCGCCCATGCGACCCAGCTCAAGCGGCTGCAATCACGGATGTATTACCGTGTCAGGCTGGACAAGCCTTTCTCTTTCCGCAGGTTCGCCTGGGATGAAAGTCTGGAGACCCGCTACCATCCGGGCAGCGGCGATCTGAGGGAGAAATTCAATGGAGAAATCCTCAATCTCGGCGGGGGAGGGATGTTGATCTTCACCGGGGAGAATCTGGTGAAAAACGACCTGCTCACTTTCGATTTGGAGCTTAATGCGGAAAATACTATTCATGACCTGCTGGCGAAGGTCGTGGGGATCGAGGATGAAGAGGAGCTGGGAATTAAGCGGAAACTGATACATCTCCAGTTTATGAATATCAAACCCGGGGAGCAGGATCTGATCACCAAACTGATCCAGCAGAGCAAGCTCCCGCAGTGAGCCTTAAACAGTACCCGTCCGGGCGCGGGATAGATGGGGAGTGTCGGCCTCGCGCGGGAAGGAGTCGAATAACATGGCACGCTCGAGCAGAAGCGCAGTAGTGCTTATCGACGGGGTGCACAAGGCGGACAATTCGATTCATGGTATCCGGGAACTTTCTGAAAAGCACGGATTCACTCCGGTCCGGATGGTCTGGATCGGCGGCACGGAAAAGATGAAAGACCGGGAGTCTTTCAGCCGGGAATTCGCGGAAGCTTTCGGCACTGAGGTGATTTTCGAGGGAGAGCTGGACAGCGGCAAGGCGGACCCGGTAGCCGGTCTCCACCGGGCGCTCTCTTCCAGGGATATTGACCTGGTGATCCAGCTCAGCGGTTCGCCTCAGGTGAACCGCAGGCTGATGAACCGGTTCGCCTCGGTCGCCGTGGGCTACGGCGCTTCCTATATTGCGGGCGGGACGGTATTCGCGGAGACGGTCAGCGATATAGCGGTGGCCAAGCCCAGCGTGGGACTCTATGCCACCGATAAACGCGTCGGCAAGACCGCCTTCGGGGTTTACGTGGCCGCCCTGCTCAGCGGGCTGCGCGGTATAGCGACCCCCTGGAGCTCGATAACTATTACCCACTCACGCGGCGGGCCGCCCGAGCCGCCGGTCCTGGCGATTTACAAAAAGCCCGGAGATAACCGGAGCGCGGAGGCGCTGACGCTGGAGGAGCTGTACGGCCGCCGCTTCCGGCCTGAGTTCCTGGAGCGCCTGCTCGCTTTCGGCCTTCACGGGGCGAGCGATGTTTACGAGGACGCGCTGATCCTGAGCGAGTACCTCGAGGCCCGGGAGCAGTCCCGGCCGGAGCTGGAGACCCCGCCGATGCACGTGGTGGGCTGCCGAAGGGCCGGGGCGGGCTACTTTCACGAGTTCGCCGTCTCGAATGTCGAGCTGGGCCTCGAGGCGGCCAACCGCTCAAGCGGCAATTTCATCCTTCACGAGGGCTCAGGGGGCGAACACCCGCCGGTCCGGGTAGATGGGACGATTATGCTGGTCCCGGCGGATACAGATGAGGAGCTCTTGACCGATTTCCCCGGACTCGATACTGTGGACCTGGCGATTCTCGCCCATTGCCAGCCCGAGACCGCCGGCCCGGATAAGCTTTCCTCAGTGGAGAAAGTCCTGCGCGGCAGGCTGCGCGAGGCCCCCATCCTGCGCACTTATTTCGAGCCGGAGGTGATCGGCGCTCCGGCGGAGATTACGCCGCTTCTCAAAGGCAAACGGGCGGCTTATTTCACCACCGCGCCGCGGAATGTGGAAAAAAGGCTGGCCGGCGCCCTCGAGCGCGCTTATGGCATACAGGTGCAGCGGGTCAGCTTTACCCTGGCCCGCCACCAGGCCATGCAGGATGATATTGACGAGCTGATGGAAAGCGCCTCGCCTCCCGAGGTATTCCTGATCGAGATCAAAGCCCGGGGCGTGGAGGGCGCGAAATACATTCATGAGAAATATGGCATCCCGGTGCTCTATGTGAACAATGTCCCCTGCCAGGTGGACAATATCGGCCGGCGCATGAAAGACAACGTCGATCTCGACCGGACGATTCTCCAGGTGCTCAACACTGCTGTCAAGCGCTGCAACCAGCGCCTGAACGCCGCATTTCCGATCTGTCCTTTGTAAGCAAACCGGCTAAATATCCAGAAGC
>MFIX01000093.1:0-8992 GCA_001780825.1 Candidatus Glassbacteria bacterium RIFCSPLOWO2_12_FULL_58_11 | reverse complement strand
TTTTATATCCGTTAAATTGCTAAAGGATTTATAACCCCGCCTCCAGCTCCTTCTCGATTCGTCCTAGCGTTCCTTTCAGGTTGAACTTGTCGAAGTACTTATCCATCACCCGGACAATGTCTCCGATCACTCCGCTCTCGGCATCGATTCCCAGGCCGGACAGGCCGGCATAGAGTTTTTTCCGGGCCTCGAGCACGTTCGGGTCGGTCCAGATGTAGCGGCAGCCGGTGCGCACCAGCCATTCCCTTCTTTCCCGGCCCAGCTGGCTGAAGGGCTTGTCTTTTTCATTCGCCAGGCGCCATTTTTCCCAGCGCCGGCTGGCGACGACCGCATCCTCCAGGCTCTGCAGCAGCCCGGATTTTTCTTTCAGGCGGCCGGCGGCAAGCAGCTTCTCCTCCTCAGCGCAGTATTTTTTCAGCGAATTGTACTCGGCCTCGGTGAATTCCGGACCGACATTCGCCCCGCCCATGCCGCTTGCCGGGTAGGCTTCCGGGTTTTCCACACTGTCGGTATAATGGCCCTTGATGAACGAGCCCCACTCGGCGGCGATCCTGACCAGGGTCCCGGCGACCTCCGGGTCGAACAGGCTGGTATGCAGGTCGGTGCCCACTTTGCCGACCACGAAACAGGGCCAGACATCGGTCAGACCGTGACTCTTCAAACCCTCTTTCAGACCCTGTAAAAAGTTCCGGAAGGTGCCCAGGTCGGCCAGTCCGCCGTGGACCTCCTCGGTGCCCACCTCGTAGCTGATAGGGGGCAGGCCGCGCTGACGGCGGTGTTTTTCGGTGTGCACGATCAGCTCGACCGTACGCTCGACCACGGTTTGGATGGAAATAGTCTTCCCCGCGGGCAGGGTCCGGTCCACGGTTGGGTCGACATGCAGGAGGTCATAGCCGGCCTCCGCGCAGGCGATCAGCGAGTCCTTGACCCCCTGCATCGCTTTCTCCAGCGGCCAGTGCTCGATGGATTGCTTGTCCTTGAGCCAGGGCCCGCCGTGGTCCAGGGCGACAATCACCGGGCCGCTGAACTCGCTGCGGTCCACCTCATCCTGCACCAGGGCCATGAATTCGGCCTGGGTCCAGCCTGTGTAGCCGCCGTCCAGGTCCACCTGGTTCAGCGTGGCCGCGAACTTGATCGGCGCCCCGGCCCCGAGCGCCCCGCGGATGGCGGCCCGGGTCACCGCTTCGCTGTTGGGGCAGGCCGCGAAAAGGGTTACCCGCGGCGCACCTCGCCCGGCGCTTTTTTTCAAGGCTTGCAGCACCGCATCAGCCAGGGGCCGGCCGGCTTTTTCGGCGAGCTGCCGGATGCGGCTGTTGTCTGCGGTCTTACGTTTCATGCTCACTCCTTAGGACTTGATCATTTTAAAGTTTCGTGACGGTGCCTGGTACTGCCTCGCGGTTCCCTCACCGCTCTTTGACGACTTTTATGATAAAGCAGGTAGAAATCCTGCCCAGCGGCGGGATGAACCGCGCCAGAAAGTTTACCAGCCTGAGATTGTCGGAAAACTTATGTTCCACATACCGGAAACCCTGATAGTTGAGCAGGCGGTAGAGCGTAAATGGGTCCCAGTAAAAATAATGGTCACGCTGGTCCGTGGCAAACTCCGGCCAGCTCTCCATTTTTCGGTAATAGGACTTCAGGTTCAGTAACAGGGTCCGGCCCAGCGTATGATAAGAGGCCGCATTGGGCACGGAGAGGATAAAAAACCCCCCGGGCCGGAGCACGCGGTGGATTTCGGCCACCAGGCCGCGCGGGTCGCGGGTGTGCTCGAGCACTTCCAGCAGGAGCACCGCGTCGAAAGAACAGTCCGCGAACTCGAGCCTCGTCCCCTCGACCTGGACCAGCTCGAGGTTCGGATGGGAATATTTTTTCTTTCCGATCCGGACCAGCTCCGGGTCGATTTCCGCGCCGACCACCCGGTGTCCCAGCCGGGCCAGATAGTGGGCATGGAACCCGAAATGGCAGCCCAGGTCCAGCACCTCGCGGCCCTCGACCATCTCGAGGGCGAGAGCTATCCGGTCCGGTCTCGCGGGGTCGGGATCCTTGTAATTGCGGTCGATAAAAGCGGCTAACTCATCCCAATCCCAGGACTTGTCCAGATAGCGGTAGCGGGTTGTTTCTGTGCTCATGGATAAAAAGTTCCTATCCGGTATGCGCGGGCCGGCTTGGGGAATCAGGCATTTGGCGCCTGGAGTTTTTCCGCGCAAATATAATAAGTACGGCAGAACCGCCAGAGCCGGCGGAATCTGCCGAGAAAACGAAAGAGCGCGTACCAGCCTGGCAGGTACTGTACCAGCCGGGCCGGCGGATAGAGACAAAGCAGAATAATTTGAGGGATACGCATTTTGAGGCTCAGGGGCAGCCAGAATAACAGCGAGGGCAGGGGGTTCCAGCCCAGCATTTCTCTGATTTCCAATCCGTGAGCTTCAAAAAATAAGCGCGCCTCCTCGATAGTCCAGAAACAATCCGCGCCCCGGCCCTGGATCGGGCAGAGACGGTTGGCCTCGACAAAATAGACACGGCCCCCGGGCCTGAGAAGTTTCAGCAGCTTACTCAGGGAGCGGGACTTTTCCTCAGCCGACCGGTCGCAGTAGAGCACCCAGCCCAGGACCAGGATGTCGAAGCTGCCCTCCCGGAACATCAAATCCCTCCACGAGCCGTTGACCGCCAAAGCCGGGAGACCCAGGTCGCGGAACATCGCGCGGTAGCTGTTCAGAGGCAGCGGATTAAGCTCGAGACCCACCACTGTGTTCCCGGCCGCCGCGGCCTCGGAGGCCATTATCCCCATGTTACAACCCGCGTCGAGGATTTTTTCCCCTTTAAGTCCGGTCAGTCTCTCCGCCAGGTAGAAGCGGATATCGGTATAATCCCCCCACCAGCGCTCCGGCGCATAGGTTTTCCATTTCCGGATGATCCGTCTGTGAAGGTCACGAAACATGCTTCAGGCTGTCCGCGGTCTGTTCCCTTGTATTCCGCTCTTCGAATAGTACTCTGCGCAAGGTGAGGGATCCTTTTTTCAGACGGCAGCAAGCCAAACCCCGCCGGCGCCGTATCAGGCCTCCTAGAATAGCAATCTTCACCGGGCCAGGCAACCATTTTTTCCAGACCTTTCGAGTCCGCCGGCAGCCGGACACCCCGCAAAACCCGCAGTCAGTTGTTGACATCGGCCGGGCGAGGCGCTAATTATTTTATCTGTTGAAAGAAAGGCAGTAAATAAATGCCGTTCCGGGGTGAATGAGGTGCGGCCGTTTCGAGGGCTTCCCCGGTTTATTATCCGGTATTCAACAATTCGTATGGGAGAGGGAACGCTTAAGTTGACCAACCATCTGGACGATCTTATCCAGCAGTTCCCGGCTCTGGAGAGCTGCCGCAAGGATATCGAGAGCGCCTTTGTCGCCCTGGCTCGCTGTTTCCGGCGGGGGAAAAAAATACTGCTCTGCGGGAATGGCGGCAGCGCTGCGGACTGCGAGCACTGGAGCGCCGAGCTGACCAAAGGCTTTCAGAACCGCCGGCCGCTGAGCGCGCAATGGCGGGAAAAGCTCGGCGCGGAGCTGGGCGGAAAACTGCAAGGGGCATTGCCGGCCATTCCGCTGCCCTCGCTGATGTGCCTTTCTACAGCCTTCGCCAATGATGTCGATCCGGAAATGGTTTTTGCCCAGGGGGTCTGGGCCCTGGGCGCCGAGGGCGACCTGCTGGTCGGGATCAGCACCTCGGGCAATTCGACGAATGTCCTGCTGGCGGCCGAGGTGGCCCGGGCCAAGGGGCTGGCGACAATCGGGCTGACCGGAGAAAGCGGTGGGAAGCTGGCCGGACTCGTGCAGACCTGTATCCGCGCTCCGGAGACTGAGGTGCACCGGGTCCAGCAGTACCACCTGCCGATCTATCACTGCCTGTGCCTGATGCTCGAGGCTGAGTTTTTCTCCTGAATTGGCTTAGATTGCTTGAATCGAATATTATTAAAAACTGGAAGGCGGAGGGCAATCCGGTGAACAAACTGCGCGTGGCGGCGGTCCAGCTGGAACATAAAGCGGGAGACAAGGCCGCCAATCTGGAAAAGATCGAGCATTTTGCCGGCCTGGCCGCAGCGGCCGGGGCGCAAGCCGTGGCTTTCCCGGAATGCTGTATTTCGAGTTACATGCACCTGGCCGGGCTGAATTATGCGCAACTCTGCGATTTGGCCGAGGAAATCCCAGGCGGCGCGGCAATTCAGAGGCTGCAGAAAATTGCCCGGGCCCAGCGGATTCATGTCCTGGCCGGCCTTCTCGAAATAGACCGCGGGCCGGGGGGCGGTCTCTACAATTCCTACGCGGCGGTGAGTCCGCAAGGCGCGGTGGTATCGTACCGCAAGCTGCACCCCTTCGTTAATAAGCATCTGAAAGCCGGCAGTCAATATGTCCTCTGGGAGCTGGAGGGCTGGAAAGCGGGAATCCTGATCTGTTACGACTGCAACCTGTGGGAGAACTGGCGCGTCCTCGAGCTGCGGGGCGCGCAGATAATTTTCTGCCCGCACCAGACCGGCGCGTTCGACATCCCCTGCGCCGGGATGGGCAAGATCCCGGTCGAACTCTGGCTAAACCGCCAGCGGGACCCCGAGCCGATCCGAAAAGAGATCACCGGACCGAAAGGGCTGGCCTGGGTGAAAAAATGGCTGCCCAGCCGGGCCTATGATACCGGGACTTGCGTGGTTTTCGCCAATGGCGTGGGTATCGATGGGGATGAAGTGCGCACCGGCGGCAGCATGATAATAAACCCCCACGGGATTGTGCTTGCCGAGACCAGCGCTCTGGGGGATGATCTGGCGGTCGCCGAGCTCGATCCGAAGGACCTCGAGCTGAATCTGGGCGCCTCGCACACCGCGGCGCGCCGGCCCGAGCTTTACGGGCCACTGGTCGAAGGCGCGGGCCTCCAGGTGGACACTCGGGAAAAACGCGATGCGATCCGCAGAAAATTAGGCGTGGAGCTGAAATGACTTCCACTTGGTTTAAATAGATTTTCCCGCTATATTAAAAATAACTTACCCTAATTATTTCTTCTTCATTACTTTAGATTTTTATAAAGGACTAATTTTAAAAGGGGCGAAACAATGAAGACCGGTAAAAAAAGTATCGAGCTGCTGAATAAAGCCGTGGGGGATGAGGTCAGCGCCCTCCATCAGTACATGTACTTCCACTTCTACTGTGATGATCAGGGACTGGACCTGCTGGCGGGCCTGTTCAAGCAGACCGCGATCGAGGAAATGCTGCATGTCGAGAGGCTGGCCGAGAGGATTTTATTCCTGAAAGGCGAGATCGAGCTGAAAGCCTCGGCCGAGGTTCAGAAAATCCATCAGGTTAAGGAAATGCTTGCCCTGGCCAGACGAATGGAGGAGGGGAGCGCGCACGCCTATAATGTCTGGGCCAATGAGTGCGCGGCCAATGCCGATTCGGTCTCCAAGCAGCTTTTCGAGTCCCTGGTCGTGGATGAGGAAAGGCATTACGACCAATACGATACCGAGGCCGAGAACTTGGCCCAGTACGGTGAAAGCTACCTGGCCCTGCAATCCATCGAAAGAAGCAAGACCCGCTCCGCGGCAAGAGCTCAGGGAGCGGCGTAAATTTTCGGTAATTGTACTGTAATATCCAATCGCAAAAGGGGGAAACCATCGCGTTTCCCCCTTTTGCTTTTAGTGCCTTAATGTCTGTCGTCCCGCAATGCGATCTCAGTCAGCCGCCAAAGTATCGGTCGGATCTCGCTTTACCTGCGGAAGCCGTAATTGGCCGGACTTTCCGGACTCATTCAGGGGCTGCCGGAAGATTGTTAAATTTAGGCAGCTTTTTCAAACCCCAGCCGATGAGCCGGGAATTGAGCATTTTAAGCCCTTCGTTTTTTATGACATGGAACCGCGAGGAATAGTGACGCTCGTTCTTGATCTTCCCGTAAAAGTTCTCCCCACCCGGCAAAAGATGAATGTGAGTTTTGACTGCCCCAATTTCATCATACGTTTCTTCACCTTCGACTAGATCTAGCCTCTCGGGAAACTCGATGTCCCGGCAGGCCGCCTCGGTCAGCAAAAGATACTGATGGGATTTCACCGAATTTTTCAGCAGGCGGTGGACGATTATTACATCCGCGCCGGATAGCTCGTTGAATCCGCCGATCTTGTAAAACAAGGCCTCCCCGCTATGCACGAGAATTTTCAATTGCAATTTTTCAATATTCTTGCAGGTCTCGCAGTTGCAGATATTCGAGCCTATCAGCTCGGCGAGCTTATCGGAGAAGGCTTCAAAAAACATTTGCAGTTTGGCGCCGATCAGCCGTTTGTGCGCTTCCCATTCGGCTTCGCTCTCGCCCCGGACCGCATAGGCGAAGACGGCATCGCCCTCCAGTTTCGAGATCTCGAGAGGGATTTCGATCTGATTGATAATCGCTTTTGTCAACTCGGTGATTATCACCTGGCCGTGCACCAGCGAGGCTTTGTTAGACAGCATAAACCGGGTATATCCGCTGATATCGGTAAGTATCAGTACCACTTTTCTCAGTTCCGATTCCATTGTAAGGTCTCCGCGTGAACATTCCTCAGGGCATCGGTATCGACAATCCTGCGGGAATCAGCTTTATATATGCGGATTGTCCAGCAGATTTGCAGCTTGTTATTTCCCGGTCTCCGGCCACCTGCCGTAGCGCTTGAAATAGGTGTACTCGTGCCCTCCCCCGGCCAGGATCGTGTGGAACTTACTGTCGTAATAGAGCGGCTCGTTCCCCGGATATTGGACGCGCATAAACTCGAAAGCCTCATCCGCGGCCTTGAGGCAGCGCTTGCGCAGCTCCGGGTCGCTCGAGTACTTGTGGCCGTACATCAGCACATCGACTACCCGGTAGGTCCAGGGCCCCAGGTTGCCTTTACCTCCACCCGACGGACTCCAGCTCGCGTATATGCCTTTCTCCACTCCGCCGGATAGGAAGCAGCTGACAAAATCCGCATAGGCCTGCAGGTAATTACGTCCTAAAGAATATGGCTGGCCGGTCTTTTCCTCCATTACCGCAGTCCATCTCCCTACCGGGTTGATACACAGCGCATCCTGCCAGAATCCCTCGACTGTCCGGTCCGGGTTCTCTTTCCGGCCTTTCTCACTCAGGTACCACTGTTTCCCGGGAGCAGTGGAGGCGATGATTTTCTCAGCCGCGGCGACATACTTTTCATTCCAGGTCAGCAGATAGGCGTCGGTCAGGATCTGCAGGTTGTTGCCGGCATCCCGGTTGACCTCCCCGATCTGGCTGAAAACATCCCCGCTCACCTTGTAATAGACCAGGTCCGCCTGCTCCAGCGCGGATTCTTTAAGCGTGCGGTTGCCGGTCAGATAGTAACAGGCGAGCATACCGCGGTTATTGAAATGTCCGGATTCCGGGCTTTGGCCCTGTCCCCAGGGCCAGTGGAGCTTGCCCCACCAGACCAGGGCCGGACTGCCGCGGTGACTGGCATTGACTACCTCGACCCCGTGCGAGGTGTGGGCGAACTTCCCGCCGTTATAGGCCCCGTGGGCCGTGGAATCCGCGGTCGTGTGATAGACGTCGATATCCGATTCGTGCCAGAGGGCCGGCTCGGCCAGCCTCCACCAGCCCAGGCTGAGCGAGGGCTCGAGACCCGCGGTGCGCAGGCTGTGGAGGATCATCGAGTAGCCGTGGTCGTACTCGTGGTTGAAATGGCTGGCTGCCTGACGGCCGGTGTGGGGGCCGCCGGATTCATCATATTCATTGCGGGCCGGGGTGTCGCCCCAGTTGCGCCAGCCGTACTCATCCGCCCGGTCGATATCCACGTTCAGGTTGCGCGGTTGGCCGGTCAGGCCCCCCTGCATCATTGATTCGTACCTGGGGAAGCGCTGCGGATCGTAAGGGGCGGTGTCATCGAAAAAGCCGTCCGCCAGGTAGCTCTCGGCGCTCGCCCGGACATAGAGCGGGTAGTGGAACGCAGCCATTACCGTGGCCACGCGGTTCTCCGCCGGAGTGCTGCCCTGGGGGCCGGTGTGGAAATAAAAGGCGACCTCATGGGTCTTGATCTCGCCGCCCTGCAGCTCGTGCAGGTCGGGGAATTCGCCGGGCCAGAGCCCGACCCGCACCCGGCCCTCCGGGTCCGCGGACAGTGCCTTGGGAAAATTCTGCCAGAACCAGCGTACCGCCACGGCCAGCCCGAATTTGCGGTCAGCCACTTGAAGCCAGGCTTCCGGCCGCTCTACCGGATACGGCTCGACCTCGCCGAGGAAAGTCCGGCCGCCCCGGAAACGCATGGGGATGCGCATGTCGGCGTTCATGTGAATCCGGTTGAACCAGTTCTCGCCGCCCGAGGATTCCTGGTAGATCCCGCCCTCATCGGTCAGCACCACCCGGTCGAGAAGCTCCCGGCCGCCGTCGCCCACCGACAGAACGATCGGCCCCTCGAAGCGCAGAGCCGTGGTGAGCGACATTTCCTCGAAGAAATAGCTGCCCGGCCGGCCCATCACCCAATGCTTGTCGCCGTTGACATCATTCAGGATCGAGGCGGGCCTGTGGTTAGCCAGGGTGAAAAAAATCCGTACCAGCCCGCTGCCGGCATAAAAGCTGATCCGCGCGGTGTAGTCCAGACCCGGCTCGCCGTCCTGGTCGGCGATCTCGCCCTTTACCGCGACAGTGGCGCGCACCGGTCCCGCGCTCTCGACCTCGAAGCTCCGGACTTTGCCCCAGCGGCTCGCCAGCGGCCTTCCGCGCTGGTCGGTCAGCTTGACCGCCGCCTCATCCTTGGGGGAAGTTACCTCTTCACTCTCCTCGAAATTCCCGTTACGGTCGTGGTCCAGCCAGACACGGCTGAACAGGTTGAAATGATCTTTGTCCAGGGTACAGCGCAGAATACCGGTGGAAACAGTCGCCTGGCCCGCCTCGTCTTCGACTTTGACCGCCGGACCGGAGGGAGCCTGGCCTTTCCGGTCGGTAAGGGTGTAGGAAGAGGCTCCATTGGCCGGGCAGCCGGCGATAAAATCCGCCA
>MFIX01000092.1:12959-28883 GCA_001780825.1 Candidatus Glassbacteria bacterium RIFCSPLOWO2_12_FULL_58_11 | reverse complement strand
ATGCGCACAGTCCAAAGGTAGCTGCTGATGTTCCAGCCATGCCTGCAGCCGCCGCGCGTTTTGCCGTTGGTCAATGCCCCGGCCCGGACAATCACCCACTCCACTTCACTCTCCGCGATCAGCCTTTCCTGCCGGGTTTTATCCCAGAAGTAAAAAGGCAGGATCAGTGGAATGACAAAGAAAGTATAATACAGTCCCATGTGGCCGGCGCTGTCTCCGAGGCCGAGAGAGGTCAGGCAGATGATGCGCGGGACACTGTTCGCCTGCATAGCCCGCAGGATATTCCGCGTGCCCTCGGACAGGATACGGGTCGGATAGAGAAACTGCTTGTGGCCCAGGGCGGAGAGCACCGCCTGTTGGCCGCGCATCGCGGCCTCGACCGAGGCGTAATCGAACACATCTCCCTGGATAATTATCAGGTTTGGATGGCTTAACTTGAGCCGCGATGGATCCCGCGCCAGCGCGGTCACCGCAAGGCCAAGCTCCAAAGCCTGGGAGACCAGCTGGCGGCCGGTTCCGCCGGTCGCCCCCACGACCAGGACCCGCGACAGAGACTGGACCGGGGTCCCATCCGGCTGAGCGGTCCGCGAGCGGAAGCCTGCGCGCGCCAGAGCGGCCGAGAGGGCCAGCGCATACAAGATGAACAAAAAGAGAAGAGTCATTTCAGAGCCGATCGAGTCGCAAGAGAGCGCAAGGGAAAATAATATCTATATCAACTGAGGAATCCTGATAGCAGATGGCGGTTCCTATATTTTTTGGAGGGAGTCAAGAGGCCACTGCCACCTCTAAAGCTGAGATTGTTCCAGCTTCCGCTGAATTATCTTCTTATGTCTCTATTTAAATCTATTCTCATTAATCTTTATCGGTTTCAGGAATTCCCAAACCTTTACAAATCTTTCTGGCGAGCTTATCTGGTATTTCAGTATGCCGAGGGATGGTTTCCACAGCGCCGGTCGATGGATTCATCCAAAGCGAGTGGGAGCCACCCTCTCTTTTCAAATAGCAACTGTACCGGCGCAAGTGGCGTAAAAGAGCTTGTCTTTTCATGAGATGGAAACGGTTTCGCGGATAGCGTCTTCCGGCAGTCCACGCAGGGCATCCTGCCGCCGGTCCGCCAGAATCAATGAAATAGCCTCGGCTAAACTGGATTTGCATTCCGCTATGGTTTTGCCTTGACCATTTGCTCCTGGAACTTCAGGGCAATGCGCAATGAACCATTCCCCGTCTTTTTCAATAATTGCCGTAAACTCATTATGCATATCGCTCCTCCCGGATTGTCCCGTAGATCCAAGCGAAACAGGATTATTTCAATTTCCAGTTATTGATTCCCTGCTTGTCGCTAATCTCCATTAGAATACGGTGGAGTTGGTCGAAAAGCAAGCGTGCATGGTAACTCAAAGTTTTCACATCTCATCAGCCGGCTTGTCTCTCCTACTCCCTTCCGTTGCGCATAAAAAAATCCCAGACCAGCTCGAATATCCCCTCCACGCTCTCGGGCAGATGGTGGCCACCACGGGGGATTCGAAACAGCAAGACTTCCCGTGAGTCCCGGCAGCCGCCGTAACGCTGGGCGGTGATATCCTCGCGGCCCAGGTCGAGCACCTCCGGCTGCCTGCCGCACCCGTCATGCCCGGCCCAGATTGCCGCGGCATCGGCTGCCCCCTCGTAACGGTAGCCGGAATCGCTTATCCCGCCGCGGAACGGGATCACGCCGTCCTGCTCCCCGTGGATCAGCAGCACCGAGGGCCGGGGCATCCGCGGGTCGAAAACCGGGTTTTCGTAAAAAGAACCGGAGATTGCCGCAAGCGCCGCGAATTTGTCCGAGTAGCGCCCGAGCTTGTTGCAGAAGATCCCGCCCAGGGACCAGCCCAGCGCGAATATTTTTGCCGGGTCGAGCTCAGTCCGGCGGCCCAGCCATTCGAGAACAGCCTCGGTGAACCCCACATCATCCACTCTCTTGCCTCTATCGACCGGTTCCCAGGCATGCAGGACACCCTGAGGGTAAATTCCGATAAATTCCGCCCTCCCGGACAGGTCTTTCAGAAATCCCGGCCAGTCATCGTTGGTGCGCCCGGCGCCGTGGAAGGCGAAGACCACCGGATAAGCCGTGCCCGGTTTGTAGTTTTTTGGTATTTGGACAATAAATTCGCGAGGGTAATTGTCATGCGGGAAACTAAGCCGCGCGAAACCTGGCCGGGGCGTCCAGTCGCGGGCGGGGACTGTTTTCCGGCCCGGACCCGCGGAACATCCCGGGACAGCGGCTCCGGCAAGCAGCAGGGCGAGCAGGATCGACAGTTTTATATTCATTTGCATGGGGTTTATGCCGGGAAGAGAGAGGTGCCGGACTGATTTTGAATGTGGGCTGGACTTCTGAAGAATAACAATTTCCTCTGTTACAGGAAGTCTTACAGATCCACCCGCTCGACCTCCAGTTTTTTCGCGTCCAGCAGACGGGCCGCATTGAGGCTGAGCGTCACCGGGTCGCCGGTGCAGAGAAACTCCCGCTTCCCGGCTTCTTCCTGCGGCATGCCGTTTTCCGTCATCAGCCGCAGCACCTGTTCGGCCACGGCCCGGCTCGGCTCGAGGATAGTCGCCTTGGGCCCCAGGGCCTCCTGCAACAGCTCCCGCAGGAAAACATAGTGCGTGCAGCCGAGCACCACCTTGGCTCCCTCGGAAATGTCCCCCACCGCCTCCCGGACAGTCCGGGCCACCTCACGGGCCACCGCGGGTTCGCGGAAGCTGCCATCCTCCACTACCCGGGCCAACAGCGCCAGGCAGACCGCTTTCACTTTCCGCCCAGCCCCGAATTTTTCCACCAGGGCCGCGTATTTTTCCCCGGAGGCGGTATTCTCAGTCAGGAGCACATAGATCGGCTCATCCGGCGCGGCCAGCTCCGCGGCCACCTTGACCGGCGGCTCCACACCCACAAAGGGTATGTCGAAACGCTCGCGCAGGTGGGCGATAGCGACCACGGTCGCTGTGTTGCAGGCCACGACAATCAGGCCGGCGCCGCGGGCGATGAGGGCCCGGGCGATTTTTTCGGTTCTGTCTTTCAGGAATTGCGGCGGCCGGGGACCGTAGGGAAAGGCCCCGTTGTCCGCCAGATACAGGAGGTCCGTATCGGGCAGCCGCAAGTCCAGCTCGCGCCAGACCGCCAGGCCGCCCAGGCCGGAATCGAAAATCCCGATCATTTGGTTGTGGAACTCAATTTTGCGGAGAATTCCGCCAGGGAGCCGAGCGCTTTCTCGAGACAGGTGCGAACGCCTGTCTCGGCGGCGGATACCGATGCCTCCGCGGTTTGCGGCAGGCTGATCGGCGAGGATGAGGAGACCTCGTCCCACCACAGGCGCTCATTGGTCCGTGATTTCTCGAGGCTGAACTCCAGGTCCACCCGGACTGCGGGTCCCTGCGGCCCGGTCTCCTCCTCGAAACGGATGATCCGTCCGTTCAGGACCAGGTCCACCCGGCTCAGCGTGGGCATGCGCAAGACCTCGGCGAACAGGCCGCTCCGGCGCAGGTAATCGACGGTTACCTCGGAGAGCATTCTCTGCGGCGGGACCCCCCAGCGGCGGTAATAGTCCGGGGCGATCTCGTAGGGACTCTTGCGGTAGAGCATGTTGTCGCGGGCATAAATTCCCTCGGCCTCGAACTGCGGCACGCCGACAGTCAGATTCACCTGCTGGGCGCTGCCGGAGCCCTGGGGAGCGATCCGGCCAAGCATGTAGTAGCGGGTCTCTGGAACAGAGGCGCAGGCGACAAACAGGCTTAAAGCCAGCAGGCCGGAAATATAAGCCGAGGTGCAGGTTTTTAGGGGTTTCATCGCGCCGCTCTCCACCGGCAAACCGGCCGGGAGTTGGTAATAGTTTGAGAACGTAAGGAAAGGACTCAGGCCTGTTTTTTCTGGGCCCGGCCTTTGAGCATCTCCAGCGGTTTCTCCTTCTGCTCCACTACTTTTCGCGTGATAACCACCTCTTCGACGTCCTTGCGCGAGGGCACCTCGAACATCAGGTCGAGCATGATTTCCTCGAGCACCGCCCGCAGGCCCCGCGCCCCGCTGCCCCGCTTGATCGAGATATCCGCGATCGCCTCGAGCGCCTCCTCCTCGATCTTGAGCTCTACACCCTCCAGCTCGAATATCTTCTGGAACTGCCGGACCAGCGCGTTTTTCGGCTCGACCAGGATCCGGATCAGCGCGTCGCGGTCCAGGTCGCAGAGCGAGGTGACCACCGGCAGACGGCCCACCAGCTCGGGGATCAGGCCGTAGTTGATCAAATCCTCGGGTTCCGCCTGCTTGAAGATGTCGTACTTTTCGATCTGCTTTTCCCGGGTCTGCTTGAGCTTGCTGCCGAACCCGATGGTCTGCTGGCCGGTCCGGCGCTGGATGATTTTTTCCAGCCCCTCGAAAGCCCCGCCGCAGATAAACAGGATATGCCGGGTATTGATCTGGATGTATTCCTGCTGGGGATGTTTCCTGCCGCCCTGGGGCGGCACCGAGGCGACAGTGCCCTCGAGGATTTTCAGGAGCGCCTGCTGCACGCCCTCGCCGCTGACATCCCGGGTGATCGAGGGATTGTCGCTCTTGCGGCTGATCTTGTCCAGCTCATCGATATAGACAATGCCCTGTTCCGCCTCGCGCACATTGTAGTCGGAGGCCTGGAGCAGGCGGACCAGGATGTTTTCCACATCCTCCCCGACATAGCCGGCCTCGGTGAGCGTAGTGGCATCGGCGATCGCGAACGGCACGTTGAGCAGGCGGGCCAGGGTTTGCGCCAGGAGGGTCTTGCCCACTCCGGTGGGGCCGATCAGCAGGATATTGCTCTTCTCGATCTCCACCTCATCGGTGCCTACTTCGTGCCCGGTGCGCTTGTAGTGGTTGTAGACCGATACCGAGAGGGTTTTCTTGGCTTTTTCCTGGCCGATCACGTACTCGTCCAGGAAATTCTTGATCTCGCGGGGCACCAGCATTTTGCGCGGGCTGTCCTGGGCCCGGCGCGACTCGTCCTCGACCAGAATCTCATTGCAGAGCCGAATGCACTCATCACAGATGAAAACATTCGGGCCGGAAATCAGTTTACGGACCTGCTTCTGGCTCTTGCCGCAGAACGAACAGAACAGACCGCCTTTCACCGGACCGTTGCGACCTTTCATCTTCAGCTCGCGGATAATGGTCTAAAGCAGCGCCGTGAAAATATTTTCAACGGCAGCGAGAAAGGGATATTCCGTTTTCCCGTCCGCCAGGGGACATCCAACAGACTTCCAGCTCACCCCCGGCCGCGGAATCCGCGGGATGCGGGAATACTTCGGCGCATTTCCGGACAACGCTAAAACTCAGTGATGCTCGATAATATCATCCACCAGGCCGTACTGCTTGGCCTCCTCGGCGGACATGAAATAATTGCGGTCCGTATCCTTTTCGATTTTCTTCAGGTCCTGGCCGGTATTGCCGGCGAGAATCTGGTTCAGGAGCTTCTTGGTTTTCAGGATCTCCTGGGTGTAGATCTCAAGATCCGAGGCCTGCCCCTGGGTCCCCCCCAGCGGCTGGTGGATCATGATCCTAGCATGCGGCAGGCAGTAGCGCTTGCCTTTGGCCCCGCCCGAAAGCAGGAACGCGGCCATACTTGCCGCCTGGCCCACGCACATCGTGCTCACATCGGGCTTGATGAATTGCATCGTATCGTAGATCGCCAGGCCGCTGGAAACCACACCGCCGGGGCTGTTGATATAGACGAAGATTTCTTTTTCCGGCTCCTGCGCCTCGAGGAACAGCAATTGGGCGATCACCAGGTTCGCCACCTGATCGTCTATCGGCGTCCCGATAAATATAATACGGTCCTTGAGCAGCCGTGAATAGATATCGTAAGCCCGCTCGATCGCGCCGCTCTTTTCGATTACCATTGGGATCAAAGTCATGCCTGGCTCCTTAAAGCTTAATCATCGACCTGTTCTATTTCGTTGTTCTCCAGCAGGAAGCGTACCACTTTATCCACCGTAATCAGCGAATGGAGGTGGGCCAGGGCATCCTTGGAGCGGAAGTCCTTCTGGATTTCCTCGAGCGGCTTGCCGAGCTGCGCGGCGTACTTTTCGATCCTGGTCCGGACATCCTCATCGGTTACCGTTATCCCCTCTTTCCGGGCGATCTCCAGGATGATATATTCCCGCTTGACCGCATACTCGGCTGAGGGGCGGATGATTTTGGCCGCTTCCACCTCATCGAGCTGACGGCCCTCGCGCTTGATATTTTCGATCTGTTGCCGGATGGTGGAATCGACCAGCGAGCCGGGTACCTCGAACGGATTGGCCTCGATGATCTCCCGGAAGAGGTCCTCCTCGGCCTGATGGCCGGCGTTGTGCTCGATTTCGTGCTCCATGCTCTCGCGGATCAGCTTGCGCAGCCCTTCCATGTCCTGGGTGTGGCTGACCTGCCTGGCGAAATGGTCATCCAGCTCGGGCAGGGATTTCTGCCGCACGCCTTTGACATCCACCAGGTAAACCACCTTGCGGCCCTTGAGTGTCTCATCCGGGTAGTCCGCCGGGAAATCGATCTCGATCCGCTGTCCCAGTCCCTCGCCCAGCCCCACCAGCGCGTGGCTGAACAGGGCCAGCTCATCCGGGTGTCCCGCCATGACCAGCTGGTTGGTGCGCCGGCCGTCCGGGCTGCTCTTGCCCTCCTCGTCCAGCACGCTGAAATCCAGCAGCAGGTAGTCGCCCTTGTCCGCCGCGCCGGTCTTGGGAATAAAATGCGCCCGCTGTTCGCGAAAGTTCTGGATTGCCCGCTCCACATCTTCCCCGGTCAGCTTGCGCACTTTTTTCTCCACCCGGAATTTCTTGTAACGCTCGAGCTTGATCTCCGGAGAGACATCGAAACGGGCCTGGAAAGTGAGCTGATCGTCCTCGGCCAGGTCCAGTTTTTCGACCAGCGGACGGCTCAGCGGAGCGATTTTTTCCTTTTCCAGCGCCTGCCGGAAGCCGTCCGAGACGACTTGCTGGAACAGCTCCTCCCGGATCGAGTCCGCATAGGTCGAGGCGACCAGCTTGCGCGGGGCCTTTCCGGGCCGGAACCCCTTGATTTTCGCCTCTTTCCTGAACTCGCTGATCACTTTCTCCCGCTGCGACTTGACTGAATCGGCGGCCACGGTCACATTGATCGTCCGCTCGCAGGGGCCGCTCTCGGAGATTTCGACTTTCAGTAAGGAATCACTCATCCACGTCTCTCTATTCATTATTAAATGCGCCCGGTGTGCCTTGCCCCGGGCTGCGAAAGTGGTGCGAAAGGGGGGACTCGAACCCCCACGGGTCGCCCCACAGGATCCTAAGTCCTGCGCGTCTGCCAGTTTCGCCACTTTCGCGGTATTTTGAATTGTCTTTGCCTTTAACCAAATGAAGATACCAGTTTATAGGTTGAGTGTCAAGCGCAAATGTAGATTGGCCGGTCTGCCGGAGCCGTACGCAACGGTCCCGCAAAGGGTCAGGCTGCAATAGTTCTGCAGCGGTAAAGTAGTTGTCAGGCGCAGCGATTGATTTTGTGCGTGCGGGGCGGTTCTCTTATCCGGAGGGAAACCGGGTTCCGGTGGAAAAATTGCCATAGACAGACTGATGGCAGGCCGGGCTGATGCAAAAAAGCGGCCGGGGTCAATGCGGACCTGGCCTAATGCGACTGGCGGCGGCTCGCTCTGTCCAGCCGCGCCAGGCTGATCGGGTCTGCTGGAGGCCGGAGCAGTTGAGTGGCCCGGTTTTATTCGGCGCTGCTGGCCAGCTTGTGGAATTCATGCTGAAGCTGAATCAGATCATCCACGAGCTGGATAACTTTTCGGGAAAGCTTTTCCGGAAGTCCTAGCGCCCCGCCCAGGCGATCCAGGGCCAGCCATTCCACCTGATCGACCACCTTGTCCTGGCGGAACATCAGGTAGGCATCCCGGAACAGGCAGACCCGGAAAGCGGGGTCCTTGATCCGGGCGACCAGGTTCCCGAAGGCATTAGACTGGTCCGCGGCGATCTGCAGGGCTTTTTGCACGATTTTCGTGTTCACTCCCAGAGAGGATATCAGGTAGGTTTCGAATTTCTTCTCCTCCATAGTCACGCCGTGTATCCGGGCGACCTCATGAAGGACTGCGATATAATCTATAAGCTCCTCCTCGGTCAGTTCGCGGGCGGGCTCGAGGATGAAATTGGGCGTCAGAATCAACAGGTCCGAAACGCGAGTCATGGGCTCCTCCGGAGTTCAATCTCCGATGTAAAGAGACAGGGGTTTAATATGATTTCCTAGCCGGCAGGCTACGGTTCCGCGGCTCAAGCCGCTGAAGCGGGCCGAAGGACTTAAGCGCCGGTATGCGGTCCGGCGGCCGGAGAGAATATACCGCCGCCTATGAGTTTCGTCACCTGTTTTCTTTAATTCTTACCTCAGCTCCAGCAATTTCTCCACCAGCCGGTCATGCCAAAGTTCCAGGATCAGTTCGTCCTTGGCGCGTTCCCAGAAGTCATTCAGCGTGCTGGAGCCGCCTTTGCCGCGCTCCTGGGCGATTTCCGTGAAAAGGCCGGAGAGAAAGCCCGAAATATCGATATTCTTCTCACGGGCAGTCTGCTTGAGCGTCTCGATCAGGCGGCGCTCATCCCAGGCCTCACGCAGCCCCTCCATGAATGGCGCCGGGATTACCTCGAAGGGGGTGTTCCAGGCATACATCCAGTTCTCGCCGTCCAGGGTGTCGAAACGGTTACCCCAGTTATAGGCCCAGACCAGCGAGCCACGGCTGTCGTGGCCGGCAAAATAGAAGCCGAAAGTATAGCGGGCCACCGCCGGCAGGCTCTTGTCGGTGGTGCCGGAATACTGCCAGAGGATCTTCCCGCCGGCCCGGACCTCATCCGGCAGGCCCCAGTTCTCGGCCACGGCATTGGTGCAGAAAACATCCACATCCGGCAGGAAATCGATCCCGCCATAGTAGTGGTGGATCGAGCCGTAGATCTGCGCCTCGGGAAATCCCTGGCGGATCAGGTCCACCTGCTCCTTGAACTGCGACTTGATGAAATAGAGCATGCCGAGGTCCGAGGTGTACTGGTGCCACTTGGCCGGCTCATCGAAAGGCGTGAGCACGACATTGGGCCAGCCTTTTTCCAGAGCGTGGGCCCGGAAGCGCCGGCACCATTCGACTATCAGCGGAGCAACCTGCGGCGGCACATGGCCGGGGTCTTTGAACGAAAGCTCGCGCCAGCCCCGGTCATCCAGGCCGAGCATGGCCTCGGCGAGCGTACGCGGCAGGTGCATGGTCCGCGGGAATCCATAAGGGTTGCCGCCCAGGAAATAGACCTGGTCGCTGATCCCCTGTCTTTTGGCGGCGGCCATCCAGTTGTCCATGACCCGCCAGTCCAGGGCAAAACTGTCCCCGCTCCTGCTCAGTTCCGGCCGCACCCCGGCGTACCAGATATTGATCATGTTGTGGTTGTATTCGTGAAGGAATTTCAGCTCGAACTCGGGCAGCAGCCCGGTAGTGCAGCCGCCGAGCTTGAGGCCGGCCTCCTCCATGGTCAGCAGCCGCGCGGGGAGAATCTCGACCTCCAGAGGCAGGCTGACCTCAGCGGTCCCCTCGGCCTGAAGCCTGATCCGCGTGGCGTACTTGCCCGGTTTGGCGGAAGCCTCCGCAGTGCCGAGAACCAGGTACACCAGGTGGCTCCTGCCGGCAGGCACCTCAAACGGATAGGCCGGCCAGAGGCGCTGCGGGAAAGGCTCGACAAAATAGTTCGGCAGGTGGATCGCCCGGACTTTCGAGTACTCGGCCACCCGTACGGTTACCGAGGCGACAGTCTTTCCGGCATTGTCCCTGAGCGGCTCGGCACTTATCCTGACATTCTTCAAGTCCCGGCTATTGGCGTAAACTCCGAGCTGCACGGTTTCCAGCTCATTGCGGAACATCCGGGCTTTGAGCGTGGCGCCGGCCTCCCCGGCCTGGGGCGCGCTGATCGGCAGCACCAGGTCCATCCAGTTGCGGGAGAAAGGCACCAGGGGCGCGGACGCCCAATCCCCGGGCAGAACCGGGCTCTGGGCCAGCTTGAGATAGCTCGGGTCCACATCCGCCCGTTGCTGGACCCGGGCCACCCAGGCGCGGGTTTCGGCATTGTAGCGGGCTTCCTCATCGGGCAGGGGAGCTGTCAGCTTGAAAGCGCGAACCTGCAGCTCTCCGCTGTCGGAGATCAGGCGGAAGCGCAGGGTTTTTTCGGGCTGCTGGAGAAAGATGAAATCCGCTGGGGCGGGCACCCGGGCCTTTTTCCAAGTGCCGTCTGCCGTACCGCCGAACCGGTGCAGCTCGCTCCAGGGGTTATCGGTGCCCAGGCCGCTGTAAACTTCCGCGCGTACCGGCCGGCTCAGGTTGTCCAGGTATTCCAGTTCGAGAACCACCATACTGCCGGGGGCGGGCCGGTCGCCCGGCCACCAGGCCGGCGCCTCGAGCACGGCCCGCGCGCTCTGGGCCGTGGCCCAGACGCCCTCGCGCTTCTGCCAGCCGGAACCCGGTGTCACCTCCGCAGGCAGCTTGAGCCCGGCGGGAGCCGTGAATTCGGCCGCGGGCAGCCCAGCCGGGAAAAGAACAAGAAATATGAGCAGGTCAATCTTGAGGATAAATCGCATGGCAGAAGTTCCTCCCTGGAGGCAATGGACAGCGGGTAAAATGATAATTTATTGGTGGAATAATTTTATCATCAACGAAACCGCATCGAGAATATTCGCCCGGCTGTCACTGTTGAAGTCCAGGCAGGGGTCGCTGCCGCCCGAGAGCATCGCGCGCACCATTTCGAGCACATCGGCGGCGCCCAGCGCTCCATCTCCGTCGAAATCCCCGCGCGGCTCCTGGAGGCAGCCCGGCGGCTCATTAAGCAGGATAGCCGCAGAGATGGCGGGCAGCACCACCGAGCTGACCGGTGTATATTTCAAGCCCACATGCTCGGTCCCATCATCCTCCATCCAGTAACGCGAGGTTGTCCCGTCATCCTCGGCCAGATAGTATGTGCCTCCCAGGGAGGCGGTCCGGCTCTGGTCGGCCATGTTGAGCAAGACAAAACCTTTCTCGAAGTTGCGGCGGAAGATTCCTCCGGGCGCAAGCAGTTGCGCCAGATTGCTCCACTCCTGGGTATAGGCCCCCAGATCGATCTCGAATTCAGGGTACCAGAGCAGCCGTCCGCTCATCCCCAGGGATTCCTCATCCGGACCGTACATCGAGAGGTACATCCGGCCGTGATTGGTCAGCAGGTAGGTCCCGGCCAGCCACATCCGCTTCTGGGCCTCGGTCAGGCTCGGGTTCATGTCGATACCGGAGCCGAAATAACCCTCGCCATGGAGAAAACAGCCCTTTTTCTGGATGGCCACGGCCAGGTTCATCGCCAGGGTGGCGTCGCTGACACTGGCCCAGTCGCCCCAGCTCTCCATCATCGCCCCGTGCAAGTAATCGCCTTTTACATAGTGCGTTCCGGCGTTGTTGTCCCAGGTGGTCTGAAGGTTATCGATATTGGGGAAGAAATAGAAGCCCGCGGAATCGAGCCGCGCAAAGACATAATTGCCGTAGTCGTTAAGCTTAGGGATCCATGTATTGATAGTCTGGTTCACATCCTCGAACAGCTCCGGGTAGGTGGTGCGGCCGAATATCGCCGGGATCGAATAGGTGTCCGCGAAGACCCCGTCGCAGCCATTGGCTTTCATCTCCTCGATACAGGAATCGACCCACCACTGGCGAAACCCGGCATTGGAGATATCCATGACCATCCGCCGGCCGCCGTGGACAACCCACTGGTTCTGCCGGTTAAGCAGGAACCAGTCGGGGTGGGTGCGCACCTGGCCCCAGTTGGACAGCGGGCTGCGGTTGTCCGAGAACCAGTCGCCGCTAAGGACCATCCCGTAGTCGGCAATCGAATCGACAGTCACGCCCAGCTTGTAGTGCCAGTGCAGGAAATTCTCGTTGTACTGACGGATCAGGTCGATATCCTGACGGCGCATTTTCTGGGTGCCGACATAGTGCGCCGCCGCAAAGCGGGCTTCCTTGTCGCTGAGCCGGCTGTGGAGCTGGTCCATGAAAACGATCACCGAGCGGTGGCGCAGTGAATCATAGACTGTCGGTGGAAAGGGCCGCGCCGCAGCGAGAGCGCCGGCGGAAAGGCAAAGCAGGATCAGCGGGCGAAAGACAGTGCGTAAGAAAGTCATTTACTAACGTCTCAGATAAAGGGAATGTTATCAGGACCGGATCAGGTGCCATTTTCGGCGCATGGTTTAAAATAGCAGACGGGGCGAAAAAGGAAAGTAAAAGCAGCGGCTTAAGCTAAAGGTTTAGCTTGACAGATTTTTGAACCACAGGCTACTTTGACTGGTCAGAGAAGATGAGAGGCGATTTGCATTTTCCTGTAATACCGCCGGTACTCTTCTCGGAGGTCGAGATGTATCCCACCCGCTACGCCTCATTTCTCAAGCGACTTGTGGCCCATATTCTCGATGTGCTTATCGCCGCGCTGCTGGCAGGTATGGTGGCGATCCCGTTGGGTCTGCTGCTCTTCCATGGGCATATCTTCAACCTCGCCGGTATATTCGACTGCGGGCAATTGAATTGCGACCTGGACCTGGAATCCGATTTTGGCGGGATTCTAGAGAGCTGGCTTGGCTCGATCAATTACTCGCTGATTGCCGGCTGGTTAATGTTGTATTCTGTCTTTTACTGGCTTTATTTCGCCCTGTTCG
This sequence comes from Candidatus Glassbacteria bacterium RIFCSPLOWO2_12_FULL_58_11, assembly GCA_001780825.1. Lineage (GTDB taxonomy): Bacteria > Gemmatimonadota > Glassbacteria > GWA2-58-10 > GWA2-58-10 > GWA2-58-10. The sequence continues at coordinate 16,180 of MFIX01000092.1, read as the reverse complement.
AGAGCAGCGCCCGTCAGGCCACGCCCGGCAAAATGATGCTGGGCATTTTTGTGACCGACCTCTCCGGCGCGCGGATATCCTTCCTGCGGGCGCTGGGCCGCACGCTGGCCAAGATTCTCTCCAAACTGTTCTGCTATCTGGGCTATATCCTGGCGGGGGTTTCCAGCCGCAGCCAGGCGCTTCACGACCTGCTGGTAGGCACTCTGGTCCTGGAGCCCGCGTATCCGGCGCCGCCGGTCTCGCCTTATGTTCCGGACCCGTCAGCGCAGCCCTCAGACCAGCCCGGGGGGCCAGCCCCGCAAGAAAAGGCTGCTGAGCCGACTAAAGATAAATGAGAAATTTTCCGGTTCAAATTCAGAGCCATTCCAATTCAGAGGTTTACCAATGCTCCCGACCCGTTATGCCTCCTTTTTCAAGCGCCTGGTAGCGCACATCCTGGATGTTCTTTTCGCCACAACAATAAGTGGGATAATTGTAATTCCCCTGGGAATCCTCGGATTCGGCGGCACTCTGTTTTCGGGATTGATGTTTCATCACTGGTGGCCTTTCGAACCACATTTTAATGCCTGGGATTTCCTCAAAGGTATGATGGTTACCCTGCCGATCGCGGGAATATTGATCGGTGCGCTGGTGTTCACCGTGCTTTACTGGTTTTACTTCGCGATTTTCGAAAGCGGGCCGCGCCAGGCCACCCCGGGCAAGATGCTGGTGGGAGTATTTGTCACTGACCAGTTTGGCAGAAGGATAAGCTTCCCGCGGGCTTTGGGAAGGACTGTAGGTAAGGTACTCTCGCACATGTTCTGCTACCTGGGCTACCTGGCGGCGCTGTTCAGTCAGCGCAACCAAGCCCTTCACGACATGCTGGCGGGAACACTGGTGCTGGAGCCGGAGTACCCCCCGCCTCCCATGGTCTCATATAACAGTCAGGCCGGCTCGACACCGCCGCCAACAGTCTCTGGCCCGGTCGGTCAGCAGAATGCCTAGCCGCCGGGAGAGCCCCCGGTTTGTGGCCCTGAAATTTCTTTCAATGGTTTAACTTTCACTTTCAGCAGGGATGGTCGCGATGATCACTACCCGCTATGCCTCAATTTTGAAAAGGTTTATCGCCTTAATTGCCGACCTGGTTATTATCAAACTGATTTTAATGGCCCTCGAATTTCCCCTGGGGCTGATCTCCAGGCCGGCGGAGTTCCTGAGCCGGCATTTCCACAGATTCGGACTGCCGGATTTCGATTTCTGGTTCAGGGAGCACCTTTCCAACTGGATTCCTGGAGCCTGCGGCGAGCTGCCGGGCTGGCTGACCCTGCTGATCTTTGTCCTCTATTTCTCGGTTTTCGAATGCTCCTGGCGCCAGGCCACGCCGGGCAAGATGCTGATGGGAATTTTTGTCACCGACCTTTTAGGCAGGCGGATCAGTTTTCAGCGGGCGCTGGGCCGCAGCCTGGGGAAAATCCTGTCGACAGTGATCTGCCTGATCGGCTACCTGATGGCACTCTTCTCGATCCGCAGCCAGGCCCTTCACGACAGGCTCGCCGATTCCCTGGTGCTCGAGCCGGAATACAGCACTTCGCCGCCCGCAGCCGCTCCGCCTTCGGGAGGCCCGGCCGCCTGAACTTAATTGACCCCGGCATATTCGTGATAAAGATGAGAGTCGCCGCTTATTTGACGGAGAAAAAGCTTGAAAGATAAAAAAATCCGGGTCGCCGTGGTCCTTTCCGGCCGCTATGAATATGAGGAGGCGCAGGAGCGCCTGACCGCATGGACCGTCCAGGCGGCCCGCGCCGGAGCAAAATATATCTGTTTTCCGGAATATTATTTCGACCGGGTCAGGGAGGAAGATGAAAGCTATTGCCGCGGCGTGCGGACGGATGGCCTCCTGGTGCGGGAGCTGACCCGGCTGGCGGTAAGTCATGGTATCGCTATCGTGGCGGGAGTGACCGAAAAGAAGCGCAGCCAGCGTTTCCCGGATCTTTGGGATTATTACAACAGCGCGCTTTTCATCGACCGGCAAGGGCTGGCCGGGGTGCAGCGCAAGGTTTTCCTCTGGGTTGACCCGGAATGGAATGAGGACCGTCGCCGGCCGGGCAACGAGGGCGGCCCGGACTATCCCCACCCACCCCTGGTGGATGAGCGCAAGCGCTTCCTGCCGGGCTGGAGCTATTCCACTTTCAGGTTCGGGGGCCTCCAGCGCGCCGCCGGGATTATCTGCGCGGATGCCCTGATGCCACCGGCCTGGAGCCACTTGATACCTCTATCACCGCAGATAGTCTTCAACCTTAACAGCCGAATGAACCTGCTCGAAAAATGGGGACCGGACCTGGGCCGGATCAGCCGGGAATACGCCCTGCCCATAGTGGCCTCCAATGGCTGGGCCGAAAGCCAGGCTGGGATTTTCGACTCGGATGGCTCTTGCGTGGCCCGTCTTGATGGCTCCCCGGGAGTCGCAGTGGCCGAGGTGACCCTGGCAGGCAAACAGAACATCCCGCCGGTAGTGATCCGTCACTGGGATGGCGATCCGCTCGAGATGCTGGAACGGCTGGACAGATGGTAAATAATAATCGCTCGGATTAAGCTTGCCGGTCGGCCCTTCCCGCGTTAAAATTAGCCCTGTCAATCCGGTACAATTACCTGCATACTTCTTTAACGGAAAACTATCACACAGGATTTTGAACATGCGCTGCAATATCGTGCACCCCCAGGCCGCCGAGCTGGTCTATGAGATCCGGCGGATTGTCGAGGATGCGAGACGGCTGGAGAAAGCGGGAGTGGAGATTACCTGGGAGAATATCGGTGACCCGGTGGCCAAGGGCGAGCGGGTCCCGGAATGGATCGTCGAGCACCTGATCGCGGTGGCCCGGGACAACCGGAGCTGGGGCTACAGCCCCTCCAAGGGGATGAGCGAGTCCCGGGAATATCTGGCTAGCCTGAATAATGCACGCGGCGGGGCGCAGATCAGCCCGGAGTCGATCTATTTTTTCAACGGTCTGGGAGATGCGATCTCCAAGCTGTACCGCTGCCTGAATCCCGGGGCGCGGGTGCTCTCGGGCTCGCCCTCCTATCCGATCAGCGGCACCTATGAGTCATTTTGCGCCAAGCAGCCGCCGATATGCTACCACCTGGACCCGGCCCGGGGCTGGCTGCCCGACCTCGTGGAGATCCGGGCCAAAGTGAAAGAGAATCCCCAGGTGGCGGGAATCCAGATCACCAACCCGGACAACCCG
>MFIX01000092.1:3381-12844 GCA_001780825.1 Candidatus Glassbacteria bacterium RIFCSPLOWO2_12_FULL_58_11 | reverse complement strand
GAGGTGGTGGAGCTGGCCGGGGAGTATGGCCTGTTTGTCATCTCGGATGAAACCTACCACCGCCTGAGTTTCAGCGGCCGCGAGACCGCCCTGCTCGCGGAGGTAATCGGCAAAGTGCCGGGGATCGCCCTGAAAGGGATCAGCAAGGAATACCCCTGGCCCGGCTCGCGCTGCGGCTGGATGGAATTCTATAACGAGGACTCCGCGCCGGAGTTCAAGCGCTATATCCGCACCCTGCTGGATGCCAAGATGCTCGAGGTCTGCGCCACCACCCAACCCCAGATGACTATTCCGCGGGTGATGGCCGATCCGCGCTACCCCGGACACCTGAAAGCGCGCTGCGCGGCCTATGGCGCCCGGGCGAAAGAGTTCGAGGAGGCGTTCAGGGGCCTGGCAGGCGTGCATGCGGTCAAGCCGGAGGGGGCGTTTTATGCCGTAGTCTCTTTCGAGCAGGGAGCGCTGAACGCCGGGCAGCGGCTGAATGTGGAAAATGCGGAGGCGCGCAAATTTCTGGAGGGTGTCCTGGCCGATAAAAACTTAAGCCAGGATAAGCGTTTTGTGTTCAACCTGTTGGCCGCCAGCGGGATCTGCGTGGTGCCTTTGACCGGGTTCCATAGCCAGTTACAGGGATTCCGCATGACCCTGCTCGAACAGGATGACAGCCGCAGGGCCGGAATTTACCGGACATTGAGAGAAAAGGTGGAGGAATACCTGGGGAGCGCGTGAGGATATTGAACCTGTACTGATACTAGAAGCGCCGGGTAGAACTGCCCGGCGCTTTTTTTGTTGAGGCTGGCCCGGCATACCGCGTCAGCACCTGTTCACGCAATAACCCTCTCCTCCGCCTCCCGGAACTTCTCCAGGTAGCCGCCCGCCCCGTGATAGGCTTCCACATCCTCCGGCCTGGGCACCACCGGTCTCTTCCTGCCCAGGAACGAGGCGCAGAATTTACCTGGAATGATCTTTTCTCCCCGCGCCAGCAGCCAGGCAGCGGCCCCCGAGGCCGCCGCGCCTAACGCCGCTCCGCCCGCCTCCACCGGAATGAGCGTGCGGTTGAATATCGCCGCGGTCCGGCGCATGATCTCCGGGCTTTTCGAGGCTCCGCCCGAGACATAAAGCAGGCCGCCGGGACCCAGGTGGTGCCGGGCATTAATGTATACCGCGGCCAGGGTGCTTTCGATGATCCCGGCATAGTCCGCGGCCAGATCCCCGGAATCATAGCCGATCCGAACTGGCGCGAAAGCCTTCGAGACCGGGAAAGACTCGGCCTCGGACTGCCAGAGCAGGAGTCTTCCATAGTTGCCCGGCGGAGTTTCCTCCAGGGCCAGCTCGGCCGGAGTGTAGTCTCCCTTGGCCAGGCCATGCCAGGCGCGCACCTCATCCCAGCGCAGGGCGCCATTGGTGCGGCAACCGAAAGTGAACGGCCGGTCGAGCGAGTCGTACATCGCATTGGTGGAACCGCTCAGGTCGAAAGTAGCGCCATCGGTCTCGACCATGATCACGAAACTCGTCCCCAGGCTGAACAACGAGCCTTCGGTCAGTGCCTTGGTCTGCGGGTTGTCACCCGAGCCGATCCCGACCAGACATTCCGGAGAAAATCCGTAGCGCTCCACGAAATAGCGGGCGATTTTACCGGCAATTACACGTCCCGAGGCCAGCGGAGGCAGTTTTTCCAGCAGGCCTTCCGCCCCTCCCGGCAGATCCCCGGCCACGGCCTCAGCCAGCTCGGGCGACCAGCGTCTGACCCGGTAGTCCATCAGCGAGGTCCCGCAGGCATTGCCCCAGTCCAGTGGGATATCCAGCCTTCCGGTGAGCGCTGCGGGGATCAGCGAGCTGATCTGGTGGATCAGGACTGTTTTCGCATATTGCTCCGGATGCTCGAGCGCGGTCCTGCGGATACCGAAAGCGCTGAAACGCAAGGGCGCATCCGAGCCGGTAAGACGGATAAGCGCCTCCTTTCCCCCGACAGCCCGGCGCACGCTCTCCGCCTCGGCGGCTGTGTTCGAGGTGCGCCAGATCCGGGCAAAGGGCAGCGCCAGGCCCTCCCCCAGGATTCCGGCCAGGCTCGGCCCGGGGACAGGCGATTGCCGGAGAGAGGCGAACAGCTCCCCGGCCCGGGCCTCAAGCAGCACGTGCCCGTGCTGCTGGCCGGAGACATTGATTGCCACAATCTCCCCGCAAGCCAGTCCAAGGCCGGGAAACTCCGCTGCGAGAGCGCCGAACAGCGCATCCAGCGAGGCAAAAAACATTTCCGCCGGCTGCTTGGCCTCGCCCGGCCCGGCGGGAGGCAGAAGATAGTCCGGGCCGATACCAAATCTTTTTAGCGACTGGTCAGCCAGGTAGTCGATGGATTTTTCGAAGACTTTCTGGCGGCTATCGATTTCCACCGCCACCGCAGTGATACTCTGTGTGCTGGAATCGATTCCCAGGGCGAGACGGGCCATTGAGCGATCCTTTTTTTTCGCCTGAAGTTTTGGAATGAAACAGGGAGGCTATAAATAAATAACGCGGAAACAAAGCGAAGTCAAAACTAGCGCCCGGTCAAATTAAAGAAAGTCTTTTTCTCTTCCGTAAGTCTGCCGGTATTATCCTCGATCCGAATATTCAGCCGGTAGTTTCCAGTACTCAGTTTCGAAGGATCCAGCGTAAAAACCTCGGCCACCGGACCGCCTCCCGGTTCAGCGTAGCGGGTGAAATTAAGCTTGATACTGGTGGTGGCCGATTCCTCGCTAGGGTTTTTCATCCGCACCAGGCCCCAGTCGAATGTATGGGTCTCGTTTTCCTCCTCCTCGATCCGGGTCACATCCACGCTTTCGGTATAGGAGCGCTGTCCAGTGGAGTCGGATTGCAGGCCGCAGATTTCCAGATAGACCTTGATTATCTCATGCCTGCCGAACCGGCTGGAGGGCCTGGGCAGCAAGGGTTCGCCGTTGCGCAGGTAAGCCACGTCCGGCTCCTCCGGCAGACTGGAGAGCACAATCGAGCTGATTTCCAGCTTTCCCTTCTGCCGGGCCGAGGGCTGCAACAGCCCGCGGTCGATCCATTTTTGCCCGTCGCGCAGGCTCATCCGCGCTACGAACCAGTAGCGTCCGGGCTTCATTTTGACCTGATGCACAGCCAGCCAGGACCGGCCTTCCGGGTTATGAATATCATATACCGCGCTCGCATGGCGCTCCAGCAGGTTCCAGTTCGGATCGAACAGGGCGATCTCGGCCACGGGCTTTTCCTCGCCGCGGAGCACACCGCCCTGGTAGAATTCCATCTCGGCCGCCCCGCCTTCAGGAGAATAGAAACGCGCGATATTGAAATCCGGACTTTGGTGAATTGATTCGAGGTCGAAGTACTGAAGCTGTAAGGTTTGCATCAGCTCATCCAGCGGGAAAGAGCCGTCGGCGTACCGCTGGTCCGTTCGGATCATAATATCTGAATTGATAAACGAGGGGGATTCACCGAAATACCAATATCGCAAAGGAATTGACAGTGTCTTCCTGGAGCCTTTTTCGGTCCATTCCTCCCCATTCCTTAAACCCGGGCGTATATATTCCTGACCTTCGAGCCATTTCTGCTCATTCTTTGGACCCCGGCGGATATAATCTAAATTCTCTCTTTCGATAACATTGGCCGGATATTCCGGATAAGCGGTCCCGGGAAGCTGCAGCCTGAATTTCTGCTCGAATTTGTCCAGACGGTTATAGTGCTCGGCCAGGCGGAGGTTGATTTTACCCAATGGATCGAGATCGAGCTGCGACCAGAGAGACTTGAGAAAGAACTTTCGCGACCGGTCATCCCGCAGGGACTCCCAGTGAGAATAACCATTATTGGAGATTAGTGGCTCGGCCTCCCGGAACAGGCGGCGGAAGTCTCCGGTACGGCCGGCGGTCTCGAGAGCCTCGAAATAGCTGTCCTGGAAGCGGGCGGTGTCTTTTAGCGCCAGGTAGCAGCGGCCGCGCAACAGGGGAACCTCCGGGGAGAGATAATCCGGCTTTGAACTGCAGAGGCTGTCCAGTTTCGCAAGCGCCAGGGCGGGCTTGCCGGATATGAATATATCTCGGCAAAGATCCACTTTCCAGGCAGTGCTGTCCGGGTGCTCCGCGAGGAAACGCTCCAGGCAGGCATCCACATCTCGGATTTGAGAGGCAGTTTTGTTCTGGATCTGGTCGCGCCAGGTACGGTAGGCATCTCTATACAGCGGGTTCAGGCAGACCAGCCGGGCCAGGTATTTGGCGGTCGATTTACTGCCAAGGATATTTTCGTGCTGCAGTCCGAGCGCGGCCAGCGCATAAAGGGCTCCGGGGTTGTCCGGGCTGTTTTCAAGGGCCAGGCGGAATTGCTCGACAACTGGGCGCAGATTCTTGTCATGCAAATGGACCAGCCCGCAGCCATAGTAAGCCACGGACCTGATCTCCGCCTCAGGCGCAGCCAGCGCCCGGGTGTAATCCGCCAGGGCCTGTTCCGGCTTACCGCTCACAAAGCGCAGATTACCACGTGCCAGCAGCGCCGGCCAGTGGTTTCCATCCAGGTCGAGCGCCAGGTCCAGCAGCTCGAGCGCCCCGCTTGAGTCGCCTTCGGCCAGCCGCGCATTGGACAGGCGGAACAGAGCCGCAGCCGAGTCTGCCGGAACTGGAGCCTGGGCCATCGAGAGACGGGCCGCGGAAAGCAACAATATCAGGCACAGAGGAATGAATACGACTTTGTATTTAATCGTAATCACCGGTCACCAGCGGTCAAGGACAGGGAAGGAGAAGAAAAAGGCGGCCGGCGCGGAACGCGCCCGGCGGCAGGCTGCGCTCCGGAAATCCGGGGAGGGAGGCGGCCCGGACTAGCCGGATGGCAGGATTTACGGCTCACGCAGGTTAAAATACCAGATCACTTCCCGGGAGTACGGCGAGTTGGCATCCCGGACCTCGAGCAGGAGGCGGTAATGGCCGGGCTCGAGCTCCGAGGTATCCATCTCGAAATGCTCCGGCACCGCGGGGCCGCTGTTTTCCGGGGCCTGGCGGTCGAAAGTCAGGATCAGGCTGTTCTAGCCGCTGTTGATCCAGCGCATGAGCTGTTCGATGTCCCCGCTGAAAGTCTTTTTCTGCTCCTCGGTTTCAATTACCCGGGTCACCTTTATCGATTCGCTGAATCCCCGCTCGCCGAGGGAATCCTTTTTCAGGTTATATACCTCGTAATAGACGGAAACCAGCTCCCCGGGGGAGAAGACCAGCGAAGGCCGGGGCAGAATATTCTCGCCCCTGCGCTGATAAATCCGCTGGCCGGGTCGCGGCGGGCTGCCGAAAACGAAGCCGCTGAGCTCGAGGCTGTCTCTGCGGTAACCGGCAACCTCCAGAGTCTTGCGCATTACCGCCCGGTGGCCGGGGACCTCAAGGCGCAGGGCGTGGTAGTACATACCGGGATCGGCGATCAGCCGGTTGACCGCGATCCAGACACTGTCCCGCCCGTCAAATACTTTCGTTGCCAGGCTGCTGTCCCGCGACAATTCCAGCCAGGTGCTGTCGAACAGGGCCACCGCCGAGCGCGGTTTCACCGACCCGGGGGTATCTTTTACCGGCATGGACTGATAGAATTCGAGCTCAATACGGCCGCCGCGTCCCAGGAAATCCGCGGCATAGTATTTTTGGGTGAAAACCGGCAGCGTATCGGATTCCGCCTCCGGCTGCACCGTGGGTTCCCGAGGCTCGGGAAGCCGTCCGTGAGTTTCTTTCAGTATACTATCTATACCCCAGGGGAAGGAAATCAGGTCCAATTCCTGGATTGGCGTATCCTCGGGCAGCGCCAGAATCCCATAGCCCGAGGCCTCGCCGGCCTCTTTCCCGGCGGAAGACAGCGAGCGGCTTTTCTGGCCCTGGCTGCTTAAATAGACGTAGTATTCGACCAGCTTTTCATTGTGAGAAGAGATCGGGTCAGGGTCGCGGCTTTTCCAGAATTTACGGAAAAATACGCTCTTCTCGGCCGGGGTGGCCAGGTTGTTCCAGAGGTTGGTTTCCAGCGGCGTGGAAAGTGTCTCCACATCCTGGTGAAGCGCCCGGAAATCACCGTTTTTGCCCGCTGCTGCGAGCGCCCCGGCATAGCTTTCCTCGAAACCCAGAGTGTCTCCCGAGGCGAGCAGGCAACGGCTGCGCAACAGAAAACGCTCAGGAGCCATATGCGCTGGAAAAACAAAGTCGAGGCTGTCCAGCGCCTGGAGCGCCTGATCGGTTTCGCCGAGCATGAAATGGTCGCGGGCGCGGGCCAGAAGAATGTCGGCCCGGGCGGAATCGCTCTCGCTCCGGCCGCGCGGAACCTCCTGGTAGATCACCTGCGGATTCTGGCCGGAGTGAAGCGCTGCGCAGGAGTGGGCGAAAGCCAGAAACGCGGCCACGGCGGAAAGGCGTCCGGCCCGGCGAAAGAGCGCTGAAATCCCGTTTGAAGCACAGAGCATGATAGTATTTCGGCCGGCGAAAGAATTATTGTAGGAACCCGTATGTAAACAAACTTTCAATCTAACAATTTAATGAGGAAAATGCGAAAAAGTTTCTTGAAATATTCCGAAAAGCCAAAACAGGGATAAACCGTTGGAATGCCTGAAGACGGTCCAGGCAATTCAATCTGTTTCCCGCAGCTCGAAGACACAGCCGATCCTTTTTCGCGCGCCGTCGGCCTGGTCGAGCAAGGCGAGCGTGGCGGCGCTGTCGCCGGCGAGGGCCAGGCTGTCCGCCTGCCGCAGGAGCGGTCCAGCGGGTGAAGGGGCTTTTTCATCTCCGGCGAAAACATAGCCGATACAGGCCAGCCCGAACATGAAAGAAAGCGAGAGGCAAGAGATAACGCCGGATATTTTTTGCATTTGAGGGCTCCCTGAGGATCATTCTTTAGCCCCGGCGAGCCGGAGCAGGTGAACCACCTCGGTATGTCCGCCGGCCAGGGCGAAGCTCATGGGCGTGTTGCCTTTATCATCCTTCACATTTGCCTCGGCCCCGGCATCCAGGAGCAGGCGCACGCTTTCCAGGTTGCCCTTGTCGGCCGCGGCAAGCAGCGCGGTCCCGCCGTAAGTGGCCAGGGCATTGACCTCCGCGCCGGCCTGCAGCAGAATCCGTATTATCTCCGGATTGTCACCGGCTGCGGCCTTGAACAGCACCGTCTCGCCATAGGGATTCCGCAGATCGACTTTCGCGCCGTGGGCCAGCAGCGAGTCGAGCATCTCGCGGTTGCCGAAGCTTACCGCCCAGGTGAGCGCCCCGGCCCGGTCATCATCCAGGGCGTTGGCGTTCGCCCCGGCGGCCAGCAGAGCGTAGACTGTCAGCATTTTGTTCTGCCGCGCCGCCAGCATCAGCGCTGTACGGCCGCCCTGAGCGGCCCGCTCGATTTTTGCGCCGGCAGCCAGAAGGGCTTTCAGCACCCCGGCATGTCCCTGGCCCGCCGCGATCATCAGCGGAGTCAACCCGCCTGCAAAAAGCTGGTCTACCTCTGCTCCGGCCCCCAACAGCATCCGCACCATTTCCGTATTGCCCAGGTTGACGGCGACAATCAGAGGAGTGAAGCCGTATTTTCCCACGGAATTTACCGGCGAACCGGTATGGAGCAGCATTTTCGCCATCTCCAGGTTTCCGCTTTTCACGGCTGCGAAAAGCGCGTCGCGAGCCTCGCCGCCTCTTGCGAGCAGCACTTTCATGGTTTCCGTATGCCCGTTCATGATCGCCAGGCTGGCCGCGCTGGTGCTGTCCACGGATATTGCGTCAATATCCGCGCCGGCGGCCAGCAGGTCCTCGACCAGAGGGGTCAGGCCGCGGCTCGCGGCGAGCATCAGGGGGGTCAGGCCGGTGCGCTCGTTTTTCTGCTTCGGATCGGCACCCTCGGCCAGATACTCCTTCAGCTTGTCCTCCCGGTTCAGGCTTACCGCGGCAAACAAGGCGGTCCAGCGCTTGTCACCGAATTTTTCCAGCGGGATGCCGGACTCGGCCAGCGGGCAGCCCAGGTACTCCTCCTCCAGCATCAGCTTGTCCGCCAGCTCCCGCAGTTCTGTATCATTAACCACCCCATTGATCGCCAGCACGCAGTAAGAACCCGCCGGAGTCCGGACCAGGTAGCCGCTGCAGTCCGGGGCAGGTGTGTCCAAGAGATGATTTTGGGAAGCCAGCAGGGTAATATTGGCCAGCCAGGCGCCCTGCCTGGAGGTCAACAGAGTGAAACCGCGCGGCGAAGTGTAAATGTTCTTCAAATCTCCGATCTGACTGTCGAACTGGCTGAAAGCCCGGCACTGGGACAGGACCACATGGCGCTTATCCGCGGCGCGCCAGGCCAGGTTGAAGTACCAGACATCCAGTTTTCCCGCTTTTTTCACGCCGAAAATCTTACGATCCGCGGCCCACGAGGGAGCCGGATTAATAAGGCAGAGCGGGATATCCTCCAGGGCAAACATCTGCTCCGGTGTGATCCCGGATTTGATCACATCCTGGTCCATGGATACCCGGGGAGCCGGGCCGCTTTTGGCGGACAGGCTGTCAATCCCGTGCAGGTCCCAGGGGATTGCCATGCCCTGGACAACCTCGTCGCGAGAGAAACGATCAATTTTCAACAGAGTCTCATCCATGTAAAATTCGCTCTCGGCGATAGTATTGTTGTCCCGGCGCAGCTTGAATAGCAGGTGCGTTCGAAGGCGGTTATTCGGGTCGGCGAGCCCATCGATCCGAATGATATTGACCGGAGTGCCATCCGCCAGTTTCCCTTCCCCGACCTTATGGTAGCGCTGCCGGTCGATTTTTTTCAGCAGGCTGTCGTGCCCGGCCAGAAGACCGAAAGATTGCTGGGGATTATCCGTCATGGAAAAATTATTGGCGATCCGTTGCCGGGTAATAACCGCCGTGCTGTCTCCGCTGGGGGGCATGGTGAAAATAAATTGCCCGTCGAAAGAGCCCGCGAATAGAATCCTATCGCCGCTTTTGACAATCCTTGCGAATCGGCCTGTAGAGGGTTCGTACCAGGCTTCATTGGTGAAAGTCAGGCTGTCGCTCAATGAGCTGCTGACAGTCAGCCGGTTGTACACCGGCTGGCCATCCGGGCCAACCGCGATGGCATATTCGCCGCGCACGCCGGCCAGACTGGAATCCGCCAGGGGCGGGAAGACTGTCTTTTTGACGAAGTGAAAGATTTTTGCGGTCCGAAGGACCGAGTCATCGGCGGCCAGGGCGTGGGCCAACAGGCTGTAGGCGGCCTGGGAGCCTTCGGGTTTCGGCTCGCCGCGGAACAGACCGGGCCAGTCGATCGAGCTCAAGGCCAGAAGCAGCAGCGCGGCTATCCCGGCCGCCGCGGCGCTTCTCCACCCCAGACGGACAGTCGGCCATTTGACTGGGCCCGGCCGAGTGTCCAGCAGGCCGCTTTCCAGGCCCACTATCACCCTCTGAGCGAAACCGGGCGAGGCTTGGAAACGAACCACGGGCTTAAGCATATTGAAAGTCCGCTGGAGCTCGCCGAATTCAGCGGCGCA
>MFIX01000092.1:0-3374 GCA_001780825.1 Candidatus Glassbacteria bacterium RIFCSPLOWO2_12_FULL_58_11 | reverse complement strand
CTGAAATGCGTTTTTATTGTCCCGGCCGGCAAGTCGAGTTTTTCAGCGATTGCCGAAAAACTCAGCTTTTGCCGGGTCCGCAGCCGGATAACCTCGGCCTGCGCCTCGGGAAGAACGTCCAGAAAGACCTCGGTCTGCAAGCACCTTTTGAAACCGGGCGAGGCGAACACCCGGAATGAAGGCTCCAGGAAATGAATAATACGGCAGCTTTCCCGGTATTCTGTCTTGCACTGCAGGCAGTTGTCGAAATGGGCCAGGAATTTCCCGCGCAGCCGGATATCGGGCTCCAGGTCGAATATTTCCACCAGCCGTTCGCGGATAAGGCTGCAGTTCATCGCCCCTCCCCGTTCTTGCGGAGCAGCCTGGCCCGTAGCTTTTCCAGGCCGTAACGGAAACGCGATTTGACTGTAGGCAGACGGCAGCCGAGGATTTCGGCGATCTGGGCGAAACTGAGCTCATCGAGCACCCGCAACCGGATGACCTCGGCCTGGCGTGGGGGCAGGCCGGAGAGTAGCGCTTCTATACGCTCCAGCTCTTTTTCGGCATCCGAGACAGTCATGTCCGCCTCGCCCTCCAGCACACTGAAAGGCGTGATCCCCTCCAGCGATACCTCTCCCCCGGATTTCCTTTTGCGCTGCAGGTCGATACAGGCATTGGCGGTCATCCGGTAAAGGTAGGGCATGACCCTGAGAGTGTTTTTAAGTTTCTCCCGGGCCGTGAATGATTTCAGCAGGACCTCCTGGACGACATCCTCTGCATCCTGAAGGCTGCCCAGCCTGCGGTGGGCGAAGCGCACCAGCCGGTGCTGGAGAGTCTCGACCAGGGACTGGAATTCCGCGACAGTCTGCGGCCAGCCCGCCTCCCAGACCGGTTCGACCGGGGAGGGGACTTCCAGGCTATCCAGGCTGAACCGGCTACCGCCTGAGGGCAGGGTCATTGTCTGATACTTTCCCGGGACAGTTTTGAATTCCGAGGCGCAGGAACCTAAATCGAAGACGTTTGAATACAAATATCTTTAGCGTGTTTCAAACATGCCGGTAATTCTCTGCTTTGCCATTAATACATCAGCGATAAATCCCATTACCGATTGTCATTCTGAAATAAAACCCGGAAATTCCAGTATCAGCGTCGCCCGGTAAATCCTGACCGTTCATTTTCCAAGCGGAGACCCAGGGCGCAAAGCTATAGCCGGTCTGCAAGCCGATTATCAGTCCCTTCCCGCCCCGGCTGCTCTGCTTGACAGTCAATGGAAAATCCATCCCGAAACCAGCGTTAAGCAGCAGGCATGAATTTTGGATATTCAATTCCCTGCTTGGATCTGCCAGGGCTTCCTGTAACGTGTAAGCGGCTCGTTCGGAAATTGTCAGCTTGTAGAATCCCACGCCGATACCACCAAGTGGATAAAAGACAATATCCTTAAACTTAAAGAGATATCCCAGATTGGCTATGCCATTGGACCCTAAAAACGAGCTTTTATATGATTCCGTGCTGTTTGATCTGCCGAGCAACACGTTACCTTCCAATCCAATAAATACATTATTAATGATTCTTCTTTTTTCGTTTAATCCAAAAGAGAAGAAATTTTCCGGCAATTTTGCTAAGCCGTTAGCATCCAATTGATCATTGAGCTTTTCGATTCTATTCCGATTAGTTCCTACAGTGAACGCAAAACTTTTCTTTAGACTCATATTCAAGGAATCATGGTTGTTTTCCGCACGGCCATCGCCGGCGGCAATCAATAAGAGTATGGCCGAATAAAACGTCCTTGAAAGAACTCGGCTTAACGTCGAATCCATCGTTCCTCCTCTATGCTCAACGGGTTGCATAGCTACACCATTTATCAGGTTTGACCTGCCCGGCAACTGCCATACAGGCGAACAGCTTCTGGAGTGAGTCGCGTTTATCTCCGGCTTATTTTCACGCGGAACACCACGATCCCTACTGGCAGCCTGGCCAGCGAGAGCGCCAGCGCAATGAAATCTACTAGAATGACGAAAAGAAGAAGCAGCCGGATTTAAAATTTTTTCCGCCGAGGAAGGCGATTTATCTGAAAGCCGTTCGGGGCTATTAAATCAGCGGGAAGATAATTTTACGCAGCGGAGATAGTACTGCCGGGCCGGAAAGCTGTATGGCCGGTCATTGGCGCACGACCATTCATAAATACACGGAAAACCGCCGGAGGTTGCGGGAAAATAAGAAGCAACCCCCGGCGGTTCGTTCTTTTGTTCCGGTCTTCCGGCAACGCTCATTGTTTCGTTTTCAAAATCTCTTCGATCACGAAATCCCGCAGCTTTTCCACGTCATTGTTAGCCGTGGTGCGGTAAAAATCGGCATCCGTGAACACCCGGTCATCCTGGAAAATCCCCTCGAACATGGCCGCCTGGCGCCGGCGGATCTCGGCTCGCAGAGTCTCCCAGCGCCGCGGGTCGCGCTCCTTTACGAGGTTCTCCAGGGTCTTGAGATAGCGCACGTCATCGATGGCCTCCCGCGCGGCTTCGAGCACGAGCGTGCGCACCGGCTCCCGGCCATCCACGCTGGGGTACACCGCCACCCAGTCGGCATCGGACTGCGCCGGGCCGCCCGCCTGCTCGCCCCAGCCGTCGAAATCATCCCACGGATCGTTGATATAGTAGTCCCAGCACCAGAACCACATCACCTCGCTCTCATAGTAGGAGGGAATCTGGCCGTAGAGCAGGCGGCACTTGCCGAAAGACTGGTCGGCGCTGACATTGCCGTAGGTCCAGAACCGCTTGCCGTGAAGGCGCGCGAGCTGCTTGATATAGGCCAGGTCGCGGTTGGCGACCATGATATCGCAGCTTTTAATCAGCGGCCCCGGGTCCTCCTCGGGCTGGAAAAATACTCCATAGACCGGTATCTCCGGGAAGTTATTCTTGACCAACTGGTACTTGTAAGGGTGGTACTCGATGATATGCTTGGTCGGCTCATCGTGGATCAGGAGCGCCAGCTCGGGCCAGCCGGCTTGTTTGGCGTGCTCGAAAATGATCCGCAGGCCCTCGACCCACAGCGCATCCCAGCGCGGGTCCTTGAAATCGGCGATATTGACCAGCTGGCCCTTGAAAGTCCGCTGAAGCAGCCTTAGGCCGAAAGCCTCGGCGAGCGCCATCTCGTAATGCCCCAGGAAGGAGTTGCCTAGCGAGAGCACCAGCGGCCCGCGCATGCCGGCCTCCTGCATCCCCCGGACAAAGGCATCGTAGCGGCTGAAATCCATTTTTATCCGGCCGTTGTCATTAGTTATTTCTATCCGGTTCGAGCCCCAGAACCACTGAAGGGCATCCATCCCGTAGCGTTTCATGAACTTCCATTCGTCCCTGGCAAAGGGGTGTCCGCTTAAGAAAGCGCCGAAACGCGGCAGG
>MFIX01000091.1:29255-30046 GCA_001780825.1 Candidatus Glassbacteria bacterium RIFCSPLOWO2_12_FULL_58_11 | reverse complement strand
AGCGGTCCGGGCGCCGGGGAGGCTGACAGCCGGATGGAGCTGGTCAGTGGAGAAGACGAGACAGAAGACCGGATAGAGCGTCTCCGAGCATCAGGACTATAAACCCGGCGAGCGCCAGCACGGCCAGCACTTTAAAAACTTTGCCGCGTCCGGGCGAGCCCACCGCCACCGGATTCTTGCAATAAGGACAGACCCGCGTTCCCCGTTCGAGCTCCATTGCGCACCAGGGGCATTCCAATATTATCGCTCCCGCAGAATCAGCCGGCTTTCGGTTTATCAGAATCGCTTGCGGAAACTATTACCGGCTTCAGCCCGCAAGAGAATTCTGCTTTTTAGTAAGAATCAGTGTTCCGAAATCGAAGATATTGTCAAAGTTGAAAAGCGTAATGGTTTTAAGTACAGGGTCGTACTCGAGGTTACATTTCCATGATCTTTTTCCCAAGGACACATTTGACCAGACGTCCATTTCGGTCATATCACCCTGTTGGCCTCTCGATCTTCGACCTGTCATTAAACTGGATTCCAGGGCATCGAAAAAGAGATATTCACCGGTTTCCTTGAACCAGCTCCAGCGGCCACCTTCCATTAAGCTGAAATCCAAATTAGCATCGGAATGGTAGGCTTCCAGCTGATAGGTCTCGTCTGCTATAATAAGTAAGCAGTCCAGAGAATTAAAATCCCATGTAGCATCTCCGGCTGGAGAATCGGTCTTTAATCTGAATTGTTTCGCCGTCCCCTGCCATTCTCCCACCAGGTTGTACTTGGCCAGTTCCGGCCCGGTCGGACCGGCC
>MFIX01000091.1:13966-29239 GCA_001780825.1 Candidatus Glassbacteria bacterium RIFCSPLOWO2_12_FULL_58_11 | reverse complement strand
CACAAGCGGCAAAAATGCCCATAAATACTACAATAATAAACAGATACCTGGACATGATTTCCCCTCAGTGGCCTCTGAGTGCAAAAACAGGATGACCGCGGTATGGGCCTGGAAAGCCGGATTAGTCCGGCCGGATGATCAAAATGGTTTGCCGGATAGCGGGAGAAAACAATACCGCCCTAAGGGTGTAAATCCAAAAAGTAATTCTAGTTTTTCTTAAGCTCGATCGAGCCATAATCATAAAGATTATCGAAATTGAAGAGCCTGATCGTCTTTTTTTCAGGGTCGTATTCGAAATTGCATTTCCACGATCTTTTCTGCCCCGGTTGCTCGCGCCAGCTTAACGAATTGTTGGATTGGGAGCCCGGCCTTTTCAGGGTCTCATTGAAATTCTCTTTCAAAGCATCAAAAAAGAGGAATTCCTTGGATTCCTTGAACCAGCTCCAGCGCCCTTCCTCCAAAAAGGTCAAATCCACCTGATCATTGGAACGCTGCATTTCCAGCCGATAGGTGTCTTCATCCACGGACAGGATACAAATTAACGATTTGACCTCCGGCATGCGGTCATTGAGAAAGAAATAGTTCTCCTTCCACTTGAACTGCTCCGCCAGCCCCTGCCAGTCGCCGACAAAATCATATTTCGCCAGCTCGGGTGCGCTCGCCAGGAAAGGCGCGGAATCCTTGCCGCAGCCGGCCATCCCGCTTAGCAGGACAGCGGTCCACAGAAAAAATCTATTCATATCCGGTCCCTCCGGTTGAGCGCAAGGCTGGATAACCGCCGGATTATCTCTTGGTCAGCGTAAACTCGCCGAAATCCAGCGGGCCACTTGTATGGTAAAGTTTAAGCGTAGCTTTTCGATACCTTAGATCGGTGATCGTCCCCTCGCCGTACTCGAAATCACAGCCCCAAAAGGCAAGGACTGAATTCCCATCCCCCGATTTATTATCGGTAAACAATGGACCGCTGAACCTGTATTTCAACGTGTGCGTGCCGGTGGTTTCGAAAGCAAGGCTGCCCGGCTTCTGCTCATCCCATTTCCAATTGCCGACTTCGCTGTAGTTGTTCAAGAATTCATCATAAACATATTCATAGAGCAGACTGTAAGTATTCTCCCTTAAAGCCAGGACTAACAACAGGCTGTCGAAAGGAAATATCTTGTCGGGCATGAAATTTATTTCCACCGAATTGTTGCTTATACTGCCGCCCCAGATACCGACCAGGTTATCCTTGGAGAATGACGGCGCCAGCACCGTGGCAGACCCCGATTTCTTGCCGCATCCGGCAAGACCGCTTAACAGGACAGCGGCCAAAAGAAGATATCTACTCATTATCAGCTCTCCCCGCAGCCCGGCGCAGCTTAAACACCGCTGGATGACGGTCCGGGCCCGGCTGAAAACCAGCCTAACGGCAGGAATATACCTGCGGCAGACCTATCTTTTCAGCAGCGTAAATTCTGCGAAATTAAATCTTCCGCTGATATTGAAAAGCCGCAAAGTGGCATTCTCATACTTGAGTTCCCGGAGGGCCCCCGGATAATATTCGAAATCACTTTTCCAAGCGCTGTATCGGCCGCTTTCCGGACCGAAAGACTCCTCATTATAGATAAAATCGTTTAGCAAATACCGGTACAAATGCCCTTGTCCGATATTGAAAGACAACTGTCCGGGATTGCGCTCATCACAAATCCATTCTCCGGATTCGCTGTAGTTGATCACCCCTCCATCGTACATGTAGCGGAAGAGCAGGCTGTAGCCATAATCCATAAACGAAATTGCCATATAGAGACTGTCGGAATTAACTTGCTGGCCCTTTTTGACATCGATCTCGACCGATTTATCGATCAGGCTTCCGCCCCACATGCCATAAAGATCTTCCCGCTGAAGGACCGTGGTTTCCACCGCGACCGGACCCGTCTTGTCGCTGCATCCGGCAAGATAAACAGCCAGGGCGGCAGCTATCACATAAAACCTTCGCATTATCGGTCCAGGATTGGTTTGTCCAGCCCCCCTCCACTCAGCTTGAATGCTTCCGGAGGCCTCACTGTTAAAGATTAAGCATCGCGATCAGAATTTCAAGACCCTCCGGATTACTTTGTCAGATCAGCAATTACGGTACGGAAAATACTCAGGCCACTCACCGTTGCCGCTTCCCTGGTAATACACGGCTGGCCCCGGGGACGTTCCTTATTTGACAAAATCCTAAAAAAGTTCGATTCGGATTTTGACAAAATGCCGGGGTGCATTTGTTGGCCCAATGTTCCGGCGATCAGGCGCTTATTTCAGGGAAAGTATATTCATCTTCCGGGATGTGAATTAGGAGGCAGGCAATAAGAAAAGAATAATGGCTCGGGAATTATCTCAGGAACTGCACGGCCCGGCCGGCCGCATCGAGAAGGCAGGAGGGAAGAATGCCGAGCTGCAGGACACCCCAGGCCGAGAGCAGGATCGCCAGGGCCACCGGCAGGGAAAACGAAAGCGCTGGGAGCGGCTCCTCGCTCTCCCGCATGTACATCTGGACTACCACCCGCAGATAGTAGTAAACGCTGACCGCGCTGTTGAGCACGCCGATTATCGCCAGGGAGATCAGGCCCCGGTCGATCGCGGCGCTGAAAACATAAAACTTGGCCAGGAATCCGCCGGTGGGCGGGATACCGGAGAGCGAAAACATGAAAACCGCCATCGCCGCGGCCAGGAGCGGATACCGGAACCCGGCCCCGCGCACCTGTTCCAGGGTATCCATCGGCCGGCCGGCGGTACCCATGTAGATCAGCACGCCGAACGCGCCGACATTCATCAGGGTGTAGATCGCCAGGTAGTAGAGTACCGCCAGCAGGGCCCGGTCATCGGCCGGGTTGGCGGCCAGCGGATTGATACTGGCCAGGGCGACCAGAAGGTAACCGGCGTGGGCGATCGAGCTGTAAGCCAGCATCCGCTTGATGCTGCTCTGGAATATCGCGCCCAGGTTGCCGACAAGCATGGTGGCCACAGCCAGGGTCCACATTACCGGCAGCCAGTAGCTGGCCAGAGGGAGCAACCCCACGTTCAGCAGGCGCAGCAGCACGGCGAACCCGGCGGCTTTCACCGCCACCGCCATATAGGCGGTAATCGGAGTCGGCGCTCCCTCATAAGCATCGGGCACCCACATATGGAACGGCACAGCGGCCACCTTGAACAGGAAACCGATCAGCACCAGGCCCAGCCCGAGAAGCTGCAAGCCGGAGGGACCGCCGTCGGTGGTGGCCAGCCGCTCGGCCAGACCCCTGAATTGGGTCGTCCCGGTGGCCCCGAACAGAAAGGCGATACCGTAAATCAGGAACCCGGAGGCGAAAGCGCCGATCAGGAAATATTTGAGCGCGGCCTCGTTGCTTTCCGCCTTCTCCCTCCGGCTGCCCACCAGGATATAGACCGCCAGACTCATCGTCTCCAGCCCGATGAAAACCACCAGCAGGTCCGCGGCTGAAACCATGACCATCATCCCGAAAGTGGCGATCACCAACAGCGCATAATACTCGCCGGCCACTCCGCGAAGGCTTCCGGCCTCCCGCACCGAAAGCAACACTCCGGCCGCCGCGCCCGCGAGAAAGAGCAGGTTGAAATAGGTGGCGAACGGGTCGATACGCAGCATGCCGTGGAACGTGCCGGAAACCGTGTCCCACTGAGCCAGGGTCATGAAAGCGCAGACTACCAGTCCGGCCAGGCTCAGCACCGCGCCGGCCAGCGCCGGGCCAGTGCCGCCCGCGCGGACCCGGTAGATCACCCCCAGCAGCAGCAGGAACAGCGCCGCGGTCACCAGGACAATCTCGGGCAGAAGCAGGTTCCAATTAATCTCGAACGAATTACTCATGCGAAACCGCGGGCTCCTTCAGCGTGCTGAATTCAACCGTTTTAGCCAACCGGTCCTCTTCCGCCCGAGCCTGGACGGCGACAGCGGCTTTCTGGTGGTACTGGCTGATGAACTGCTGCACCGAGGGCTCGATACGGGACAGGAAAGCCCCTGGGAACAGGCCCATCCAGAACATCATCACGGTCACCGGCAGCATGACCAGTATCTCGCGCAGGTTAAGGTCGGTCAGGTTCTTGTTTTCGGGATTCTCGAGCGGCCCGAACATCACCCGGCGGAACATCCAGAGCATATAAACCGCCGAGAGGATCACTCCGCTGGCCGCGAAATAGACATAGCCCGGATGGGCGCTGCCGAAAGTCCCCAGCAGGATCAGGAACTCGCCCACGAAACCGTTGAGCCCGGGCAGTCCGATCGAGCTCAGGGTGGCGATCATGAAAAAGAAGGCGAATATAGGCAGTCGCGAGCTCAGGCCGCCGAACTGGTCGATCAGCCGGGTATGCCGGCGCTCGTAGAGCAGGCCGACTATCAGGAACAGCGCCCCGGTGGAAATCCCGTGATTGAGCATCTGATAGATCCCGCCGACCACCCCGCTGGCGGTGAGCGAGTACAGGCCGAGCATCACGAAGCCCAGGTGGCTGACACTGGAGTAAGCCACCAGTTTTTTCAGGTCCGGCTGAACCATCGCCACCAGCGCCCCGTAAATAATGCCGATCACCGCCAGGCTCATGACCAGCGGGGTGAAAGCCAGGCTGGCGTTCGGGAACAGCGGCATGGCGAAACGGATGAACCCGTAGGTGCCCATTTTCAGCAGGATCGCCGCCAGGATGACGCTGCCCGCGGTGGGGGCTTCCACGTGGGCGTCCGGCAGCCAGGTGTGGAACGGGAACATCGGAACCTTGATCGCGAAGGCCAGGGCAAAGGAGAGGAAAAGCCAGAACTGCGCCTGGTAAGGCACCACTACCCGGTACAGCTCGAGCAGGTCGGTGGTGTAATAGCCCAGGCTCTGCTTGCCGAGCCAGAACAGGTAGATAAACCCGACCAGCATCAGCAGGCTTCCCGCCACCGTGTAAAGGATGAACTTGACCGCCGCGTAAATCCTTCTCTCGTGGCCCCAAACCCCGATCAGCAGGTACATCGGCAGGAGCATGACCTCCCAGTACAGGTAGAACAGCACCATGTCGAGGGCCACGAATGCGCCGAGCATCCCGCATTCGAGCACGAGCAGCAGGATCATGAATGTCTTGACCTTCTCCTTGACCGCGCTCCAGGTCGAAAGCACCACCACGGGTGAAAGGAAAGTGGTCAGCAGCACGAGGAACAAGCTTATCCCATCGATTCCTACATGGTAGGAAATGCCCCAGCTCTCGATCCAGGGTTTCAGGATAACGAATTGCATCCCGGCCTCTCCGGTCTGGAAACCGCACAGCAGGCCGAGGCTCACCACGAAAGTGGCGGTCGAAACCAGCAGGGCGCTCCAGCGCAGCACGGCCCGGCTGCCGCCGGGCAGCAGGAACAGCAGCAGCGCTCCGGCCAGAGGCAGGAAAACGATCCAGTTCAGGATGTTGGATTGGCTTAGTTCGGTCATTACCGATTCACCACTAAAAATGAACACTGGTTTGCCGCGCTTCTCCGCGCAGTCCTACCAGAGCAGGGCGCCCAGCAGCAGGGCTACTCCGAGGATAAAAGTTATGGCATACGCCTGGGTATAGCCGTTTTCCAGACGGGCGGCGACCCGGCCCAGTCCGCGCACCGTGCGCCCGGACAGATTGACCAGCCCGTCGATTATTCCGGCATCGAACAGCTTCCAGAGGATATAGATCGAAGTGAGCTTGACCGGCTGAACGATAAAAATGTTGTATATCTCATCCACATAGTACTTGTTCTTCAGCAGACCATAGCCCAGGGGAACCGAGTCGGCCATCTTTTCCGCGGTGCCGGGCCGGTTGATATAGACCCACCAGGCCGCGCCGATACCGCAGAGGCCTACCACCACCGAAAGAGCGATCATCAGGTACTCGACCGCCTCCGGGAAATGCCCGGCTGCCTCGGCATTCAGCGTGCCGTTCTCGCTGGCCAGCACCGGGGCGAGCCAGTGATGAAAGCTGTTGGCGCCGCCCAGCGCCTCCGGCATCCCGACAAACCCGCCGACCACCGCCAGCACGGCCAGGATCGCCAGCGGAACGGTCATCAGCGAGGGAGATTCGTGAATATGCTGGCGGGTGTGTTCATCCGCCCGGCTGGTCCCGAAAAAGGTCAGGAAGAGCAGCCGGAACATGTAGAAGGCGGTCAGGCCGGCGGCCAGCCAGCCGATCAGCCAGAAAGCCCAGTGGCCGTGCGGGCTGGAGAAAGCGGACCAGAGGATTTCATCCTTGGAGAAAAAGCCCGAAAGCGGCGGAATCCCGGAGATCGCCAGGGTGGCGGCCAGGAAAGTCCAATAGGTGGCCGGGAGTTTTCCCTTGAGTCCGCCCATCTCCTGGATGTCCTGCTTGCCGCTCATGGCGTGGATCACGCTGCCTGCTCCCAGAAAGAGCAGGGCCTTGAAAAAGGCGTGGGTCATCAGGTGGAAGATGCCCGCGCTGAACGCGCCCACTCCGACGGCCAGGAACATGTAGCCCAACTGGCTGATCGTTGAATAGGCCAGCACTTTCTTGATATCATCCTGCACCAGGCCGATCGTGGCGGCATATATCGCGGTCAGGGCTCCCACGGCGGCCACCACCGCCATGGCCT
The DNA here is from genome assembly GCA_001780825.1 of Candidatus Glassbacteria bacterium RIFCSPLOWO2_12_FULL_58_11. Lineage (GTDB taxonomy): Bacteria > Gemmatimonadota > Glassbacteria > GWA2-58-10 > GWA2-58-10 > GWA2-58-10. The sequence continues at coordinate 22,665 of MFIX01000091.1, read as the reverse complement.
GCGGCGAAAGCAGGTAGAGGACATTGAGCCGGACGATCATATAGACGCCGGCGGTAACCATGGTGGCGGCATGGATCAGGGCGCTGACCGGAGTCGGGCCGGCCATGGCATCCGGCAGCCAGACATAAAGCGGGAGCTGGGCGCTTTTCCCGGTGGCCCCTAGAAAAAGCAGCAGGGCGATTGCTGTCGCCAGGCCGCTGCCGGCGGTCAGGACCCGCGGCGCCTGGGCGAAGATCCCGCCGAAACTTACCGTGCCCAGGTTCCAGAAGATCAGCAGGATAGCCAGCAGGAAGCCGAAATCGCCGATCCGGTTGACCACGAAGGCTTTCTTGCCCGCATAGGCTTTCTCCATGTCCTCGAACCAGAAGCCGATCAGCAGGTAGCTGCACAGCCCCACGCCCTCCCAGCCGACAAACATCAGCACGAGATTATCGGCGCTCACCAGCAGCAGCATGAAAAAGACAAACAGGTTCAGGTAGCTGAAATAGCGCCAGTAGCTCTTGTCGTGGGCCATGTAGCCCATCGAATAAACATGGATGATGCAGCTCACGCCGGCCACCACCAGCACCATCACCGCGCTCAGGCGGTCCAGCATGAAAGCCACATCGGCGGTAAGGCCTCCGACCGAAATCCAGCGGTAGAGAGAGTCGGCCAGAAAAACAGCCTCGCCCTCGCCGTGGCCGGAGAGACTTTTAAGCTGCAGAAAGCCGAGCAGGCCGAAAACGAAGGAGAGGCCCACCGACGCGCTGGCCAGCGTGCCGGTAACCACGCGGGGCAGCTTCCGGCCCAGCAGGGCGATCACGCAGCAACTGATCAGCGGCGAGAGCACGATCCAGCGCAGGAAGTCATATTGTACGGCCGCAGGCTCCACTAATCACTCCGAAAGCTGAAAACTTACCATTTCAGGATGTTCAGCTCATCCACGTTGACAGTCTGTTTATTGCGGAAAACGGTAATGATGATCGCCAGGCCCACCGCCACCTCGGCCGCGGCCAGCGCCATCACGAACAGTGCGATTAGCTGCGCGTCCATGCTGCCCGAATGGTTGGCGAAAGAAATCAGCGCCAGATTGGCCGCGTTGAGCATTAGCTCGACCGACATGAACATGATAATTATATTACGCCGGGTGATAAATCCGGCGATGCCGATAACGAAAAGCACGGCGCTCAGCAGGAGCAGTTGGTGAAGGCTGATCACGAGCTTTCCTTTCCGGCCAGAACCAGGGCCCCGACAATCGCCACCAGCAAAAGGATCGAAATCAGCTCCAGCGGATAGACATACCGGGTGAACAGCAGCTCGCCCACGGCGCGGGCCTCGCCGAACCCGGGCTCGAGGCCGCCGGCATTTCCGAGAATCAGGGAGGTACCCTTGAAAGCCGTATAGAACTGACGCAGGATGATTACAGTCAGCACCAGACCCATGAATTTGAGCCCCAGATTGCGGAACTGGCCGATAATCCCTGTGCGCAGGTTGAGCAGCATGATTACGAATACAAATAGCATCAGCACCGCGCCGGCATAGACTATGACCTGGACGGCGGCCAGAAAGTAAGCCTCCAGCAGGACATAAATGACCGCCAGGCTGCACATGCAGCTTACCAGCCAGACTGCGCTGACAACGGGATTTTTGCGGGTTACTGCCGAGAGAGCTGAGATGATTGCGATAACGGCGAAAAGGTAAAAGAGAATTTGTTCGGCCACCTGACGCTTCCCTCGCAAAGAGGCGGCAAGTTGACGGCGACGAGCGACAAAACCTTGCCTGGAATACTGACTTTCATGCTCTGGGCGGGAAAAACTGTTTTGAAATTTTAACACCCTAGAAGTAAATTGTCAAACGAATACTCTTTGGATTTCCGGAAAATAATCCGGCGCTAAAATCGGGGGTTCGCGTGCTCGAAATTTCTGCGGCAATCATCACTTTGAACGCCGGGGAGACTATCCGCAAGACCCTGGCGGCTCTGGACTTTACCGCGGAAATAGTCGTGGTGGACAGCGGCAGCACAGACCGGACCCTGGATATCTGCCGCGAGTACGGCGCCCGAATCTACAGCCGGGATTGGGAGGGTTTCGGCAGGCAGAAGAACTGGGCCATCGAGCAGGCCCGCTGTACCTGGGTACTCAGCCTGGACGCGGATGAAGAGGTCTCCGCTGAGCTGGCCCGGGAGATCCGAGAGCTCGATGAAGCCGCCCCGTACGATGGATACCGCCTGCCCCGGCTGAACCATTATTTCGGCCGGCCCCTCTATCACGGCGGACAGTACCCGGACCTCCAGCTTCGCCTTTTCCGCAAGGGCCGGGGCCGCTACAATGAGCGGCCGGTCCACGAGGCGGTTATTCTCGAGGGCCGCGCCGGCCGACTGAAAGGCAACCTGCTGCACTACAGCTACGGCTCGATCGCCGAGTACCTGGAGAAATTTCAGCGCTATACCCGACTGGAGGCCGAAAGGCTCCATGCCGAGGGTGAGAGGCCGGGGGCTTTGGGCTGTTTGCGGCGTATGGTGCTTGCTCCTTGCGCCAAGTTCATCCGGCGTTACATATTCAAGCGCGGCTTCCTCGACGGGATGCCCGGTTTTCTGGCGGCCGCGCTCTCCTCTTTCACCATGATTGTCAGCTATGCCAGGCTCTGGGAAAAATATCAGCCGGGTCCTGCTGGTCCGCAACGACCGGATCGGTGACCTGGTCCTGACCACACCCGCGTTCGCCGCGCTCTCCGCGTGCCTGCCCGGGGCGCGGATCGACCTGCTCTGCTCCTCGTATGCCGAGCCGGTGGTACGGGGCAACCCGTACCTGCACGAGGTGCTCACCGACCGCGGAGTCCATGATTCCGGCGACCTGAAAGAGCTGGTCGAGCTGGTGGCCGAACGGAATTACGACTGCGCGGTGGTCATGGTGCATTCGCTGAAAAATGCCCGGCTGGCGCGCAAGGCACGCATTCCCCTGCGGATCGGCCCACTGGTCCGCTGGTACGAGCCATTGTTCTACAACCGCGCCATCCGTCAGCGCCGCAGCCTGGCCGAGAAGAGCGAAGCTCTCTACAACCTGGAGCTGCTCGCCCCGCTGGGCGTGGCAGCGGCCGAGTTGCCGCCGACACTGGTCATACCCACGACGGAGGGCACGGCCAGGGCGAAAGAGATAGTGGAAAAGAAGTTTCCCGCCGCCGGCAAGGACCCGCTGGTAGTGGTCCATCCGGGGATGGGGGGCAGTGCCCTCAACTGGCCCGAGGACCTCTGGGAGGAGCTGGTGCGCCTGCTGGCCGGAGAGGGGCGGTTCCGGGTGCTGGTAACCGGCAGCGAGGAGGAAATCCGGCTGGTGGATAGAATCTCGGGAGGGCAGCCGCAAGTCAGCCGGCCGGCGCAGGTCCAGACGGCTCTGAGCCTGGAAGATTTTATCGGGCTGCTCGGCCTCTGTTCCGCAGTGGTCGCGCCGAGCACCGGCCCGCTTCACCTGGCCGCCGCTCTCGGAGTGCCGGTGGTGGCCGGGATTTACTCTCCGGTCCGGGCCCAGCACCCGCGGCGCTGGGGTCCCCTGGGCCGCGGCACGATCAGGACCTTTATACCGGACGTCCAATGCCCGGGGACCCTTAAGTGCTCCAGCGAAAAGTGCCCGCTTTTTCCCTGCATGGAGCTGATCGAGCCGGTGGAGGTGCTACGATTCATCCTCTCAGCCCTGAAGCTCGAAGGTTAAGCCGCTCCGCTCATTTGCCTTTAAAATATTTGAAAAGCTCGAACTTCCTTACCGGCTCGTAATATTGGCTGATGTTGGTGTGACGGACATCTTCGACGGTCACCACCGCTTTCGGGTCCGCCTCCTGGATCACCTCGATCAAGCTGGGGACTTTCTTCCGCGGGGCAATCGCCAGCCCGAGGCCGACAGGGCCGGCGAGACCGGAGGCGACAACCTCGGTCACTCCGAACCCTTTCGAGCGCAGAATCCGGGAAATCTTCTCCCCCTCCTCGGAGGAGATGAAACGCACCACCTGCTGGCCCACCGCCATCTTGCCTTCGATGAACATCCCCACGATATTGCCGGCGGCAAAGCCCAGGCCGTAAAAGACGATGTTCAGCCAGTTGTTGACACGGCTCACTATCGCGGTGATAGCGATCAGCCAGATCGAAACCTCGAAAAAACCCAGGCAGGCCGCAGTGATCTTTCTTCCCCGGAACAGCATGATCACCCGCACCGTGTCCAGCGAGACATCCACGATGCGGATCAGCATTATCGCCACCGGCAGGAGAAACGGCACGCTGTCCAGCCGGTCGAGTATGGCCTCCACGGTTTCCTCCGCCAGCGGGGTTTGGTTTATTCGGCAGGCTTCTTTTTACCCAGGAACCCCAGACCGAAAAAAGCAAAGGTGACAACCCAGAACAGGACCGGAGGTATCTGGTAATGCCAGCTTCCGCCAATACTTTGCTGCCAGTGCTCGATGGACTCGATAGCGAGCTTGATCGCGATCCAGCCGATCACCAGGTACGCCGAATGCTCGAGCCTGGGGAAACGCTCGAGCAGCTTGATAATCTGCGTGGCCGCATAACGCATGAAAACCATCCCCATGACGCCGCCGATATAGATCAGCCAGATATTGCGGGTCAGGGCCACCGCGGCGAGGATCGAGTCGATAGCGAAAGCGATATCGGTCAGCTCGACCATCAAGACCGTGTGCCAGAATCCCTGGACCGGCTTGACCTGCGGAGTCTTTGAAACCTGTTTGGCGAAATGCCGGACCGCCAGCCAGGCCAGGTAGAGCGCGCCTAGAAGCTGAAGATACCAGTAGCGGATCAGGGAAGCGGCGCTCAGCACCGCCAGAAAACGGAAAACGAAAGCCCCGCCGATCCCGTACAGCAGGGCCTTGCGGTGCTGAGCGGGCGGAAGGCGGCGCACCAGGACGGCCAGCACCAGGGCGTTATCCGCCGAAAGCAGGCCCTCCAGTATGGCGATTGTCGCGATAATCAGGGCGTATTCGGCCAAGTCAGTCTCCCAAGGGTCAGTCTTCTGTGACAGCAAAATCAGGGATGGTAGTAATGCCGGAATTCCCTGTAAGGCAAACATTTAGCTCAATACATAATGATTGCGGGATCCCGCGGCTTTGCATTTGAGAATAAATTTTGTATATTTCAGCGTTCTCATCGAACGGGCTGGCCGGACGGAGAAAGCCGATTTTTAACATAAGGCTTCAAGTTAGAGCCGCTATCGAGCGCTGGCAAGAGTAATTGTCATCCTGCCCGGACAAAGAACCTCGAGCAGTGTGTTGAGAAATCAATTTATATCGCGGATACCCGGCCGCAGTAGTACACTGGTTTCACTTATTACTGCGCATCGATAAAAAATTCTAATGACTTGTGCATCGTGGCTCCCGCGTGTACTCCCGATTACCTTCTAAAGCTTCTCGGAATCCAATATGGAAACCGGGGTACGCCCATACGGGATTTGTGCATTTTTTTTGAATACTCCAAGTCAAAAATAGTGCTGTCTGCGGAATAAATTTACCCGGACAAGATGCTCAAGGCGGATAAGCTGACATGTTACAGCAATTTCTCTCCCATCCCATAGCCGCGCTGTTTCTGATTATCGCCCTGGGCAGCGCCCTGGGCAACCTGCGGGTGGCGAAAATCACTCTGGGCGCCTCGGGCGTGTTGTTTGTCGCCCTGCTGTTCGGGCATCTGGGGGTCCGGCTGCCCGGCGCCGTGCAGGAGCTGGGGATAATCCTGTTCGTGTACGCCGTGGGCTTGCAGGCCGGCCCGCGGTTTTTCAACCAGTTCAAGGCCCGCGGGATTCTTTTCGCCAAGCTCGGGATCGCGGTGGTGGCCGCCGGGGCGGCGCTCACCTGGCTCGTTTCCTACCTCTTCGGGCTGGAACCGGCCCTGGCGATCGGCATGTACGCCGGCGCCATGACCAGCACGCCCGGGCTGGCCGCGGCGATGGACGCAGCGCGGGACCCCGCGGTGAGCGTGGGCTATGGCATCGCCTACCCGTTCGGGGTGGTCGGCGTCGTGCTCCTGGTGCAGCTGCTGCCCAGGCTGCTTAAAGTGGACCTGGAAAAGGAAAAACAGGGTCTGCTGAAATCCGAGCCGCAGGGAAAGAAAATAGGCCGCAGGCAATTCCGGGTATCCAATCCGGCTTGCGAGGGCAAGTCCCTGATCGACCTCAACTTCCACCGCCTGGTTGAGGTAAATATCAGCCGAATCCGCAAGGGCGGCCGGGTAGTGCCGGCCCGGCCGGAGACCCTGCTCGGGCTGGGCGATGTGGTCCTGGCGGTGGGACGGGAGGAGGAGCTGGACAAGCTCAAGCTGGTATTCGGCGAGGAACTCCAGGGGGAGGAGATGCTGAGCTCCCAGGATGTGATTGCGCGGGACATTTTTGTCAGCCACAAGGAAATGACCGGCCGGACCCTGGCCGAGCTGGGGATATTCGAGAACTACGGCGTGGTGGTCACCCGGGTATTCCGCGAGGAGATGGAATTCGTGCCCACCGGCAGATTTATGCTGGAGATCGGCGATTCGGTGCGGGTTACCGGGTCAAAGGAGGACACGGAGCGTTTTATCCAGGCGGCGGGCCAGCACGAGAAGCGGGTCCATGAGACCAGCATCCTGGCCCTGTCCCTGGGGATTTTCGCCGGGGTAATCCTGGGCTTTAAGCAGTTCCCGCTTCCCGGCGGGGCCTCTTTCAGGCTGGGCCTGGCCGGCGGGCCGCTGCTGGTAAGCCTGGTGCTGGCGCACTATGGAAGGATCGGCGGGCTCAATATCCGCATTCCGCGCGGAGCCAAGTATATCATGAGCCAGTTGGGGCTGGTGCTGTTCCTGGCCGGCGCGGGGACCGCAGCCGGGGAGTCGTTTGCCGGGGTGGTGGCCCGGTCGGGGCTGTCGCTGCTGCTGGCCGGGGCGATTATAACCCTAGGTTCGGCCCTGGCGGGTTTCGTTCTCAGCCGCTATTTCTACCGCCTGGACCTGCTCACGGTCCTCGGCGCGGTCAGCGGCGGAATGACCAGCACCCCTGCGCTCGGCGCGATTACCGATTTCACTGACAGCCGCCTGCCGCTGCTCTCCTACACCGCAGTCTATCCGGTTGCGCTGATAGTGATCACCGTAATCTGCCAGTTCCTGTTTTTCCTGCTGTGATGCAATCCGACGTCAGCTCTCATCCTGAACAGCGCCTATCTAACCTCCTTAATTCATAAAAATTTCGTTTGCGCCTCATGTAGGGGCGCACCCCCGTATGCGCCCGGCTGCCATTGAGAATGTCCCAAACGACGGGCGGCCACGGGGGGCCGCCCCTACTGGATTTGTGGCATTTTGTGAATAATCCGGGCTAATAAGCCATGACCCTCAAGCTTTTTTTCTCAGCCTGAATGCTCTCCGAATCCTGGGTATCAAGAACGGCGTTACCCTGCGGTAGCGCTCGTAGGCCCGGCCGAACCGCCTGTGCAGCTCCTCCTCCTCCACAAACCGGTGATAGAGCGACCCGCCGATAAAGGTGAGCGCATAAACGATCAGCCCCACGGCAGCATCGCCGAAAGCCGCGCCCAGACCCAGGTAGTAGTTCATTATTCCGAGCTGAATCGGGTGACGGCACAGCCTGTAAGGTCCGCGGACTATAAGCCGCACAGGCGGCGCGGCCACATGCGGCGTGCCGCGGCCCAGCTTGAGCTGGGCCCAGGTGGCCCAGACCAGGAAAAACAGGCCCAGGCCAAGCCCGAAAGCGCTCAGGCAGCGGTCGAGAAGCAGCGGCGAGGAGAAATCGAACTTCCGGATAACCAGCCCGGTCAGCCAGATCAGCAAACCAGGCACCACCGCCAGGTAGAGAAAGCCGTCCTCGAGCAGGGCGACTGTCTTGAAAGCCGCCGAGCGCTCTTTCGAGGCCAATTTCAGCATCAGCGCGATGTAGCCTTTTCGCATTACCGGACTCCGGTCTGAACCCGCGCGGGGCTCGAGTTATATGAAAGGGGCTCGCTCAGGAAAGGAATCCCTGGCAGCCCCAATTGCACTATTTCGCGGAAAAAAATAAAGCCTCTTTATTTTCAGATCTTGTTGCCTTCTCTGATCAGAAGTCGCATGTAGGGGCGACCGGCCGGCCGCCCTTACTTATTCTATATCCTCATGCAGGAGAGAAAATAACTTAGAAGTCATCTCGAGAAACTATTTGCTTATTTCAAGCCGACCGGAACTGTGTCCTTGACCTCGAACTCATAAGTTTTCGAATCCGAGGCGCCGGTCCGCTGATCGGTGACACTGACAGTCAGGGTGTACCGGCCGGCGGAATTTGCGGGCAGGTACCCGGAGATCAAGCCTGTTTTTCGGCCGATAGAGAGCGCCTCCGGCGCTCCGCCGAGCGAGAAAGCCAGCTCATCGCCGCCACGGTAGCGCATCTGGTAAGCCTTGCCGTCCTCATCCTGCGAGACCAGATGGCCGATCGAGGCGGAGAACTCGATTTGTGCTTCATAGTAACTGCCCGGCCGTCCTAGCGGCAGCGCGCCGGTGGCGATCAGCGGATGGCGAAGCTCGGCGACATCCGAGGGTCCGCTTTGCCGTCCCGCGTTATCGAGGGCCACCACCCGGTAGTATGCACGCCAGGAGTCGGGTGGAATGTCCCAGGCGGTCTGCGGCCCCTCGGTTTCGAAAAGCAGATTCGGCGGGTTTTCCCGGATTCCCTCGAGGCCCGCGAAGCTGCGGTAGGCGGTGTCGCTGGCGGTAAACCCCCGCTCGGCGC
>MFIX01000091.1:5066-13928 GCA_001780825.1 Candidatus Glassbacteria bacterium RIFCSPLOWO2_12_FULL_58_11 | reverse complement strand
GCCGGGCTTCCAGAGAAGCCTGGCCGAGCGGGCCGTCCGGTCCAGCTGGGCCACCAGCTCCAATGGCACGGCCGGGGCGAGCGCCTTAAAAGAGAAGGCATTGGACCAGGGACCCCAGACTCCCTCGCGGCTGCGCGCTCGTACCCGCCAGTAATAAGTCTGGTCGGGGTTGAGCAAACCCGCGGAGGGCACGTTGAACGAGGCGGTGTTCCGGTTGGCGGTGCGGCCGATCAGCTTGTGAAAGTTGGGCGAGAGTGTCCAGCGAAAATCGGGGTATTCGCCGAGCTGGAATTCATAGTCGGCGGGGGCTTTACCCCCGGCAGGTGGCTGCCACTGGAAGCTGAACAGGGTACCCTCAGCCACGCCGCTGTTGGGCGGGTAGAGTGCCGTGGCCGGTTTGCCGGGAATTTCGACAGCGGAGCACTCCTGCCAGGCATGCGTGATCCGGGCCCGGCTGCCCGCCGGGCTCTGGTCGGTATAGAGGAACGTGTTCTTTCCCAGGCTGACTCCCGGCAAGGCCAGTTGGGCCATCTGCAGGGTTGAGCGCAGGTAGATATGCCTGAGGCAGACCAGCGGCTGCGCGGCCCTGGAGAGAAGGTCGAAACGCAGGAGGTACTTATAGCGGGCCGGATCGTGCATCGGGAAAAATTCATTGAGGTCGATATACATCCGGGCGTATTCGAACCCGCTGCCGGTCCAGACTTCGCGCCAGCTTCCGCCGTCATCGTAGCTGATCATTACCCGCACGGTTTCCAGGTCCAGGTCGCCGCGGTTGAAATCCACCTCCAGCCTGCCGCCCACCACCGGATAGGGGCTGGCCACGGGCAGGATGACACTGCCCGAGTCGCCGGCCAGGTAGAGTCCCGCGCCGAACGGTCCGCTGTCTTTAAGCTCGACGCCGCCGGTCCGGAAATACTCGAGGGTGGACTTGTCGCTCAGGTCGGCATCGTAGCTCAGCTCTCCATCCATTACATGGGCGATCAGCCGCCAGCGCTTGTTCCAGTAGTAGCTCTCGGTCTCGCTGCTCTGGAAGGCTTTTCCATGGAATCGGTTGCCCGGGTACCAGGCCCAGGTCAGGGCCTCGCCCGGCCGCAGGGTGAAATCCATGGTATGACTGGTCAGGCTTTCGTGCTCTCCGCTCCTCTCGCCCTCCCAGTAGCAGAGCGCCGCTCCGCCCTCATCGCCCAGGCGGTTGTCATCGTGAAGCGGGCCATAAGTGTGGGTGCGTTTCAGCAGGTCGTGGTCGGAAACGACCTGCGCTTCGGCGGCGATAGTTTTATTGTCCCGCAGAAGGCAGATAATGCCCTCATCCGAATCCAGCAGATGCCAGCCGCCATTGTAGAAGACCTCGGCCGTGCTGTGCCCGTTGGGATAGCCTTTCCTCACTTTCAGCCCCGCCGTGCGCCAGAGGTCGCTCATGATCCGGCTTTCATCGTAGCACAGGGTATAACCGTAACTGTTGTAGAGTTTTACCACATCGTTGACTTCCATGTCCTCGGTGGTGGCGTGGAAGCGGTGCGCGATCTCGAACTCCCAGAGCCGGCGGGCCTTTTCTTCCTCGCTTATTTCCGGGCGGGTGGCAAAATCGACCAGGCCCTGGATGGTGCGGGTATCCGGACGGTCGGCTCTTCTGAGCCAGGGATTGACCAGCGGGACTTTTCCGACATTTTCCAGCCGGACGTATATATTCGGCTCCCAGTACTGGTCGTAGGCCCAGTAGCCGACCGGGTCGCGGGTCATCTCGCCGTCGATCCGGCCGCCCATTTCAATCGTGTAGCTGCGGCTGTTCGAGCCGATCTCCTCGGTATGGAACCTGGCCGGGCTGTCGGAGAGGGAGCGTAAATCTTTGGCAAAGAGCGGCAGGCTGAGGCAGGAAAGCAATACCGGAGCGATCAAAGCTTTGCGGCTGAGCATAGGGGGCCTCGCAGATAATCTTGGTTCTCGATTCAGGAGGACAGCCGGAGCGGGCCGGGGTCCGGATAGAGGGAGAATAAGGCGAGGCCCGCTCCTAAATATACAAGGCTGTCAATCCGTCAGGATTTTCAATTTGCCAGGGGGATAGACAGAAGCCGGTGAACCGCCTTTTGTTATTAGCTAAGTAATATAATTTTAATAAGTTACGTAGAGGCCAGGCATGCCGTGCCCGCACTCATGCGATTTTTGTCTCCCCCTGAATCAGTTCCGCTTTCAGCGCGCCGCGGGCTGGCTGGGAAGAGCGAAGCGGATGAAACTGTTCTCGACAGCGCCCGGGCAATCGATATCGTACTCCTGCTTACCGGTGAATTCGAATGTGCGCTCGACGGGCTCGCCGTTGATCGTATAAGCCTGGGTCACCCGCAGCGTGGCGGCGTCGGGCAGCGCCCTGGGCAGGCAGTGCGCATAAACCCAGATCTGGTTCACTCCCGGATCGCCGGCATATTTCAGCCAGACAGCGGCGACGGCATTGGGAAGCACCACGTCCTCATCCATCCCGTAATGCCAGTGGGCCGCCCAGTCCGGCACTTTCGCTTTCACAGCCAGGTTCCAGGGGCCTGTAGGTCCCGCGGTGGAGTAATAGATCGCATTAGCGGTTTTGGCGGCTTTCTTGCCGGTAAAGGTATTGAAATAGCCGCCGGCGGTGAACCACTTGATAACCGTATTCGGCTTGGAGTCGATTTTCAGCACCACCTCGCCTTTGAGTTTAGCGCTGTCGCGCAGGGGCTGATAGTCGGCGGAGAGACTGACCGCATGACGGGCCAGCTCGGCGGGATCGCGCAGGTTCAGGCGCACCTCGCGGACAGTGGAGGGGTAGCCGTGACGGTCGCCCAGGGAGAACTGGAAATGGTTCTCGCCCTCCAGCACCCGGGGCAGAGAGACCGGGGCAAGCTGGCACCAGGTAACCAAGATCAGCTCGGCCAGGCCGCTCCTTCCAGCCCCGAAATCGAAGCGCACCAGGTAGCCGTACTTGCCCAGCACCTGGCGGGTCAGATCGAGCAGCGCGCTCTGCTCGTATTCCACCCCGCCCAGGCCGGTCCAGGTTAGCCCGTTGTCGGTGGAGACCGAGACCATGAGCGGCCCCAGGGAGCGGAAATACAGCTTGGCCGCATCATCGATTTTTTCCGGCCGGTCGATCTCGTGCACCTTGCCCACGATGATATAGGGCGTGCGCACCTCGAAAACGACATAGTTCCGGCCCTTTTCCGGCACGCTCTCCACCCCGGCGGCGGTCAGTTTCACCCCTTGGGAGTCATAAACCCCGCGCTCGAAATCCTCGTAGTCGTCTGTAAGCCTGGGCGAATAGCTGAACAGGGCGTTGCCGTGGGTCCATTTCGACCACCCGTCATGCTTGGACTTGAGCCCCCGCGGCTCCTGCTCGAACTTTTTCCGGATAAACGAGAGATCGAAGCCGCCGGGATTGGTCCAGGGGTCGTGCCAGCGGCTGCCCTGTGGCCGCCAGTAGCGGGTCAGGGTCTCGCCCGGCCGCAGGCTGAAATCCATCGTATGGCCGTTCTTGTACCAGTGGTACATCGGGGTGACAAAACACCCGGAAAAGCTTTGGTACATCTGAGCCTTGTCATCCAGAGGATAGAACGGCTCGATCTTTATCTGCGGGTCGGTCCAGAGGCCGCGGACAGTCTGGGCCTCCTTGAGGCTGGCCACCATGCCGTCCGGCCTGAACAATACCCCCCGCAGGTCCATGTCAAAATAGTGCCAGCCGTCATCGTAGAAGACCTCGGTTACACAATGGGAGTTCTCGCGCATATTGAAAATGCGGCTGTCGCTGAACCCGGCCGCGGCGTAGACGCCGTCCAGGGTGGGGCTCAACAGGCCGCAGTAACCGTGGCCATAGACATTGAGCACCTTGACCAGGTCACGCTCATCGAAAAAGGAGAACTCGGGGCCCGGGTCGGGGTCCTCGTAGATGCCCTGGATCGGGTAGAGGCCGGTGACACTGTCGGTAAGGCAGCTCCAGAGCTCGAAAGCTTTGGCCGCCTGGGGCAGGCTACGCCATTGGGAGAAATCGACGAAACGGGAGATGTCGGTATAGTCCGGCAGGCGGTCGTTATTTACCCGTGGAGTATAGACCTGGGCGCGGGACGTGGCCGCTGATAAAATTATGGACAGGGAGCAAATGAGAAACCGGGGAAAGCGCATTAAATCCTCCTGGCATGCGGTAACCGGAAAAGCCAAACAATACCGGGAAAATACTCTTTAGATTTATTATTATTATAATCGAACCTAAGTGCAAAAAGGAAGATACCTTTGACAGCCGCTCCGTGTCAATTGGACTTGATTTATTCCCTAGGCTGGAGTAAAATGGTGAGATCGGAACAGGAGAGCTCTATGCCGCAAAGCGAAGTAAACACTACCATAGAAGAGCTGCAATCGGAAGTTCAGGCGCTGAAGCGCAAGACGGATTTCTTTTCCAGCCTGATCGATGTGAGTGTCATCCTGACCTCAACCTTCGACCTGGATGAGCTGATCCGCCGGGTGCTGCAATTCTCCCAGCGGGTCATGAACTCCGAGGCCAGCAACGTGATGCTGTACAATGAGAATACCGGAATGCTCGAGTGCCGCGTGGCCCTGGGCCAGGTGGCGAAAATGCTCGAGGAAAATTTCACCCTCCAGCTCGGACAGGGTATCGCCGGCTGGGTGGGCCTTCACCGCCAGGGCCTGGTGGTTCCCGATGTTTCCAAGGACGACCGGTTCTTTTCCGGAGCGGACCAGGCCACCGGTTTTGTCACCCGCTCGATCCTCTGCTCGCCGCTGATCGTGCACGACAAGCTGCTCGGAGTGGCCGAGGTGGTCAACCGGAAAGACGGGACCAGTTACAGCGAGGAGGACCTCCGGCTTTTCGAAACTTTCTGCCGGGGAGTCGCGGTCGCTGTCCAGAACGCCATCATGCACCAGCGGCTGTTGAGCAACCAGCGCGTGCAGCAGCAGCTCGAGATGGCCTCGGCTATCCAGCAGGGTTTCCTGCCGCGCAGCTTTTCGGTCAAAGAAGACGATAAATACGAGATTGCGGCGGTCAACCTGCCCGCGAGCCTGGTCGGCGGCGACCTTTACGATTGTATCGAGCTGCAGCCCGGACTGCTCGGGATCACTATCGGGGATGTATCCGGCAAAGGGATGCCCGCCGCGCTTTACATGGCCCGGCTGATCAGCGATTTCCGGTTCCAGGCCCACCAGGCCGAACAACCCGAGCCGACCGTCCGGATTCTCAACGAGATGCTGACCGAGCGCAGTCAGCAGGGCATGTTCGTAACTTTGATTTATCTGACCCTCGACACCGAAAGCGGGGTATTAAGATTTGTCAACGGCGGCCACATTCCGCCGATCCTCTATCGACGGCCAACCGGCGAGATGCTCAGGCTGGAAGGCAGTAAGGGCATTCCGCTGGGGATCATGAATCCGGCCGAGTTCAAGGAAGCCAGCCACAATCTGATTCCGGGAGACACTTTGATCTTCTTCTCGGACGGGATCCTGGACGCCAAGAACAGACGCGGCCAGAAATTTACGGTCGGCAGGATCGAGGAGGTGATCCGCGGCGCCTGGGCCACCCCGGGCGACCTGGTATCGCAAATCGTCGAGGCGGTCACCAAACATGCGGGAGTGGAAAGCCAGTTCGATGATATCACAATAATGGTCCTAACCTGGCACTGAAGATGAACGATACTATCGACATCCGGATCCAGAGCAATCCCAAAATGATGCGGCTGGTGCGGAAAACTATCGCCCAGGCCAGCGAGATGGTAGGTTTCTCCGAGCGGGATGTCCATGCGGTGACCCTGGCGGTCGATGAGGGCTGCACCAATATCATCCGCCACTGCTACCGCGGCTCGAAAGTGGGCGATATAGTGATCCGGATCCGGATGTACGAAGACCGGATCGAGATCGCGCTCCGGGATTTCGGCGAGGCGATCGATGTGGGGAAGCTCCGCGACTGTGTCGAAAAGAGACGGCAGGAGCTGGAAACCGCTGGACCGGTCCGGCCCGGCGGGCTGGGTGTCATGCTGATTCACTCGGTCATGGACAAGGTGCACTACAAAACGAGCCCTCACTCTGGAACGGTTTTAAGGCTGGTTAAATACCTTTCTGTCGAAAGGGAGAAAAAAATTGCAGGTAAAAGTACTTGACGGAAACGACAGCGCGGTCATCTCGGTATCCGGCGATGTGGACCTTTATTCCAGCCCGGAGATGCGCAAGGCAATCACTCAGCTCTGCAAGAAAAAGGTCACGCCGATTGTGGTCAACCTTTCCGGTGTCGATTACATGGATTCGAGCGGTGTGGCGACCCTGGTCGAGGGCCTGCAGCTTACGGGGAAATACAAGGGTATATTCCGGATCGCCTGCTTGAGCCAGGGGGTGCGCGAGGTGTTCGAGCTAGCCCGGCTGGACCGCGTGTTCTCGATTTTCGATACCCTGGACGAGGCCCTGAAAACCTGACCGGTTTTCGTGGCCGGGTCTTTCACCCCGGGGATGGGCCAGTATCCGGACGCCGGGATTTTTCCTGCTTGATCCCCGCCGGGGTTGCGGGCAGAATCGCTTTCCAGCCCGCTTTACCGGCCCAATTGCCGCCTCCGTCAGAAAAATTCCGGGGCGGTTTGCTTTATTGGGAATGTCATCGGTTATTCCGGATACGGCATCCATCTTGAATTATTGATAATCCTTCCGGTTCCGGCACTAGGGGATTACCGGCTTTTTACTATACGGCGTTACCAGACCTGGAGAAAACCGTCACGATGACGGAAAATGTCTCACAGAGGCAGGGCCTGTTCGTGCAATTTTTCGGCTGGATCGGCCGACTGGTCCTGGAGCTGTTCGAGCGGGTCTTTTTTATCTACCGGCTGATCCTGGACAGCCTGTACTGGACTTTCGCCGCGCCGCTGATCGGCAAGGGGCTCCGGCTCGGCAGCGCGTTCGATGAAATGGTGAAAGTAGGGGTTAACGCTGTGCCGATCGTAGGGCTGATCTCTTTCTCGATCGGCATGATCCTGGCCATGCAGAGCGCCTACCAGCTCGAACAGTTCGGCGCAACCATCTTCACGGCCAACCTGGTGGCGGTGGCCCAGACCCGCGAGCTGGGCCCCCTGATGACCGCGATCATAGTCGCCGGACGCTCGGGCAGCGGAATAGCCGCCGAAATCGGCACGATGAAAGTGGGCGAGGAGATCGAGGCCCTGCAGTCGATGGGTTTCAATCCGATCAAGTTCCTGGTGGTGCCAAAGCTGCTGGCCCTGGCGGTGATGGTGCCCTGCCTGACTATCATCTCTGATTTTATCGGTATATCCGGCGGGATTTCGATCGCCGTGTTCAGCCTGGACCTGGGCTTCGGCCGCTACCTGTCCGCCACGATCTTCGCCCTGGTCTTCAAGGACATAATCACAGGATTGATTAAAAGTGTTGTTTTCGCTGTACTGGTCGGATTGACCGGCTGTTATATGGGGTTCAAAGTCGAGGGCGGCGCCGAGGGGGTGGGACGCCGGACCACGCAGAGCGTGGTGGTTTCGATTTTCCTGATCATCCTCGCGGATGCCTTTTTCACCTCTCTGTTCTATTATCTGTGGTAGGGTCGAGATGGAGACGAGCACGAAAACCGAGGCGATTATCCAGGTCCGGAACCTGGTTGTCGCCTATGAGGAACGGGTGATCCTGGATAACATCAATCTGGTGATCCCCCGGGGCGAAACCACGGTGATCCTCGGCGGCAGCGGCTGCGGGAAAAGCACCCTGCTGCGCCACCTGATCGGCCTGCACAAGCCCGAGTCCGGCAACATCCTGGTCAAGGGCCGCGACATCACCCAGCTCGGCGAGCAAGAGCTGTCCGACATCCTGCGCAAGGTCGGAGTTGTCTTCCAGAGCTCCGCCCTGTTCAACTCGATTTCGGTCGGGGACAATGTCGCCCTGCCCCTGCGCGAACACACCCGGCTCGAGGAATCGACAATCCAGATCATGACCAAGATCAAGCTGGACATGGTCGGGCTGTCGGGTTACGAGCGTTTCATGCCGAGCGAGCTGAGCGGGGGCATGAAAAAACGAGCGGCGTTCGCCCGGGCGATCTCCATGGACCCGGAGATTCTTTTCTGTGACGAGCCCTCGGCCGGGCTGGATCCGATTGTCGCCGCCGGACTCGACCAGCTGATCCTGAAACTGAAAAAAGCGCTGAAAATGACCATTGTCGTGGTGACTCACGAGATGGCCTCGATGTACCTTATTGCCGACCACATTATCATGCTCAACGGCGGCAAGGTGATTTTCACCGGTACTCAGGAAGAGTTCAAAAAGTCCCAGAATGACCGGGTGCGCCAGTTTATCGAGCGCCGTCCCGAGGAATACAGCGAGGAGGAAATCGGCCGCTACGCCCGGGCCTTAACCACGGACTCTTTTTAGCGGCAGGGCAACGCCGGAAAATTATTCTGGCTTAAAGCCTTCTTTCAGCCTTATTTTAATAGCTTCCCCACCGGCGACCCCAAGACCGGGGAGCAGGGGCCGTCGCGGCAGGCAATCCGGTAGTGCAGGCGAGATTGAGTATCCGGCGCAGTTACGGATAAGAACCCCCCGGTGCTGTCCGGATGGAAATTCAAAACGGAACGGAACCGATGGCCAGAAAATCCCGTTATCGCAAATCCGAGATCAAGGCCGGCGTCTGGATTTTCATCTCGCTGGTAATCTTCTCCACCTTCGTGGTAAGTGTCAGCGGCTCGAGGTTCTGGAAAGAAATGGACCATTACCGGGTCCGGCTGAACTATGTCGGCGGACTCGAGGTGGGATCTCCGGTGCGGGTGGGAGGCGTGCTGGTAGGGAAAATCTCCGCCCAGGACTTTCTCAGCGATTCGGACAACCTGGTTGAAATGACCGTCGAGTTGAAACCGGGCTTGCAGC
>MFIX01000091.1:0-5046 GCA_001780825.1 Candidatus Glassbacteria bacterium RIFCSPLOWO2_12_FULL_58_11 | reverse complement strand
CCGGCTCCCCTGCTTGCCCCGGGCGACCTGATCCAGAGCAAAGAGCTGACTACCATGGACCAGGTAATGGAGCACGTGGGATTTGTCGGGGATACGCTGCAGGTGATCCTTAAAAAGGTAAACGAGTTGCTCAAACCACAGAATATGGCCCGGATCGACTCGATTATCACCGGAGTGAACGGGATCATCCGGGATGGTTCAGCGGACTTTACCGCCCTGCTCGGTGAGGCGCGCCATACGGTCGCCGATCTGGATTCCATGATGAAAAATGTCAACACCATGATCGCCGGAAGCGACACCCTGATCAATCGGGCCCTGGCCGACCTGCATGTCACGCTCCAGCAGGCCACGCTCACCCTGTCCGGTATCGACTCGACTGTGGAAAACGTGGACTGGATGGTTCAGAACAACGCCGGAAACCTGGGGCAGTTGCTGTATAACATGAATCGCGTCTCGGAAAATCTCCAGGAATTCTCGAACACGGTCAAAGAAAACCCCTTCCTGCTTATCCGGGCCGTAGCGCGCAAGGAGCGTAAGCTGGAGCGTTAGGGCGGACCGGGCGTCTTGCCGATAAGTTTTATTCGTTTGCCTGAAGCCATGCCGGGTGTGAGGCTCGGGTGGCTTTTTTAATAGGAAAGGACCGAAATTATCATGGCCGTAAAAAAGGGTATTTTGAGTTTTATCAAAGATGAGGAAGCCTTTAACGCTGCGGACATCCTGCCAGTACTGCCGCTGCGCGACGTCGTAGTTTTCCCCTACATGGTGATTCCGCTCATGGTAGGCCGCCCGAGCTCGGTTGCCGGAATCGAAGCGGCAATGCTGGCAGACCGCCTGATCCTGCTCTGCGCCCAGCGGGACGGTGACAATGAGGATCCGGCGGGGACCGACCTCTACCGGGTAGGGGTAATCGCCCGCATCCTGCAGACCGTGCGCCTGCCCGACGGGACGCTGAAAATTCTGATCGAAGGCCTGGAAAAAATCAGTATCCGGCGCTTTATCAGCGGCAAGGACTACCTGCGCGCGCGTCTCGAGGTCTTTCCCTTTCACACTTACAAGTCCAAGGAGCTCGAGGCCCTGAGCCGCAAAGCGCTCAGCCTCTTCGAGGAGTATGTCAAGATCAATCCGCGGCTGCCGGATGAGCTGCTGGCGGCAACCCAGAACATCGACAGCCCGCTGCGGCTGGGCTATATCATCGCCGGCCACCTGCTGATCAAGATGGATGACAAGCAGGCCCTGCTCGAAACCCGCTCGCTGGTCCGGCATTTCGAGCTGATCTGCCAGATCCTGAGCGCGGAGATGGAGATCCTGCGCCTGGAGCGCAAGATCGACGACAGCGTGAAGAAACAGATTTTCAAGAACCAGCGGGAGTTTTATCTCCAGGAGCAGCTCAAGGCGATCCACCGGGAGCTGGGGCAGGATGAGGAGGGCTATGATGAGATCGAGGAGCTTAAAGCCCTGACCCGGAAGAAAAACCTGCCGGCCGAGGTGCGGAAAAAAGCCGAGAAGGAGATTTCCAAGCTCTCGCGGATGAGCATGCTTAGCCCCGAGGCCACCGTGGTCCGCAACTACCTGGACTGGCTGCTTTCCCTGCCCTGGAAAGAGGCCACCCGGGACCGTCTCTCGGTGGAGAAAGTTGCCGCGATCCTGGACCAGGACCATCACGGGCTGGAAAAGCCCAAGGAGCGGATCGTCGAGTTTATCGCGGTCTCCAAGCTGGTGGGCCAGCTCCAGGGCCCGATACTCTGTTTTGTCGGTCCGCCCGGAGTAGGCAAGACCTCGCTGGGCAAATCCGTGGCTCGGGCCCTGGGAAGGAAGCTGGTGCGTCTCTCTGTGGGCGGGGTGCGGGATGAGGCTGAAATCCGCGGACATCGCCGGACCTATATCGGCGCGCTGCCGGGCAAGATCATCCAGGCCATGAAAAGGGCCGGGGTGGTCAACCCGGTGATCCTGATCGATGAGGTGGACAAGATGGCTTCGGATTTCCGGGGCGACCCTAGCTCCGCCCTGCTCGAGGTGCTGGACCGCGAACAGAACAACCAGTTTGTGGATCACTACCTCGAGGTGGACTACGACCTGTCGAAAGTGATGTTTATCACTACCGCCAACTATGTGCAGAGCATCCCGGAGCCGCTCAAGGACCGCATGGAGGTTATCACTCTGCCCGGTTACCTGCACAATGAAAAACTGGAGATCGCCCGGAAATTCCTGCTGCCAAAACAGTTGCAGCTCCACGGGCTCAAGCCCGCGCAGCTGCAGATCACCGAGCCGGCGCTGAACATGATTATCGAAAATTACACCCGCGAGGCCGGGGTGCGTAACCTCGAGCGCGAGCTGGGCTCGATCTGCCGCAAGGTCGCCCGCCGGATCGCCGCGAACCGCAGCTGCAAGCTGCCGGTGACAGTCAAGCCGAAGATGCTGAGAAGCCTCCTCGGGGTGCTCAGGTTTGTCGACACCGAGCTCGAGACCGCCGACCGGGTGGGCCTGTCCAATGGGCTGGCCTGGACCGGGTCCGGGGGCTCGGTCCTGCATATCGAGGTCGCCCCGGTGAGCGGCAGGGGCAAGCTGCTCCTGACCGGCAAGCTTGGAGAGGTGATGAAAGAGTCGGCCGAGGCCGCCCTGACTTATGTACGCTCGCGTTACGCCGAGTTCGGGCTGGATGCCCAGTTCTACCGCAAGCTCGACCTGCACGTACACGTGCCGGAGGGCGCGACCCCCAAGGATGGCCCCTCGGCCGGGGTGGCAATCGCCACGGCGATGGTCAGCGCCCTGGCCGGGATTCCGATCCGCCGCGAGGTGGCGATGACCGGCGAGATAACCCTGCGCGGCCGGGTCCTGCCTGTGGGCGGGCTGAACGAGAAAACTGTCGCCGCCCTGCGCGCCGGGGTCAAGCTGGTGCTCTGGCCCGGGCAGAATCGGAAGGACCTGGACGAGCTGCCGAAAGAGGTCCGCGAGGGCCTCGAAATCCGCTTTATCGATACAGTCGATGAGGCGCTGAAAATCGCCCTGGCCGGTCCACTGCCCGCCAAGACCGTACCCGCGGAGCTCCTGGCCCGGCAAAGCAGCGGGATTGCTCCGGTCGGCCCGTACCAGCATTAATTGCCTTCCAGGAAAAACCCTCAGGCCGGGCACAGGGAGCCGATGAAAATCAAGTCGATCGAGGCGGCGGGCGCATTCTGGCGCCCGGGTGATATATTCCCCGATGATCTGCCGCAGGTGGCGTTCGCCGGGCGCAGCAACGTGGGAAAGTCGTCGCTGATCAACCGCCTGCTGGGCCGCCGCCGTCTCGCGGCCACCAGTGCCACTCCGGGCAAAACCCGCAAGATCCATTTCTTCAAGATCAACGGTTTCTTTTACCTTGTCGATCTGCCGGGCTATGGCTATACCAAGCTTCCGGTAGAGGTCCGCGAGCGCTGGCGGCATACCGTCGAGCGCTTCCTGACCGGCAGCCGTGCTCTGGCCGGCGTGATCTGCCTGGTCGATATCCGCCGTGGCCTGGCCGAGGCCGACCGTCAGCTCCTGTTCTTCCTGGCCAATAAAAATATCCCGCTCCTGATCGCCCTGACCAAAGCCGACAAGCTGAAATTCCAGCAGCGCAAAAAAACTGTCGAAAGCCTGCTGATGGAGCTCGGCGGCGCAATCCTCCCGGAGCAGGTCATCCCGACCTCGGCCCAGAGCGGCGAGGGCTGCGCGGAGCTGCTCGCGGCTGTGGAAGCCCTGATCAGTGGACCGGCCAAGGCCGAGGGAAGTTGAATTGGTTTAACCTTTCGGAAGTTCCGGCATTGTTATTGAAAAGGGCGGCAAAAGAAAAGAATTATAGGACTTGCTCAATTGGAGCGTGTAATAGCCAGTAATTTCCATGCCGGCCTTGATATATATACAAATATCGGCAGGCCTTCGCGCGATTCTGCGCGCAGGCGCCCTTGGCGAAGCGGAGTAAAATACTCAAAAGCCGACAATAACCTTTGGTTCTTTCAGTTATGAAAGAACCGGAGCTATGCGTAGCATAGCGTAGATTCACGCATGTTAATGCGTGACACTATTCTTTGCTTTTGCCATCAAAAGAAGAAAGAAATTATTTTTTATGCAATTATTTTATCTCTTTGAGATTTGACAATTTAAGAGGTGCATATAAGACCCATGCGTGATACCCCGCTGTACCCGATGAAACTGGCCCCGATTTTCAAGGAAAAAATCTGGGGCGGCCGTCAGTTTGAAACCCTGCTCAACAAGAAACTTCCGCCGGATAAACTTATCGGCGAAAGCTGGGAGCTCTCGCTCTACCGCGAGGATATCACCTGGCCGCTCAATGGGCCGCTTGCCGGAGTCAAACTCTCCGAAATTTACCAGAGCCGGCCCGCGGAGCTGACCGGCCGGACGCCCGCCCCGGGCGAAAAATTTCCCCTGCTGAGCAAATTTGTGGACTCGAGCCGGCTACTGTCCCTGCAAGTCCACCCGCCGGACAGTTTTGCCCTAGAGCACGACCACGAGTACGGCAAGACCGAGTGCTGGTACGTGGTCCATGCCGCGCCGGGCGCGGAGATTATCCGCGGCCTGGCGCCTGGTACCACCCGCGGGCAGTTCAGCGAGGGACTGAAAACCGGAGAAGTGGATAATCTCATCCGCCGCTATCCGGTGAAGACCGGCGATTTCATTTTCATGCCCACCGGCGTGGTCCATGCGATCTGCGAGGGCACGGTGATCCTGGAGATCGAGCAGAATTCCGACATGACCTACCGTCTTTGGGACTGGGGCCGTCTGGCCCCGGACGGCAAGCCGCGGCCCCTGCACCTGGAGAAAGGTCTGGCGGTGATCGATTTCGCGGACCGCAGCCCGGATAAAATCGAGGGTATTTCTTATTTCGAGGCCGGCAACCGGGTCACCCACCTGGCGAGCTGCCGTTATTTCAGTGTCGAGCTGCTGGAGCTTTCGAGCACCTGCCGGGTGGACACCGGCGGCAAAAGTTTTGTGCTGCTGACAGTGGTCGAGGGCTGCTTGAAGGTGAGCGGGGACTCCGGCGAGGAGGTCTCCGCAGTCAAGGGCGACACG
>MFIX01000090.1 GCA_001780825.1 Candidatus Glassbacteria bacterium RIFCSPLOWO2_12_FULL_58_11 | reverse complement strand
CGCGGATGGAAAAGTCAACATTTTCGACCTGTTGAGCCTTCTTAAGCTGTTGGCCGCCTGATCCACTCCTAAAAGGACAATACCGGCGGCACGACTTTCGAGACGACTGTTAATAAGTTCCGGACAGCTATAGTCCGGCCGGGTTCCTTGAATTGATTTCCAAGCCGGCCGGACTTTTGTCTGTGCGGGCTTTTTCTTTGCCCCGGGCTCGGGGGGCGGCGCCTGCGCAAGGCTGCGCAGGCGGGGCCGCCGGCGAAGCCGCCGGACCCGCGCGCATATTTTATGCGCGCGCCGCCCCCAACTTCCGAGACCGCTAATACTCCTTGGAAATTCTCCAGCAGCGTCTTGTAAAAAGGCTTTAGAGAGAATCTGTTTGTCCGGAGATTCCGCAGCGCAGTCTCAGAGGTGTTTCCGGCCGGGATTTTTCGATTCCCGAGAAGATTTACGGCTGGTTAAAAATTTCTTGCTATAAATGATGATTTTAGTTATCTTTATATGTTTCAAGAAATTATGCGGTTTTTCGCTTGATTGAAAGCAGATTTTCAGTTGTCTCGAATTGGGATTTGGCACAAAAGTGCGGCCCTGGATTATAATCTGCCTGAAGATGCTGAACTCAGTTCTATAGGGTGTACCGGCTGAAATAAATAAACGGTCAACTTCATTCAAGAAGTGGAGTCGGCTTGAAAAAAAAGAGCAAAAAGAGGCTGTCGCCCGCCGTGACTCTTTACCGGCCCGAATTCGAACATGACAGCTGCGGCGTGGGCTTTGTGGCTCAGATCAACGGAGAGGCGAGCCACGCCATAATCCGCCAGGGAATCGAGGTCCTGGAGAACCTCACTCACCGCGGGGCCGTGGCCGATGACCCGGAGACCGGGGATGGCGCGGGGATCCTGATCCAGGTCTGCGATGCCTTCTTCCGCGCCCATTGCGCCGAGCTTGGAATCAAGCTGCCCGAATCAGGCAGGTACGGGGTGGGGATGGTGTTCCTGCCGCGGAAGAAGGAAGACCGGGCGTTTTGCGAGGAAGTGCTGGAAGAGGCGGTTGCCGAGGCCGGGCAGAAACTGCTGGGCTGGCGCGAGGTCCCGGTCAACCAGAAGTCCCTGGGCAAATCGGCCCGGGACAGCCAGCCGCAAATCCGTCAAATCTTTATCGAGGACACAACTGCCGATCGGGCGGCCTTCGAGAGAAAGCTGCTGCTGATCCGCAAGATAGCGGAAAACAGGGTGCGCAGCTCCGGCAAGCAGGAGATCAATGGTTTCCACCTGCCGAGCCTTTCCTCATACACCATAATCTACAAAGGCCTGATGCTGGCCCATCAGGTGCCGCTTTTCTTCGAGGACCTCAGTGATCCGTCGCTCACCAGTGTTCTGGCCCTGGTGCATCAGCGCTACAGCACCAACACTTTTCCCTCCTGGGAGCTGGCCCAGCCATTCCGCATGTTGGCTCACAACGGGGAGATCAATACCCTGCGCGGCAATATCAACTGGACCCGGGCGCGCGAGGCTACGATTCAGAGCGAGCTTTTCGGCGAGGACATCGGAAAGCTGCTGCCGATAATTACCCCCGGCGGCAGCGATTCGATGGCGCTCGATAATGTGGCCGAGATGCTGACCGCCTGCGGCCGCAGTCTGCCGCACTCCCTGATGATGCTGGTACCGGAGGCCTGGGGACAGAAATATCAGATGAGCGAGGACCAGCGTGGATTTTTCGAGTACCACAGCATCCTCATGGAGCCATGGGATGGGCCGGCTGCGCTCTCGTTCACCGATGGCCGGATAATCGGCTGCTGTCTGGACCGCAATGGCCTTCGCCCGGCCCGTTATATGGTTACCAAGGACAATCTTTTCGTGCTGGCCAGCGAGGTGGGAGTGCTGGAATTCCCGCCTGAGCGGATCAAATGCAAGGGCCGGGTCGGCCCGGGACAGATGATCATCGTCGATATCCTGCAGAAACGGATCATTTTCGACCCGGAAATCAAAGCTGTCATTAGCCGTCTCCAGCCCTACCGCCGCTGGGTGCACGAAAACAAGATCGAGCTGCGCGGCCTCTTCGACTGCGCCACGCCGGTGCGCCCGGTCCATGAAACCATTCTGCAGCGGCAGATCGCTTTCGGCTATACCGATGAGGACCTGAACATCCTTATCCGCCCGATGGCTGAGAGCGCCAGCGAGGCGGTGGGCTCAATGGGCAATGATACCCCGCCGGCCGTGCTCAGTGACAGGCCGAAACTGCTGTTCAACTATTTCAAGCAGCTTTTCGCCCAGGTCACCAATCCGGCGATTGATCCGATCCGTGAGCAGCTGGTGATGAGCCTGATGAGCTATATCGGCAAAGAGGCCAACCTCTTGAAAGAGACGCCTCGGAATGCCCGTCTGCTCAAGCTCAGCCGTCCCATCCTGACCAATGATGATCTCGACAAGCTCAAGGGGTCGCAGAGCGAAACTTTCTGCACTCGCACCATCCCGCTGCTCTTTCAGATCAGCGAAGAGGTGGAGGGAGTCAGACAGGCGCTGGCCCGCTGTTTCAGCGAAGCGGAGAAAGCGGTCCATGAGGGCTGTGACCTGATAATTCTGAGCGACCGCGGGATCAATAAGGATCAGGCCGCGATCCCGAGCATCCTCGCGGTGTCCGCGGTCCACCATCATCTCATCCGTTCCGGTCTGCGCACACGGATCGGCCTGGTGATCGAAACCGGCGAGGCACGGGAGGTGACCCATTTCGCCCAGCTTCTGGGTTATGGCGCAAGCGCGATCATCCCCTATCTGGCCTTTGAGACCGTCGCCGACCTGGTGATATCCGAGGCCCTGAAACCCGGTATGACCATCCAGGATGCCATCGACAATTACATGAAAGCGGTGGAGAAAGGTCTGCTCAAAATTTTCTCCAAGATGGGGATATCCACGGTCCGGAGCTATCGCGGAGCGCAGATTTTCGAGGCGATCGGACTGGAACGCAGCTTGATCGAGCAGTATTTCCCGGGCACGGTTTCCCGGATCGGTGGGGTAGGGCTGGAGGTGATCGTGCGCGAGACCCTGGAACGTCACCGCATGGCATTCCCCGAGCGCACCAATGGCGGACTCATGCTGCCCAGAGCCGGAGAATATCAGTTCAGGATCCGGGGCGAGCATCACATGTGGAACCCGGAGGCGATATTTACGCTCCAGCAGGCGACCCAGGGAGGCGATTTCGGGCTTTTCCGCAAGTTTTCCGCCATGGCGGATGACAACAGTCAACAGTTGCAGTCTTTGAGAGGGCTGCTCCGATTCAAAAAAGGCAAGAAAGTGCCCCTCGAGGAGGTCGAGTCTGCCGAATCGATTATGAAGAGGTTCGTATCCGGGGCGATGAGTTTCGGCTCGATCAGCCGGGAGGCTCATGAGACAGTCGCCATTGTCATGAACCGGATCGGCGGCATGAGCAACAGCGGCGAGGGCGGGGAGGATGAGGCGCGCTTTACGCCCTATCCGAACGGGGACAATCCGAGCAGCGGGATCAAGCAGGTGGCCTCGGGCCGCTTCGGCGTGACCACCAATTACCTGATAAATGCCAAAGACCTGCAGATTAAGGTGGCGCAGGGTTCCAAGCCGGGTGAGGGCGGCCAGCTTCCCGGCCACAAAGTGAGCGATGAGATCGCCCGGGTCCGCCACTCGGTGCCTGGCGTGTCGCTGATCTCGCCGCCGCCGCATCACGATATTTATTCAATCGAGGACCTGGCTCAGCTGATTTTCGACCTGAAAAACGTCAATACTCGCGCCCGGGTTTCGGTTAAGCTGGTCTCCGAGATCGGAGTCGGCACGGTGGCCGCCGGGGTAGCCAAGGCTCGCGCCGATGTTGTGGTCATTGCCGGGGATGCCGGCGGCACCGGGGCCTCGCCCTTAAGCTCGATCAAACATGCCGGCGTTCCCTGGGAAATCGGCCTGGCGGAAACCCAGCAGGTGCTGGTGATGAATAACTTGCGCAGCCGGATCAGGGTCCAGACCGACGGCCAGTTGAAAACCGGCCGGGATGTGGTGATCGCCGCTCTGCTGGGCGCCGAGGAATTCGGCTTCGCCACCGCCTGCCTGATTGTGCTCGGTTGCGTCATGATGCGCAAGTGCCACCTCAATACCTGCCCAGCCGGCGTGGCGACACAAAACCCGGAGCTGCGCAAAAGGTTCCTCGGCAAGACGGAATATCTGCTGAACTATTTCAAGTTTGTGGCCGAGGAAGTGCGCGAGCTGATGAGCGAGCTCGGCTTCCGCCGCTTCGAGGACATGGTCGGCCGGGTCGAGCATCTCGATTCGGTCAAGGCGGTCGAACACTGGAAAGCCTCCGGCGTGGACCTAAGCCCGCTGCTGGCCCGGCTGGAGGTACCGGAGGGCGGATCGCTGCACAACATCGCCCGTCAGCCGAATATCCTCGAGGGTGTCCTGGACTACGAGCTGATCCGCGAGGCCGCGCCGGCCCTCGAGCGCAAGGAAAAGGTGGCCATCACCCGTCATATCCGCAATGTCAATCGCACTATCGGCTCGATGCTGAGCGGGGAAGTGGTCCGGGCCTGCGGCCCCCGCGGCCTGCCGCCGGATACGATCAGCATCGAGCTTACCGGATCGGCTGGCCAGAGTTTCGGCGCGTTCCTGGCCGGCGGCATCACGCTGCACCTTCACGGCGATGCCAATGACTATGTGGGCAAGGGGCTGAGCGGCGGTAAAATTGCGATCCACCCGCCGGAGGGTTCGACCTTCAGCCCTGAGAACAATATTATTGTCGGTAATGTCGTCCTTTATGGAGCGACCAGCGGCCAGGCCTATTTCAACGGCTGCGCCGGTGAGCGGTTCGCTATCCGCAACAGCGGCGCCTTTGCAGTGGTTGAAGGTGTGGGCGACCATGGCTGCGAGTATATGACCGGCGGGGTAGTGGTTGTGCTCGGTCCGACCGGGCTTAATTTCGCGGCCGGCATGAGCGGTGGAATTGCCTTTGTGTTCGATGAGCATAGGCAGTTCGATCAGCGCTGTAACCTGGACATGGTCGATCTGGAATCGCTGCACCACGAGGAGGATATCGCTTTGCTGCGCCGGATGATCGAGCAGCATATCCGGTTTACCGGCAGCCCGCTTGGCAAGAGGATTCTGGATGAATGGCACGATAAGATCCACCAGTTCGTCAAAGTGATGCCGATGGAGTACCGCCGGGCCCTGGGCCAGATGATCAAGGAAGATGCGGAAACCAAGCGGGTGGAGGTCTGGAATGGGTAAACCGACCGGTTTTCTGGAATACAAGAGAGAGGAGCCTCACGGCCGGCCTGTCGAACAAAGGCTCAAGGACCATAAGGAAATTTATCCACTGCTTCCGGAAGAGACTCTCCGCACTCAGGCTGCGCGCTGCATGGATTGCGGCATTCCATTCTGCCAGGGAAAGGGTTGTCCGGTGGAGAATCTCATTCCCGAGTTCAACGACCTCATTTACCGTAACCGTTGGCGTGAAGCGCTGGAAGTCCTGCACAGTACCAACAACTTCCCCGAGTTTACCGGCCGGGCCTGTCCGGCCCCCTGCGAGCCCGCCTGCGTGGTGGCGATTCACGATAACCCGGTCTCGATCAAGCAGATCGAGCTGCAGATAATCGAAAAGGGATTCGAGGAGGGCTGGGTTAAGCCGCATCCTCCGAGGCAGAGCACCGGTAAATCGGTGGCGATAGTGGGCAGCGGACCGGCCGGTCTGGCCTGCGCTCAACAATTGAGGCGCGTGGGGCACCGGGTGGTGGTCTTCGAGCAGAACGACCGGATCGGAGGTTTGCTGCGCTATGGGATCCCGGATTTCAAGCTAGACAAGGGCGTGGTTGATCGCCGCCTGCGTCAGCTCGAGGCCGAGGGGATTGAATTTCAAACTCGGGTTCGGGTCGGCGGCGATGTATCGGCCAGTTACCTGGCGCGCCAGTTCGATGCGGTTTGCCTGGCCGGAGGCGCGATGCAGCCGCGCGAGCTGCCCGTACCAGGCCGCGAGCTTGCCGGGGTGCATCTGGCGATGGAGTATCTGGAACAGCGTAATCGCAGGGTAGCCGGCGAGCACATCCCCGCGGATCAGGCAATTCATGCCGAGGGCAAACGGGTGGTGGTTATCGGCGGCGGTGATACCGGCTCGGACTGTATCGGTACCGCGAACCGTCAGGGCGCTCGTGAAATTCACCAGCTCGAGATTTTGCCCAAACCGCCGGAGAGCGCAAACCCGGATACTCCCTGGCCACTGTGGCCGATAATATTGCGGACCAGCAGCTCCCACGAGGAGGGCTGTACCCGCCGTTGGTCGGTAATGACTACCTCCTTGAGCGGCAAGGATGGAAAAGTAAAAAAGTTGCACGGCATGGAAGTGGACCTGGACCATTCCAATGGCCGGTTTGTCGAGAAACCCGGCAGCGAATTTGAACTGGAGGCTGATTTAGTGCTGCTGGCGATGGGCTTTATCCATCCGGTGCACGAGGGTATGCTTAAGGAACTGGGGCTGGTTCTGGACAAGCGGGGAAACGTGCTGGTGGATAAGAACCATTTGAGCAGCGGCCACAATGTGTTCAGCGCCGGAGACATGGTCAGGGGCGCTTCGCTGGTGGTCCATGCAATTTACCAGGGCCGTCAGGCCGCCCGCGGTATCGACAAGTTCCTGATGGGCGCGACAATTCTCTCCTGAAACACCGGCCAGTGCGCGGCTTGATATGCCCGTCAAATCCGCATTGCAAAGGCATTCCGATATTATAGATATTGACAAAAAATCGTAAACTGTTAGATTTAATCCTGCATTGTGTTCCGAAAATTACGCGGGGTCGTAGTTCAGCTGGTTAGAACGCCGGCCTGTCAAGCCGGAGGTCGCGAGTTCAAGTCTCGTCGGCCCCGCCATAACTAAAGGACTCGTAATAAGTTACGAGTCCTTTTTGTGTTTGGAACCACAAATGATTGAAGAGGAGTTTACAAATCTTATTCGTAACGCGTAACTACTTGAAGAATAAGAGCCTATGTAATTATTGTTCTCGCTTTCAACCAAATGAGAACGCCGGCGCTACAAGCCGAAGGTCGCGAGACTAGGTCTTGTCGGCTTTTCCATGTATAACAAGGTTTTGCTCGTTTGGCTGACACAAAAGACCGGCGTTCAACCTCTTTTTTGTGTCAGTTTGTGCCAAAAGTTTCCTCTGTTATACATAATGTCGGCACTTGACAATAACTGCCGACATTATGTATAATCAACTATGGAACTTTCACCAATAAAACAAATCGTGCGGCTGGCACGGAAAAAAGGATTTCTCAGGTCTCGCGACCTGGCTGAAATCGGCCTCTCACGCCAATACCTCGGTGTTGCACTCAAGCGCGGACTACTGAATAGGGTTGGGCGTGGCGTGTATTGTCTTCCTAAAGCGATGCAGAATGAATACCGCAGCTTCGCCGAGGTGTGCAAGTACGCGCCCTCAGCGGTAATTTGCCTTCTATCGGCGCTTCAATATCACGGACTTACTACTCAAACCCCGTTCCAGGTATGGCTAGCGATTGGACATAAGGCGCGTAAGCCCAATATCGATACGGTGCAAATTCGTGTGGTGCGTTACTCTGCTTCCTCACTATCCCAGGGAATTGAAATCCACAATATAGACGGGGTGGATATCCGGGTTTTTAGTCCAGCCAAGACCGTGGCGGATTGTTTCAAATACCGAAGCAAAGTCGGCCTCGATGTGGCGATCGAAGCTCTGCGGGACTGCCTGCGCCAAAAGAAAGCGGCAATCAATGATCTGGTCTCGTTCGGGCGAGTGTGCCGGGTGGAACAGGTAATGAAGCCTTACATGGAGGCGATGCTTTGAGTAAAGCTGTGGTGCAGTCAGTGCTCGACCGGCTGTTGAATCTTTCAAGGAAGAATCGTGAGGATTACAACCTCGTTCTGACCCGGTACGGTATAGAGCGTCTGCTTTATCGACTGTCACTGACCAGGCATGCCGACCGGTTTGCCCTGAAAGGCGCAATGCTTTTCATGCTCTGGATGAATCAGGATTACCGGCCTACCAGAGACATTGACCTGCTCGGGTTCGGTGAAATTGATCAGCGGGTGTTGTCTGATATTTTTCGGGAGGTTTGCCAGGTAAATACAGTTGATGATGGGGTTGTATTCCAAGCAGATTCGATAAAGGTGGAAGAAATCCGGGAGGGAGAAATCTACCAGGGGCAGTGCATAAAGATTCGCGGAAACATTGGTAATACCCGGCTGGCCATGCAGGTGGATGTTGGGGTTGGAGACGTGATAGTTCCGGAACCGACCGAGCAGATTTTCCCGACTCTTCTGGATTATCCTGCACCGAGAATCCGTGTTTACTCGCGGGAATCAGTCATTGCCGAAAAACTGGATGCCATTATTGTACTGGGATTGAGAAACAGCCGGATGAAAGACTATTATGACCTGTGGGCGCTTGTCTGCAATTTTGAATTCAGCTCCCAGACCTTGACTGAAGCAATCAGGGCTACACTGATCAGGCGGGGACGAAAGCTGCCTGAAAATCTTCCATCAGGGCTTGGAGAAGAGTTTGCTGCGGCAGATTCAGCAAAACGAACCCATTGGAAGGCATTTATAGAGCGTGCAGTCCCTGGGCAGCCGGTTCTAGAACTGGACGATGTTTTAGTCAAATTGCGGGCTTTTTTTGAAACACCCCTCGGTGCATTGACCGGTGATAGCTTTCCAGATTTGTACTGGTCTCCGGCAGGTCCTTGGAAGAAAACGGACAGATAGCATGAGTCTGGACGATGATAGGATTCGAGAGCTTCGAACTGAACTCGCCAACGTAGAGGCCCAGAGGGAAAGGATTTTAAGCGAAATAGCCAGAATTGCGTCGACAGAAAATAATAAACCACCAGCCGTTATTCAAACCACTCCAGATCAATCATCCTTCGCCGTCAACAACCATTCGAAATCACACGAGAAAATTGCCCTTTTCCGGTCTCTGTTTCGCGGCAGACAGGATGTCTTCCCACGCCGCTTCGAAAGCATGAAAACCGGCAAGAGTGGTTATCAACCAGTATGCGAGAACGAGTGGCAACCTGGAATTTGCCTCAAGCCTCGCATTAAATGCTCCGATTGCGAACACCGCCGATATGTTCCGCTGACCGATCAGGTTATTGAGTGGCATTTGAGAGGATGTAAGCCGGATGAAAAGTCACATAAAGACTTTGTCATCGGAGTATATCCGATGCTCACTGATGAAACGAGCTGGTTTCTGGCGGTGGATTTTGACAAAGCCACGTGGGAGGGAGATGTCTTGGCTTTTCGCCAGACCTGTGCGGAACTTGATATACCGGTAGCAATTGAGCGTTCGCGTTCAGGCAATGGCGCGCATGCATGGTTCTTTTTCGGGGAACCGGTTCCATGTGTTCATGCCCGCAAAATGGGAGCATACCTTCTGACTGAAACTATGGAGCGACGCCCGGATATCGGGCTTGATTCTTACGACAGGTTTTTCCCCAATCAGGATACGCTCCCCCAGGGAGGCTTGGGCAACTTAATTGCTCTTCCTTTACAGAAAAAATCTCGCGATGCCGGTAACACAGTGTTTCTCGATGAAAACAACTATCCCTATGGAGACCAATGGGATTTCCTGTCATCCATCAGGAGAATGAGTTGCAATCAAGTCGAGAAGCAGTCTCAAATCGCAAGTGAAAAAGGGCGAGTAACCGGAGTGAGGATGCCGGTGGATGATGAAGAAAACAACAAGCCCTGGGAAAGCCAGCCTTCTCGTTCAAAAGAACTGAAAGTCACCGGTCCATTTCCCCAAAAGATTGAAATAGTGCATGCAAACCAGGTCTATCTCGATAAGAAAATTCTTTCTCCATCCTTGCGAAATGCTTTGATCCGTATTGCTGCATTCCAGAATCCGGATTTTTACCAGAAACAAAATTCGCGGATGCCTGTATGGAACACTCCTCGCATCATATCCTGCGCAGAAAATTTCCCTCAACATATCGCTTTACCGCGAGGATGCCTTCTCGATCTGGTTGAATTGTTCAAAGACCTGGCAATCGAGCTGAATATCCGTGATGAGAGAATATCTGGTGAGCCGCTTAAAGTGGAATTCACTGGGAATCTTTTCCCTGAACAGCAGAAAGCGGCTCAAGCCTTGCTTGCGCACGACACCGGCGTTCTTGCCGCAGCCACCGCTTTCGGGAAAACCATCGTAGCAACATATCTTATTGCTAAGCGCGGGGTCAATACATTGATTCTGGTCCATCGCCGGCAACTGCTCCAGCAGTGGCAAACGAGGCTGACAGAATATCTCGACTTGGATAAAAAAGATATCGGTATCATTGGCGGCGGTAAGAGAAAACAGACCGGAAAGGTTGATATAGCAATCATTCAAAGCCTTAATCGCAAGGGGGAAGTGGATAATCTCGTTGCGGAATACGGACATCTTGTGATTGACGAATGCCATCACATTTCTGCTCCGAGCTTCGAGGCCATCTCCCGCGAATTCAAGGGGCGATATGTCACTGGACTTTCGGCCACGGTCACCCGAAAAGACGGTCACCATCCGATAATTTTTATGAACTGCGGGCCGGTGCGCTTTAAGGTCAGCTCAAAGGATCAAGCGAAAGAACGGCCATTCGGTCATTCTTTGATTGTACGAAACACGTATTCCCGGCTACCGGTAGAATACACAGATGAAAAAACACTCACCATAGCCGAGATTTACTCTTTTCTGATGCGCGATGAACAGCGCAATAAAATGATCATAAATGACATACTGGTTAACCTCAATAATGGTCGGTTTCCGGTTCTTTTAACCGAGCGGCGGGAACATGTGGAGTATTTCCGCAAGGAACTGAGCGATAAAGTGGACCACCTGATTGCTTTTCAAGGTGGCATGGGAAGGAAACAGCTCAAGGCCGCACTGGAAAAACTTGAAACTCTTCCTGACAACGCTCCGCGGTTAATCTTGGCAACCGGCCGTTTCTTGGGTGAGGGATTCGATGACGCCCGGTTGGACACTCTTTTCCTTGCCCTGCCAGTATCTTGGAAAGGAATCTTGGTTCAGTATTCCGGTCGGCTGCACCGCTTTCATGAAAACAAGAAGAAAGCGATCATATACGACTATGCCGATATGGAAATTCCAATGCTTGCCAGAATGTTCGAGAAACGAGTGAAGGGCTATCGGAGCATAGGATATGAAATCGAGGAAAAAAGATATGCAGAAAGAGAAAAAGTCATCTGATCGATTCGCTGATTTAACCTGGGATCACCTCGAAGATTGGGCCGGAAACCGAATTGTTTCGAGGGGCAGAACTTACCAGCGACAGAATCGAGTGTCGGGCTTAGCCGTAACGAATGACGGTTCCTTGGTTGCTTGGGTCGAGGGGTCACAAAGGTATGCCACGAAGGTTAATATTGGCGATAAAGGCTTGCGTTCAACTTGTACCTGTCCCTATGAGTCTGATTGCAAACACGCTGTGGCCGTGGTGCTCGAATACCTGGAAAGAATCGAAGGCAATAAGCGCACCCCCAAAGTTACCAATGGCGACGAGCGTCTTGAGATTCTGGGTAATAAGCACAAGGATGACGGCAATGCCGCAAAGGCGAAAAATATCAGAGGAGAGATCGATAATTATTTGAAAGGCAAGAGCAAATCTCAACTGACCGGGATAATTCTTGAACTTGCTGATAAATACCCGGCAATCGGGCAAAACCTGTGCGACCGCAATCAACTCACAGCCGGGCATACGAAAACGCTGGTGACACATCTTCGCGGGGAGATTCGCAAGATCAGCGAAGAACCAGGTTGGCATGACTATTGGCAGGGAGAGGGTTACACACCGGACTATTCCGAAGTTCGCAAAAAGCTGGAAGCTTTGTTGACTGCGGGTTGCGCCGACGATGTATTATCCTTGGGTGAAGAGTTGCTTGAGGCTGGCAACCGTCAGGTGGAAATGAGCGACGACGAGGGCGAAACCGCCATGGAGATTGCCGCTTGCATGCCGGTAGTTGTCAAAGCGTTGGAGCAGTCGTCTCTCAAACCCATAGACAAACTGGTGTGGGCGGTGGATGCAGTTCTGACGGATGAATATGAACTTTGCAACGATATTGCGGAATACTTGATGGGTCAGCATATAAACTCGGATTGGAGCCTGCTGGCTGATATTCTTTTGGAACGGTTGAATAAGCTCAGACTGTCGGGAGTGACGAATAAATTAAGCCGTGACTACACTCGTGGCTTGCTTAGCGACTGGGCTATTTACGCGCTTGAACAAGCTGGCCGTAAAAATGAGATCATTCCGCTTTGTGAAGTTGAAGCAAAAAAGACCGGTAGTTATGAACGTCTGGTCAATCACCTTATCGCAGATAAACGCTTTGAGGATGCAGAACACTGGATTAAAGAAGGGATTCGTGCTGTCGAACAAGAATGGCCGGGGATTGCCGACAGCCTCCGAGGCAAGCTTCGGGAAATACGCACACGTCAAAGAAACTGGCATGTCGTGTCGGCTATGTGCGTGGATGAATTCGTCCGACTCCCCTCACAGCGAACTTACACGGACTGTAAAAAGGCTGCAGACAGGGTAAAGGTCTGGCCGAAAGTTCGTGAATGTCTCCTGGCGTATCTTGAAAGCGGCTTGCTCCCGTGGAAGCAACAGGATTGGCCTCTCCCTCCGACCGGATTGACCTTGCCGGACAAGCTGAACCGCTCCAGCTACCCGATGATTAACGAATTGATCGATATCGCCATTCTGGAAAAACAACCTGACCAGGTACTTCGCTGGTACGATCAGTGTCCCAGGAAACGGTTCGGCTGGGCTTATACGTCTGAGGATGACATTGCCACGGCTGTCCGGATTCACGCTCCCCACCGGGCTGTAGATATCTGGAAACAACTGGCCGAGGAGCAAATCGCGCAAGCAAAACCAAACGCCTATCTGGAGGCGGCTCGCTACCTTCGTAAGGCAGCCCAGGTTATGGCGGAACAAAATAAACAGATGGAATGGGACGGATACCTGTACGACCTGAGAGAAAAGCATATCCGTAAAAGACGGCTGATTGAAATACTGGATTCTTTGGATGGACAGCCGATTATTAAAGGGAAGCCTTGACGTCCATAGTTCCTGATTCGGTGCACAAGGGATCTTTTCAATTTGCCAATTCCACCGGCAATCGAATCAGAAACTTCGTGTCTTTTGACACAAAAAACCGGCGGTCAAGCTGTGTCAGTTTGTGCCAGAATTGGTGCGAAACCATAACAATTATGCGAATCCATAGCATCACCCCCAAAGTGATGAAATGCAGCATCCACGCGCCTTTGGGCTGAATGTAAGAACTTGCACAATTGTGAAAAATCGCTCAAAAACGGCCTGTCAAGCCGGAGGTCGCGAGTTCAAGTCTCGTCGGCCCCGCCATTTATTACAAATAAGCCCTTTGGACAGTATGTCAAAGGGCTTTTTGTATGAAAATGAAAGACTTCCAGAGTTGCTCTCTGACAGCAATTCATCTGTCTGTTCCGCTATAGTGCAAACCACGGGCACGCAAGTACTCCTGAACGTCTAAAAGGCCGATCTCCGCCGTAGATCAGAACGGCGGGAGCCTCAGGCTCGCCAGATACCTCCCGCCAAAAAGAAAGTCCGTCGAAGAAATCAGATGTCACCGTTTGTGCCGACTTTATCTCAACGGGTGTCAATTTGGTTTCGCTTTCGAGGATAATGTCGATTTCGCGGCCTCCTTCAATCTTATTGCCAAAGTACGCTTTATCATATCAACTCTTCCGGGACAGTTGAATATTCAATGTTCAATTTACAGGATTGGCATTTATTTTTGAAAACGTGTCCAAAGCAGCAATGATTTAATTCTTCAAGGATCACTTGAGATAATAGAGGATACAATTAAGGACTCGGATTACCCACTTTCAATGCTGGGAATAGCGATTGCACTAGGAAATGCATTTATAAGAGACTGTGAGATTGTGTCCGCCTTAGGACACAGGTGTATCGCCAGAAACTAAAAATCAGTTGCAATTACTTAGAACTGCACCTTAATTTTGAGCTTCAACGGTCCAACATGCTCTGATGACGTACAGGTCAAATTTGGTTAATTTTTTATTAATGTATCCGTATAAAGCACCCCCGGAGTGCCTTATGACCTTCAGGTGGCTATTCCCTGCGGCGATTCTTCTGGCCTTTTCCCCCTGCACTATTCTATGGGCCGAGGATCGCGCGACCTCTGGTGAACTGATTCTGGAGCGTCCGACGCTGATCTGCTTAGGCTTTGAATGGAACATCAGTGGGGATGACAACCGCAACAGTAGTGTGGCTGTGAGCTATCGCCAGGCCGGCGAAACCGTTTGGCGTGAGGCCCTGCCGCTTCTGCGAATAGACAACGAGCGCACATTCGCCGCGGAAACTTTTATCGACTACACCGCCCCGGATATGTTCGCCGGCAGCATTTTCGACCTGCAACCCGGTACGGAGTATGAGTGCCGCCTGCGTCTCTCCGACCCGGACGGCGTGCACGGGGAGACCGAAAGGACGGTCCGGATCAGGACCCGTAACGAGTTGCGGGCTGCCGCGGAAGGGCGTGTGCTGCATGTCTACCCGCCGGACTGGAAGGGGTTTCGGCAGGAGCCGTCGTTCACCGGGTTGATGCAGGCATACCAGGGCGCGGGCGGCGGCGACTGGGCTGTAGTGAGCGAGCGCAAGGTGCGCCCGGGTGACATTCTTCTTATTCACGCCGGACGCTACAAAGCCGACCGTACCAGATACAGCGACCCGCTGAACCTGGACTTCCACGGCGCTTATGTCCTTACCGCCAAAGGCACTCCCGACAAGCCGATTGTTATCCGGGCCGCGGGCGACGGTGAAGTCATCTTCGACGGGGATAGCTGCTACCGCCTGTTCGATGTCATGGCCGCGGATTACCATATTTTCGAGAGCCTGACCGTGGTAAACTGCGACATCGCCTTCTACGCGGGTCTCAAGGATGTGGCCGGCTGCAGCGGCCTGACTGTGCGCAATTGCCGGCTGGAGGAGGTGGGAATCGCCGTGACCACGCAGTTCGCCGGGTCGCGGGATTTCTGCATCTCGGACAACATTATACTCGGCCGGGACGACCGGAATCGTCTGCTCGGTTGGTACGACCCGGGAGTTTACGAGGCCAGCCCGCTAAGGAGCTATTACGCGGTCAAAGTTTACGGCCAGGGCCACGTGGTCTGTCACAACCATATCGCCTGGTTCCACGATGCGCTCTGCGTCTGCACCTACGGCAGCCCGGACCCCGACCCCTCATTGCGCGCCACGGCTATCGATTTCTACAACAACGACATCCATTTGATGACTGATGATTTCATCGAGGCGGATGGTGGGGTGCAAAACATCCGCGTGCTGCGCAACCGCTGTTTCAACTCGGCCCAGTGCGGCCTGTCCGCCCAGCCGGTGTATGGCGGCCCGGCCTACTACATCCGCAACATTCTGTACCACGTGCCCTGGGGCATGGCTTTCAAGTTCAAGGTCCAGCCCGCTGGCCTGGTTCTGTACCACAACACCGTTATCGCCGAGAACCGCAACGGCGCGGGTTACTCCAACGCTCATTTCCGAAACAACCTCTTCCTGGGCACGGACGATCCGGGCCGTGAACTTGTCCGCACCTGCACGAATACAAGCTACAGCACCTGGGATTACAACGGATATAGGCCAAACCGTGCGGGCGGGGCGCAATTCTTCTGGAAAGCCCCGCGGCCAGGGGTTCTTCGAGACTATGAGATAGAAAATCGGGAAGAATTCAGGAGCTTCGCCACGCTGGTTGAATTCCGTGCCGGCACCGGCCAGGAACAGCACGGAATAGAGGTGGACTATGATATTTTCAGCAATGTTTCTAAACCGGACCCGGACAGGCCGACAGCGGTGTATTTCGCCCGGGACTTCGATTTCTCTTTGCGCGAGGGCGCAGCAGCGGTGGATCGAGGTTTCGTTCTGCCCAATGTGAACGATGGTTTCACCGGTGCAGCCCCGGACTTAGGCGCTTTGGAGCGCGGAGCGGAAATACCGGTCTGGGGACCGCGCCGCTAAAACAAAGAAACACTCAAGGCTAAAGCTCCTTCTTTATTCCATATCAATTCTCGATTCCAGCGGAGTTATTAAAATATTTTCCTAGACTATAAAACGGACTTTTCCTCCATAATTGGAGGTCCGCAAACAGGTTGTAATCGGGGAACAACGTTGATTGAAAAGGAGGGCAACATGATTGTTTCCACCGTACTCAGAGTCATTATTTTGTTAACTGTCCTGAGAGCAACTGCATTCGGGCAGGAGGAGGCAAACAGCCTGCAGAGTTCCAGGCAAATTATCGATGAAATTCGTGCCCATAGCTCCGGCATAGCGGTCTGGTGGACCGGCCAGAACGGGTGGCTAATCAAAGCGAACGGAGTTTTAATCGGTACGGATTTAGTGCTCGAGGAGGCGGACCGCATACAAAAGCCACCGGTGACCGCGGCGGAGTTGGCCGGGGAGCTGAACATTTCATTTGTAACTCACGAGCACGGAGATCATTTCAATAACAAAGTATCGCGAGAGCTGGCGAAAAGCTCAAATTGCATGTTTGTCGTTCCACGCAATTGCGTGGAAAAGGCCCGGAGTCTGGGCATTCCGGAAAACCGGATCCAGGTGGCTATACCAGGCGAGCCGTTCGACATCCTGGGGGTCCATGTCCTGCCGATCAGGGCACTCCATGGACACGCAAAGTACTCCGTCTCCAGCCGGGCCAACCTGGAAGACTGCGGATATTTAATAACTATCGGCGGGAAAACATTCCTTCAGCCCGGCGATTCGGTCCTGTTGCAGGATCACCTGGAACTGCAAGGAGTGAACGTACTTTTTTTCTCACCGACCGAACACAACATGTTCATCCAGCAGTCGACGATGCTGATCAATACGCTGGAGCCCGAATATATTTTGCCGCAGCACAGGGATACCTATCAGCAGACACCGGAAAACCGCTTCTGGACCAATGCGTACGCCACCGAGGTCAAGCTGCAGCTATCCCGCACGCTTCAGGAGCGCTATCATATGCTTGAGCAGGGAGAATGCCTGATTGTGCGGTGACCTGAGAGTAAGGAGGCTTATAGGATTTTGGCATTGTAGAAAATTTCAGGTGGTCTCGATTAAAAAATTACTAAACTCGTCTCTAACAGCCCACCATTTTGGATTAAGGGCACGTAAGAACTTACGTGCCCTTTTTCTGTTTCAAGGGCCGGCATTTCCGGCAGCGCTCACCAGGCGATCTTGCCGGTCTTGCCTGTTTAGGTCTTCCCTTTTCCTGACCACCTGCTCAAGGTATTGCCGGCGGCTGTACGGTTCAGCTTTGCGCTGCGGTCTGCCGTAAAACGGCTTTGGAGTCGAAGTTATTGCCCATGGGCTATTGACAAAGCTTACACTGTACATCCAAATTGAGGCTAATTTGTATAATCAAACACAAATGGTCATCGGCCGGGGAAACCGTACGGTATGCCAGGACCGATCGAATCTGTTTACCGGAGCAGTCAGTGGTATCGAAGCGCGTTGGAATAGCTCAATCTGAAGATTCGCCGGCAAATCAGCCTAAGCGCAGCGCCGGGCGCAATTCCCCTATCAAAATGTCGGGACCCTTTAAATGAACGAGATCCTCCTTAATGCCGTCCTGAACCTTTTCGCGATCCATACCTCGATGTTCGGCCCGGACTTCAGGTCCAGGGCGAAAAAAATCATCGAGCTGTACATGACCGAAAACCTGCATCTCTCCTCCTGCGAAATCTACCTCTCGCTCTTTGAATCCATGCTTCAGATTTATGACCAGTCGAAGGAGTTTTCGCCCGATGAAAAAATAAAGATGGTTGCCGAAATCGCGGATAACCTGAAATCCAAGCTGCCGCGCTATGAACAATATGTCTTTTTGATTTGCTTTATCGAGCTAAGCGTAGCGGGAGGGACTGGGCAAGAGGTTATCAAACTGGTCGAGGCGGTGGCGGAGACCCTGCAAATCGGCCGGGAAGAGCTGGCGAAGATCTGCACCGGCATCGAGGAGCCGTTCAATAAGCGCCGACTGAATGAGGAGTTCCTGCTTCTTGAAAAGAAAGAAGCTACGGAGGACGGGCTTTACCGGCGTATGGTAAAGCCGGAATTCGGCGGGCAATTCTGCGTCCTGCGCCTGAGCGAGGTCGGGGCCTTTTTTATCACAGTCGCCGAGGGCAGCCCCATAACGCTCAATTCGGTGCCGGTGCATCCCGGAACTTTGCATCCGCTTCAGGATGGGGTCATAATACGCGATGCGCGGGGAAAGCGGATCTACTTCTCTGAAATAGCGGCGCATTTTTCCTCTGGAGCAGGGACCGGCCACAAGTGGGTTTTCCGCGGTGAAAACCTGGAGTTCCGCTTTCCCGGCAGTGACAGCGGCCTGCATAATTTCAGCTTCCGCGAAACCGGTGGCATCCTTTTGGGCGTGATGGGTGCCAGCGGATCCGGCAAATCCACGCTCTTAAGTATCCTGAACGGCCAGCTGCATCCTGGTTCCGGCCGGGTTCTGATCAACGGGATCGATCTGCATGAAGAGGCGTCCAGACTCGAGGGTATTATCGGCTATGTGCCACAGGATGACCTTTTATTTGAGGACTTGACCGTCTTCGAAAACCTGTACTACAATACCTCCCTCTGCATGGCCAATCTGGACGCTCCGGAACGCAGGCGGCGTGTCGAGGCCCTGCTGGATGAGCTTCAGCAGTTCCACACCCGGGACCTTCGGGTCGGTTCGCCGCTGGACAAAACGATCAGCGGGGGCCAGCGCAAGCGCCTGAATATCGCCATGGAGCTCATCCGTGAGCCGGCGATCCTGTTTGTGGATGAGCCGACCTCGGGACTTTCTTCCTCAGACTCGGAAAACGTCATGTCCCTACTCAAGGCCCAGGCCACCAAGGGGAAACTGGTGGTGGTGGTGATTCACCAGCCCTCGTCCCGGATATTCAACATGTTCGACAAACTCTGGGTGCTCGACCAGGGAGGGCGGCCGATCTATGACGGTAACCCGCTCGATGCCATTGTCTATTTCCGCAAGGCCATTCAGCAGGCCGGCGTGGAAGATTACGCCTGCCCGCATTGCGGCAATTTAAACCCGGAGCAGCTTTTTGAGATAATCGAGCTGAAAAAAGTG
>MFIX01000089.1 GCA_001780825.1 Candidatus Glassbacteria bacterium RIFCSPLOWO2_12_FULL_58_11 | reverse complement strand
GATCGGCCGCTACAAGAGCCTGCGCCGCACGATCCAGCTCGGCGACCAGTACCGCCTGTGGGACCCCTTCCAGGCCGACCGCATGGCCGTGCAGTTCGTCTCCCGCGACAGCACTGAGAGCGCGGTGTTCGTCTACCAGACACTCGAGACCGAGACTATGGCGACCCCGGCTTTTTCCGGCTCGGGCCTCCTGCTATTACACGGTCTCGACCCTTCAGCAGTTTACCGGGTAGATTACGGCGAGCGCAGCGAGGACCTAGAGGGCCTCGTGCTGCTGGAGCGAGGGATATTGCCCGGGCTTAGAGGCAACTACGCGAGCCGGATTATCGTGCTGAAAAGAATGTGATCCGGTCGGCAAGGACCGGAGCATTGCCCTGAATTCGCAGATCTCATCAATTTACATACAACGGGGAGCGTAAAATAGATTGTCTTTATTCAGATTTTGGAGTTGTCAGTGTAAGCGGCTATAAGAAGCCCTAAAGGCTTGAGATTCTCTTATTGGAGCGTGTAGGAGACAAGTAATTTCCATGTTTACCTTGCTATATGCACAAAGCCCCGGCAGGCCTTTGCGCGATTTTGCGCAGGCGACCTTGGCGAAGCGGAGTAAAGGACTTGGGTTCCGGAAATAACCTTTGGTTCTTTCAGTTATGAAAGAACTGGTTTTGCTTCTTTTGCCACCAAAAGTAGATAGATTTACATAACAGGAGAAAGAACATGACCCTGTCGCCGGTCAAGATGCACATCCCTGAAGAGGCGAACATCATTGTCGGGCAGAGCCATTTCATCAAGACCGTCGAGGACCTCTACGAGGCCCTGGCGACCTCGGGCATTGCGCTCAAGTTCGGTATCGCTTTCTGCGAATCCAGCCAGGAGTGCCTTGTCCGCTGGGATGGCAATGACCGGGAGCTGATCGACTCGGCTGTAGCCAATGCCCAGGCGATCGGCGCGGGCCACGTTTTCGTGATCGTGCTGCGCGGCGGTTTCCCGATAAACGTGCTGAACGCGATCAAGAACTGTCCCGAGGTCTGCCGGGTGTTCTGCGCCACGGCCAATCCGCTCGAGGTGATCGTGATCGAACGCGAGCATGGGCGGGGGGTGGTGGGCGTGGTGGACGGCCTTTCCCCGGCCGGAGTGGAAACTGAAAAACACCAGCAGGTGCGCCGGGAATTTTTACGCAAGATCGGGTATAAGAGGTAATGCGGCCGGCCTGAATGGGGCCTCTATGGCCGGCCTCTTTTTGTCCGTCGAACGTTTGTCCGGTTCTGAGTAATTCCTGCGGAGAATACATGCTCAAGACACTCCTGCCCGCACTTATTTCCCTTATTTTTTCTCTGCCCGCTATCGCTCCGGCGGCCGGTCTGCCGGCTGATTTGAAAGCCTGCCTCGATTCACTCAAGGGCCAAACCCTGTTCTTGCGAAAAACTTTCAACTCCTCACGCAAAGTCTATTGCGAGCCTGCCGGTCCGCGGGCCTGTTTTGTCTATCAGCAGGGTCGCCTGTTCCCCCTGAAACAGAACGTCGAGGTCACTCTCGGCGGCTCAAGGTATTTCGACGACCGGAACCGCTTGCGGCTGCGCGTCGAGCAGCGCCGGCTCGGCCGGCAGACCATCGACTTCTACTGGCCGCGGGGCACAGTTCCCTCTTTGGTGAGTTTCCGGGCCATGCTCGGCTATGCGTTCGCCGGGAGCGCAGAGGACCAGGAATTCCGGCCCTTTATCGGCAACCGGTCCAGCCGGAAGCTGCATTTTATCGGCTGCAACCACCTTCCCGCGGACACGCTGCAGAGAGAGAGTTTTCCGGACGCGGAACAGGCTGAGCAGCGCGGTTACGAGAAATGCGAGCTCTGCTTTACCAGCTTCCCCAACCTGCGGGACTATTTTTTGGAAAGCTCCCTCGGCCGCCGGACCGCCGCGGCCGTGCGCAGCCTGTACACTCCGACAAACAGCCCGGGCCTGAAAAAGCGCCTGACTGATATCGGCAACCGGGTGCTGGACAACTGGCCCACTGCCCTGCGCGGCTACCGCTACACCTTCGATTTGGTTGGTTCCGGCAGCCCGAACGCTTTCGCTTGCCCCGGGGGCCGGATCTTTGTCACCACCGGGCTGTATTACGGGCTCGAATCCGAGACGGAGCTGGAAGGCGTGCTGGCCCACGAAATCACCCATGTCGAGCGGAGGCACGGCCTGAGAAGCTATCAGAAATCCATTTCCACGGGGTTCTGGACCGCGCTGCTCGAGCCGGCCGCCGACCTGGCCGCCCGCTACTCGACCGGCGACCGGGGACTGGAAATCCTGTCCGCCGAGGCGGCCGGCAATCTCGCCCGGCTGGCGGACAAGCTGATCCTGACGGGCTATGAGCTGCGCCAGGAAATGGAAGCCGATTTTTATGCGATCTCCTACCTGCGAAGCGTGCGCTCGGACAGCGCTTCATACTCGCAGGTCCTGCGGAAAATACAATATTCGGGCAACCTGATCGGCGCCACCGGAGAGGAGGAGAGCGGCCTGTCCCGGGATCGCCTGCAGGAACACCCGGACATCGATCTGCGCACACAGATCGCGGATAACGCCAGGATCGAACTTTATCGTCCTCCGGTAGTGTTCACGGGCTACGACACGGAGGATGAGCCGGTGGCGGAATTGCGCCTCGAGGCGCAAGTGGTCTCGCATGGAGTCATCAAGGGCAAGCCGGCCAAACCCGGACTCTCGGATTATGGCTCGGCTGGGAGCGCGCAGCCGGACAGGCTCGTGGAGCGGCTTTACCTGTATGTGACAGTCGTCTCGACACCGGCCCTCGGCCGGATAAGCCGGTTGAAAGATATCCGGGTAATGACTGCCGGGGGTTCGGTCGGATTCGACAACGCGGAGGATACGGCTCTCTTCCCGGATGATGAGACGGCCTGCACTTTCCAGTGCGACCGGGGTGAGCTGCTGGGCGGGATCGAGGGGATCGAGCTTAAGCTGAACAATGTCCAGCGTTGGCGGCGCGAAAGTCCGCAGGCCAGCGCGGACCAGCCCGCCGAACCTGAATGATACGCCGGCTGAAAAAAGAAATTCCTAAGTATTTGTTTTCAAAAATTGAGTCACTTCAGGTTCAATTGTATTTCCCCTTTGATTGCGCCTGATTATTACCCACGATGCTTCTTATCGTAGGGGCGGACCCCTGTGTCCGC
The DNA here is from genome assembly GCA_001780825.1 of Candidatus Glassbacteria bacterium RIFCSPLOWO2_12_FULL_58_11. GTDB lineage: Bacteria > Gemmatimonadota > Glassbacteria > GWA2-58-10 > GWA2-58-10 > GWA2-58-10. The sequence continues at coordinate 3,426 of MFIX01000089.1, read as the reverse complement.
CCACCGGCCGTGGGTCCGGGCGCACACGCGGGTGCGCCCGGACATAAATCATACATGTCCTGCGATACTGGCTTTACGGAGACAAAGCTGAGGCAGGACAAGTTTCATAATGGCGACTCCCGCGGTGAGATAGTTGGGAAATGCGTCACCGAACTTACAAGGCGAAGTTCTAAGGCTTTACCATATGACAGATCAGGCGGGAATAGAGCAGGAGTCGTACCGGTTTGGATTTTTCAGGCGGAAAAACGGATAATGCTGCCGCAAATTCTGGAATATCCGGGATGGCTTATTTCACATCGTAACTGACCAGCTTCTTGATGATCGTCCAGGTGCCAAGTCCCAGGAGCTGAATGCTGCCGTCCGGCAACTGGAGCCAGATGATAAATTCCGGGTCGGAGATCTCAGCCTGGATCAGGCCCACCCCGCCCTTGTAATAGTAGCGCTTGATAAATTTCTCGCTGGCCGCGGCCTCGATCAGCGTGTTGGTTTCCTCGACCTCGGCGATCGGGCCGGTATAATCCCCCAGCGAGGGGATGATATTGCTCACTTTCTGCGAGATATCGATCCCGCCTACATCCACAGCCGGCAAGGAAACCCAGCTTCTCCCCTTGTATAGCTCGTCATAGACAAAGATATAATCCGTGTCATAAAACAGCACGTCCGGGTTATTCTGGATCCCGTCGCTGGCCAGGGTCGCCTCCTCCTGGGGCGTGGTGAGCGGACCGCGGGGACCCAACAGCAGATAGGCCAGCCGCTCCAGGGTGATGAACTTCTTTCCGCCTGATACATCGATCAGGGCGCCGTACCTGGAGGGCCGTTCCTGGTTGGAAAGCGGAATGAAGCCGAATGTTGGGTTATAAACAATCTGCTCGGCCTTGAGCAGCACTTTGTCCCCATGGGGCGCCAGGTAGCGAGTCTCCACCACTGTGTCCGCGCCCACGCTGAACAGGTAATCCAGCACGTGCCGCGTGGTCACCCCGAAAGCCTCGTCCCCGGTAATCTCCTCGGTCCGGTTTATACTGACAGTCTGGAAGCCGGTGGAGGAGGCGGTTATCGGCGGCTGGGTAGTGTCCTCGTGGACAAAGATGCTCTGCTCGATGGTGTACTGCCAGGTGTCGCCGAGAGCCAGGGGGAAGGGGTTGGTCACCCGGTCGCCGGGAGTGTTGGTCACACTGTCATTGCCGCAGGCGGCCGCCAGGAGCAGCCCGGCGGAGAGCAGCCTGAAGCAGTGCTTTCTAATTTTCTCGTTCATGTTTATCATTTTATTATCACCATCTTGCGCACCGCCTTGAATTCGCCGGCCTCCAGGCGGTAGAAGTAAACTCCGCTCGGCACCGGCCTGCCGGAACTGTCCGCGCCGTCCCAGTTGACCAGATATGCGCCGCCGGATTGAATGCGGTTCACCAGCTCGGCGATCCTTCTGCCACGCAGATCGAACACGGTCAGCCGGACCGCAAGAGCGCCGGATTCAACAGGCAGGGAGTAGCTGATCGTGGTCGAGGGGTTGAACGGATTGGGCACGTTCTGCGCCAGGGCGAAAGCCCGCGGCGGCCCGTGCGGGGTCCCGGAGGCTGAGGAATTGCCCTGGGCGGCCAGGGCCAGCGAGGCCTGGTACCTGGCGACAGCCGCCTGCGTATTGGCGAGCAGGTCCGGCAGGTCATCCCCTACCACCAAAGCCCAGGCGACAGTCAGCGAATCTCCGGGGCTTATCGTGTGCGAGCCGGAGGCCAGAATCTGGGACCAGTCGTCCAGGGAATCCGAGGCGGCATTGGCCAGGCCGCCCGACATGAAAGCATAGGCGATATTGTCCGAGTATCCGCTGTGGATATAGCGCCAGTTGCTGACCGCCCGGTGCCCGGAGACATTATGCCCGGAGATCAGCGCCAGGCCGCCATAGCCGAATTTGGGCTCCAGCGGGTTATAGATATAGCCCAGCTTGAGCGCGCTGTCATAAACCACTGCGTTGCGGCTGGGCAGGGAATCCGGGATGTCCCAGTCGGCATAGAGGCCGATAAAGAGGTTCTTGATTGTCGCCGGATGCGGGTTCTGCACCTGGTACTCGAAGATCACGAAATCGTTGTCCGGCGCCTCGCGCCAGACCATAGTCGTCTGCTTGAGGTTCACCCCGATCGCGTTCAAGGTGCCGGCGGTCTTCTCCCTCGTGTAGCTGATACTCATCTGATTGGCCCGCGGCGAATCGGTGAACATTTTGATCGGCCCGCCGGGTCCGGGAGCGAAGTCGAAATCCGACACTGCGTCGGAAACTTTGAGCGAGCTGGTGCCGACCAGCAGCCCGCCGCGGTAGAGCATGGTATAGGGCGCCTCCTTGGGATAGCGCAGTCCCTGGCCGGCCCGGGACCGGCCGATATTGCCGCCGAACTCTCCGTAATTGGTGAAACTGAACAGGAAGCTCCCGGCATCGTGCGAGGCCATTCCTTCGACCGCCGGGGCGATCGGCAGGGTGATCTGGAGGGTCTGGCTGTAAGAGCCGTCCCCGGCGGCCAGCTCCAGGTAGAGCAAAAGCTGGCTTCCGGGCTCGGCCTGCGGCAGGACCTCGAGAACGAAGGGGTTGGTGGCGTTACCCCGGCCGTCATACTTTCTGATATCGCCATAGACCGCCGTGCTGTCCAGGAGCACTACACCCTGATTCTCGGTGCGGATCGTACCGCTGACCTTCCGGACATCGGTGCCGGAATTGAACACCGGAATCACAAGGTTGATCCTTTCCCCCTGCTCCAGGTAACCGTTGCCGTTTCCTGCCTGGCGGTCATCGATCTCGACCCGCTTGGTGTAGAGCATCGGATGGTCAGGGGGCGACATGACCGTGAAAATCGCCACCGGGTCGATCAGTCCGTACCCGTAACCGTAATCGGGACCCGGCTGGCCGCGGTCCAGGGCGGTGTCGATAATGATCTGCTTTATTTCATCCGGAGTCAGGGTGGGGTTAGCCTGGCGCATCAGGGCGATGATTCCGGCCACGTAGGGGCAGGCGAAACTGGTGCCATCCACCTGGATGGCTCCGTAAGCGTATTCGCTGCCGGTGATAGTGACAATCGAGCTGCCCGGCGCGCAGATATTGGGCTTGATACTGGTGGAGTCGCAGGCGCTGGGCCCCCGGCTGCTGAAATTGGACACTCTGTCGTACGGGTCCACCGAGCCGACCGCGAAAACATTGGTCGGGCTGAGCGTCCGGCTGGCCGGCGACCCGGTAGTGAACGGGTCCGGCCCGTCGTTCCCGGCGGAGAACACCACCACCGTTCCCGCGGCTTCGACCCGGTCGATCATGCGCCACATGGTCTGACGGCAGATATCTTCCTGGAACTCGCCGTTCGTGCCATAATAGTTGTTGATCACGTCCGGGACATCGATTGTGGTTTCGGGGTTGCCGTCCGGGTCGAGGGCCCACTGGAAAGAGGCGATCACCCA
>MFIX01000088.1:6614-10296 GCA_001780825.1 Candidatus Glassbacteria bacterium RIFCSPLOWO2_12_FULL_58_11 | reverse complement strand
GTACGCAGTGTCGAAAGCGGCCAGGATATTCTCCGGCGGGGAGCGGCTCTGGATGTTGTGCACTGCGGCGAAAACGAATCCCCCGCCCGGCTTGAATATCTCCACCCGCTCCGCGGCCTGGGCGACAACCTCCCCGGGTGTTCCGAACGGCAGGGTGTGCTGGGTCTCGATCCCGCCGCCCCAGAAACAGACCTTTCCGCCGAAAGTATCTTTCAGCCGCCGCGGCTCCATGTTGGCCGCGCTGGTCTGCACCGGGTTTATAATATCCACGCCGATCTCGATTAGCGACCCCAGGATATTGAATATCGAGCCGCAGCAGTGCTGGAAGACCTTCAGCCGGCTGTCCCGCTTCTTTATATGATCGATGTATTTTTTGTAATAAGGCAGGACCAGTGAGCGCAGCAGGTCCGGGTGGGCGAACTCGCCGGTCTGCATGCCCAGGTCATCGTTAAACTTGACAATGTCCAGCCGGTTGCCCACAGCCTCGTAATAGAGGTCGAAATTGGCGGTCATTCCCTCGATTGCTTTCTCATAGAGCTCGCGGACATAGTTCTCCTCGGTCATCAGGGTGACCATCCAGTCGCTGAAGCCGCCCTTGCCCAGGCCGGAAAAGAGCTCGACCTGGGGCATCTCGCCGATTATCGCGTAATCGGTTTCCTCCCGCCAGAAGCGGGCCTGCTCCTCGAGGAAGCGCAGCTCATCCTCGGGCAGCGGCGGGATCGACCAGCGGCCGGGGTCCGCATGGGCCGCGCCGGGGCCGGTCTCCAGGCTGTCGAAATAGTACCCGCCGGCGGGCATCTGGGCGATCCTCTCCCCGGCGGCGGAGCGGATGTAGCAGTCTCCGCGCTCATCGATTTCCGGCTCGAACGCCGCGCTGACCAGGACCGGGGTGCCGTCGTTCAGGCGCCAGGGCTTTTTGCCCCGGTTCGGGATGCCGAAAGCGACCCGCCTGAAAAAGAGCGCCACCGCATCCGCGTGCATCCGCTCGCGAACGCTCCGCTCGACCTCGGCCAACATCTGGTAGAGGTCGAAGACATAGGTCTCGCTCTGAATCCCCAGCCGCTCCTTGAGACGGTGGTAGGCGGAGGCCATGATCCCGGTCTGGCGGGTGGCGCCGAAATCAATCGGCACGCGGTCCGGCTCGCGGTGCCCGACAGCCGCCAGCACCCTTTCGCGTGAATTCACGAATTTTCTCCAGGCATATTTTAGCTTATGTGTTTGTGAAATTTATTTATAGACGAAATTGTTGCGCGGGGGATAAAATATTTTGACTATAAAAGCGTGTTGAAGAATCAATTTAAATCGGGTATACCCGGTCACGTTCGAACACCAGATTCGCGCCAAACTAGGTATGAATTATAAATGCAATAGCTTGCGTAGGGGCGCACCCGCGTGTGCGCCCGGGCGGACACATGGGTGCGCCCCTACCGCCCGAGTTTCACCGGCAAAGTAGGAATATTTCAACACGCCTCTGTTAATTCATCCTTCTTGGCAATTCATTAGCGTTTCTTATTTTAAATCGCCGGCCGGGTAATTTTTATTGGCGCGAAGCAGGATCGCCGGTTCAGCCTCTCTTGCGCCCCCAGCCGGTCATTACCGCCACCAGCATCAGCGGGAACATCACGATGCCGTAGAAAACATAGGGAGCTTCCTGGCCCCAGGTCAGAACTTGCACGAAAGCATAGCGCCCGGCGACCTCTTTCTGGATCGCCTCGGCGGCGACTATCACCGCGGCGTAGGGCAGCAGGAAGGGGAACGAACAGGAGATCGTATCCAGCAGGTTGGCAACCCGGTAGGGATGGATCCCTTGAGTCTTGCGCAGGCGGTTGGCCAGCGGACCGACAGTCACCATGGCGATCGTATTCACCGGAACGAAAAGGTTGGCCAGCGAGATCAGCCCGACAATCGCCAGCTCAGTGCCGCGGACCGTTCGGGCCCAGGTCCTGTGCAGCCAGCCGAGCAGCAACTCCAAAAACCCCCCAGCCTCCATCAGGCCGTTGGCGGTGACCAGCAGCAGGGTCAAAATCGATATCGGCAGCATGGCGAGCGCCCCATCCAGCGCGCTGCCGGCCACCGAGCCCTCCGCGGTGAACCGGAACACCCGCTCGAGGGGGAAAATCCCGGTCAGCGGGCCGACAATCAGCGCGGCGGCGATACCCAGGTTGAGCGCGGCCAGGAAATGGAAACCGCTGATCGCGGCGATAAAGACCAGCAGCGCGGGAATCAGCATGGGCAGGGCCGCGGGATTGGCGGTTGCCTCCAGCAGATGGTTCGCCTCCCCGGCCGGCAGCGCGGATTTGCCCCCGCCCAGGAAGGCGAAAAGCACAGCGGAGATCAGCGCGGCGCTGAGCGAGTACTTGAGGCGCGAGCGCACCACCCCACCGACATCGGTTTCCTGGGTGGCGGCGGAGACAATGGTCGTGTCGGAGACCGGGGCCAGGTTGTCGCCGAACGCGGCTCCGCTTAAGATCGCGCCCATCAGCGCGGCCGGATCGGCCCCCAGCACGATCCCCGCCGGGTACATCACCGAGGTGAACCCGACCACCGTGCCGAGGCCGGTGCCCACCGAGACCGCGAACAGGCAGGCGGAAACAAAGACCCCCAGGGTGAAAGCGCTCCCGGTCAGATGGAGCTTCCAGCCCACCCAGACTATCGCCTCGACCAGCCCGGACTGGGCCAGGATGCCGGAAAATGCCCCGGCCCAGAGCCAGCAGACCACGGCCACGGTGGCGATCCGGTTGGCCATCAGCGAGAAAATCCGCTCGCTGTAATCGGCCACGTTGCGCACCAGCAGCATCCCCAGGGCGATCCCGAGCATCGCCGCCACAATCATCCCCTCCACCACCGCGGAGCCCTTGAGCACCAGAACGACCGTAAACACGAGAAAAGTCGCCAGGGGGACCACACTCACCAGTGGCCCGCCGCGGAATTCCAACGAATTTTTTCCGGCAATCGGCTCGCTCATCCATCTGTCCAGGTTAAGGTGAATAGCCTTCCTGAAAGTGCATACAATGCTTTGCGGTTGCCAGGTAACTAGCTCGTGCAATTACAATATATTTTCATTTATGTTTTTGCAGGGGCTCACCCCCTTGTGCGCCCAAGAGCGGACACAAGCTTCCGCCCCAACGATGCCGGCCGAACCGCCGGGTTCCGCCGTTGTCGTAGGGGAGGGTTTTAAACCCTCCCCTACAGGGTTTGAGGCATTATGTGAAAAGGCCGAACTATCGACCTGTTCCACAGACTCCCGCCGGAATTAGAAACGGTAGGATTCCGGGAGGTAGCGCTCGATCATTTCGAGAGTCATCGCGCCCTTGTCGATTATTTCCGCCAAGAATTTTCCGCTGGGTTTGACCTTGCGCTCCAGGGTCTCGTAATTCACCTCTATCAGCCCGAAACGCGGCCGGAACCCGCAAGCCCACTCGAAATTATCCAGCAGGGACCAGAAGAGGTAGCCCCGCAGGTCGAACCCCTTGTCCAGGGCCGCGGCCACCACCCGCAGGTGCTCGCTGATAAAGCGCACGCGCTCAAAGTCATCCAGGGTGCCGATACCATTTTCGGTCAGATAGATCGGCTTACCCAGCCGGGTGAAACGCTCGATGGCCTTGAAATAGCCCTCCGGCGCCCAGGTCCAGCCCATCTGGGTCACCCGCTCCCCAGGCAGAGTTTCGGCGAGTCCGCGCGG
>MFIX01000088.1:2354-6588 GCA_001780825.1 Candidatus Glassbacteria bacterium RIFCSPLOWO2_12_FULL_58_11 | reverse complement strand
GTCGGTGTAAAAGTTCACCCCCCACCAGTCGCAGCTGTCTTTCAGCTCCGGCAGATATACATCCTCGCCGATCAGGGGGAAACTGATCTTACCGGTGGAGACTCCGTGGATAAAGCACTCGTTCCAGAGATAGTCGAAGAGGTCGGCATAGAGCCGGTCGAGGAAATCATGGGTGCGGCTGGGGAGCATCTCGCTCACCGCCATCACCAGCCCGACCTGCGCCTCCGGCACTTTTTCCCGGATCGCGGTCCGCGCCGCCGCATGGCCCCGCATCCTTCCGGCGAGCTCGCGGCAGGTGAGCTCGAGGCTGGTTTCTCCGGGCGGGAATTCGCCCCAGAGCCAGCCGATCAGCGCCACCTGCGGCTCATTGTAGGTGATCCAGAAGTCGATCAGGTCGCCGTATTCCCGGGCGCAACGGCTGACAAAGACCGCGAAATCCTCCTCGGCACCCTCGCGGGTAAAGCTGCCCCGGCTGGAAAACCAGACCGGCTCGGTGAAATGGTGCAAGGTGAGGAATATCTTCATTCCGCGGGCCTTGAGCGCCTGGAAGACTTTGCGGTAGTGCTCGATCTCCCGGAGATCGAATTTGTCCGGCGCCTCTGGACAAAGGCGGCTCCATTCGATCCCCAGACGGTGAGTGTTGTGGTTCAGAGAGCGCGCCAGATCGAAATCCTTTTCGTACAGCTCGTAATGGCCGGTCGCCCGGCCGCACCGGTCGCCGTTCTCGATATGGTCCGGCTCCTGTTCGAAGAGGTACCACTGATTCCTGGTGTTCCCGCCCTCGACCTGGTAGGCGCTGGTGGCCGCGCCCCAGAGAAAATTCTCCGGGAAGCTCACTTTTTCGAAGTTTTTCAGACTGAACATGTTCAGATCATCCCGTGGCTGAAATTTTCCAATGAACCGCCGCCAAAAAGAACTTGCCTTCCTCCGGCAACGCATGCAATTTAGACCGTGGCACTAAGTCAAGTCAAGCGAATTGGACCACTTCCCCCTCCCGTACGCTCTCAGCCCGCCGCGGGTTCAGCCGGCGTTCTATCCCGAACATTCGGGGCTTTTTTATTGACTTTCAAGCCGTGGTATTCCATGCATTTATAACTCTATGGGCCTACTTGCGCGAATAACTGCCGCCTTCCTGCTGGCCTCGAGCCTTTCGGCTTCTCCCACACCGGCCGGACCGACCGCCCCAACCGGAAAGCTGCCGCTGCAGCTTAACGGGCAAAGAGGGTTCGGCGGACCGTACCACCTGTCCGTGGGCCTCCGGGGCGAGCTGTTTGTCCTGGACCGGGGCAGTGCTCTGCTCTATAGGATCTCTCCGGCCGACGGCGCGGTGATGTGGCGGATCGACGGCTCGGAGAGCGGGCAGCCCTTTATCGACCCGGCCAGCCTGAGCCGTCCGGATGGTTTTTTCATCAACCTGACCGACCGCGGCAGCCGGAAAATCTGGCGCATTTACTACCGGGGCGAGGTGCGCGGCAGCCTGGACCTCTCCTTTGCCGCTGACCCGGTAATGCTCGAGCTGACCGGCGGCAGCCAGATGGTGCTCTACGACCGCGCCTCCTCCAAGCTGTACCTCCTGGATGACTCCGGCCGTCCCCTCTGGTCTTTCCCGGTAGGAGCGGGAAGGAATACGGCCGAGCCCCGCGACATGAGCGTCTCGGCGGATGGCGGCACGCTCTATCTTCTCTGGGCCGATCCGCCGGGGATCACCACGGTAAATCTTTTCGGCCGGAATTCCTCGGAAATCCCCCTGGAGCTGCCGGAGGCGCGCCCCGCGCTTTTGGCCGCAACCACGGACAGCAGCGGCCGTCAACTGCTTTGCCTGGCCGATCCCGGAGGGGCGGCGTTCACCCTGGAACCGCTCTCCGGGACTCTCGCCGGATTGCCGCTGGAGCTCGGGCAGGTCTGGGACATCCGGGCCAGGCCGGGACAACCGGGTAAAATCCTCATCCTGTCCGGCCCGGAGCCCTCAGTGCTTGAAATCGAGCTGGAGATGGGAGAGTGATGTGGGGGTCAGCGCCGCTGTCGCCGCAATCCGGAAAATTAAATTCCCGCGCCCGGCGGTCAGGACGGGCCTGAAACTGGCTGTGATTTCTCTCTGTTTACGGCCAGCCTCCGTCGCGGCGGCCGAAAGCGCCCCGCCCTCGCCGATCAACCACTGCGATACCCTGGAGCTCGAGCCGGGAGACAGCCTGATCATTCTCGGCTCCCGTTTCCTGGTGCCCGGCTCCCTGCGCCTGAGCTGCAACAATGAGGCTGTCCCGGACAGCCTGTTCACACTGGAAAAGGTCCCCGGAGTCGTGCGCCTGCGCTCCAGCCTGTCCTGCCCGAGAGTTATCGCCAGCTACCGAGCCTGGTCCTTTCTCGCCATCCCGGACAGTTTTCGCCTGCGTCTTTCTTTCCCTGACACCACTGCCGCGGCCCCCGGACCAGCGGACACTCTCCAGGCGAAGCACTCCGCCGTGCAGGCCGGGACCCTTTCTCCGGCGACAATCGGCGAGGGCTTCCGGCTGGTCGGTTTCGACATCCAGGGTTCGAAAAGCGTTTCGGTCTCCGGCGGCGGCGCCACCGGCGGCACGCTGTTCGACCAGAACCTGATCCTGGGGATCGATGGTAAGCTGACCCCGGACACCCGGCTGTCCTTCCGCCTCAACGACCAGGACCTGCCGCTGGCCACCGTGGCTCGAAGCACAGAGCTGCGCCAGCTCGATGAGATCTCGGTCACGCTCAGCTCGCCGCACGCCGCGGTCTCGCTCGGCGATTACGATTTCAAGCTCGCCGGCTTCGAATACGCCACGGTGGAGCGCAAGCTGGATGGGGTTTCGGGCAGCCTGACCGGCGGGCCGGTCTCGCTGGGGGCCAGCGCCGCCCTGAGCGGCGGGACCTTCCAATCGCTGCGTTTCAACGGGACCGAGGGCCGCCAGGGGCCCTACCAGCTCACCGGCAAAAGCGGCGAGCCGGCCCGGGTGTTGGCCGGCACCGAGCGGGTCTATCTGGACGGTAAGGCGCTGAAACGCGGGGTGCACGATGATTATGTCCTCGACTACAACCAGGGCACGCTCTTTTTCACGGACAGCCGCCTGATCGGCGCGGAAAGCCGGATCGAGGTGGACTATGAATACTCCGGGTTCAGCTTCAAGAAGGCGCTCTACAGTGTCACCGCGGAATCGGCTAACCGCCTGGGGAAGCTGCGCGGGTATTTCATCCGCGAGTCCGACCTCGAGGACAGCCCGCTGGGCGGCCAGTTCACCCCCGCGGAACAGCAATACCTGGACCAGCTCGGCGGCGGACTGGACACCCTGCTGCTTTCCGGGGTACGCTTCCTGGGAGAGGGCCGCGGGTCCTACCGGATGCGCTTCGACGGTCCGGCCAACCCGTATTTCGAATTTGTAGGCCAGGGCAACGGGGATTACCAGGTGAGTTTCCGCGAGGCCGGGACCCTGCGCGGCTCTTATACTTTCGACCCCTCGACCGGGGCCTACCGTTATGTCGGCCCCAACCTGGGCGACTTCGAGCCCGCGGGCGAGGTCTCCCCGCCCAGGCGGGAGGACCGGACCGGGCTGGCTTTCGAGCTCAGCCCGCACTCCCATCTGCGTCTCGAGGGGGAGGGCGCGCTGCTCAAGCGCACGCTGAACCTGTTCAGCGGCTCTGCCGACCCCCTGCGCACGGCGCACAAGCTGTACGTTCACCTGGACACACTGGCTTTGGGCAAAGCGCCGGCCCGGCTCTCGATCTGGGGTGGAGAATCCACGGTGGACCGGGGCTTCAGTTTCCTGGGAAGGCGCTACGAGGCGGATTTCGAGCGTCGCTGGCACCTCACCCCCCTGGCTCCCGGGGAAAAGGAAGCCGAGCATGGCGAAAAGCTGCGCGAGACCGGGACCACTGTCGCTCTGCCGCTGGGTCTCCAATTGGGAACCGGCTACGGCAGGCTGGAGCGCAGCGGCGGGGAAAACTCCGAGCGCCGGACCTATTCGCTGGATTTCGCCCCGCAAAGCCGTTTCAGCGCCGCCTGGAGCCGGATCAACATCCACGCGGAACGCCTGCCTCCCGATTCCTCAGGCGGCGGCGCTCCGGTAGCGAGTCACCGTTACCGGGACAATGCCGAGGCCCGGGCCCGCCTGGGGATATTCACGCCTTATTTCACGCTGGAGCGCGAGGAGCAGACCGCGCCGGACCTGTTGGGCGGCGGGCTCGACGGTAACCGTCACCTGGAGATCAGCCAGCGCCTGGCCGCGGC
>MFIX01000088.1:0-2246 GCA_001780825.1 Candidatus Glassbacteria bacterium RIFCSPLOWO2_12_FULL_58_11 | reverse complement strand
CTTCCGCGCGGGCCAGGTCGATCTGCGCTACCAGGGCCGGGGCGCGCTGCGGATCAAGGGCCGCCTGGGGCATCGCAGCCAACGCTACCGGCAGAGCGGCCTGGGCCGGACCAGCTCCACTGCGGGCCGGATCGAGGTATTCGGCGGGGGGTTCCACGGGGCGCTGCAATCGAACGTGATCTACGAAGTCTCGCACGGCTCCAGCCTGCTTAACCGGGTGGTCTATCTGCCGGAAAGATATCCGGACGACGGCGAATACCTTCAGGACGGCACATATGTGGGCAAGGAGCAGGGCACGCACCGCCGGGAAATCATCCCGGCCGAGATCGATCCCCGTCAGTCGGCCACGCTCAACCTGACGGCGCGGGAGAACCTCGATCTTACCGCCTGGGTGGACTCCTCGCGCAAAAATATCCAGAGCATGAACCTCTCGACCACCCTGCAGCTCAAGCGCGAGAGCACCCTGCGGGACAGCTGGCGGTTGTATTGCCTGCTGCCCTCGGCGCTGAACGACCGCGAGAACGCCCTGCTCCAGTCCACCCTGATCAACTCCGATCTCGCGATTCAATGGACCGATCCGGCGGTGTTCAGCCGGATCGAGCTGGTATGGAACACGCGCCTCGACCGGCGCTTCCAGAACGGATTCGAGCAGTTCGGCGACAAGGCCCTGCGCTTCCAGCTCCGGGCGCCGCTGAGCCGCAACCTGGAATGGGACCCCACCGCGGTCGTGAGCCGGAGGCTCAGGGATGACCTCTCGGGCGGCTCGCGGAGCGTGCGCAGCTACACGCTGGACAACAGCCTGATCTACAATCTCAGCAACGAATGGCGGGCCACCCTGCATCTTGAGGCTGCGCGGTTCCGGGTGGCCGGGCGGGACTCGCGGTATTCCCGGATCAGTCCCGGGGCGGGAGTGACCCGTTTCCTGGGCCGCAGCGGCAGGCTCGAGGCGGGCCTGGATGTCAACCGCCTCTGGGGCCCGCGGGGCGAGGACATTCTGCTGGTCGATGTGCTGGGCAGCGCCAGGCCGGGCACGAGCCTGCAGGCCACCGCCGCGGTCAGTGTCGAGCCGGGGGAGCGGCTGCTGCTGCACGTGCGCTATACCGGCCGCACGGACTACCTGCTGAACCGGTTCACCCATTACGGCAGGGCGGAATTGAAATATTTCTTTTAGGGCGGATTATTAACAAATTTCCGCAAATCCCGTAGGAGCGACGCATGCGTCGCCCCTACAAACCATGTTTATTACCTGGATGCGTGATTATTTCAAGCGCTTTAAGAACATAAAGACTTTCCCGAATCAGGCCGAAATATGAAAATAGTTGTGGCCGGAAAATATTCCTCGCTGTTCCGAATAACGCCGCTGTTGTTTACGCTGTTGTTCGGAACGCTGGCTCTGCCGGCCCGGGTGAATGCGGCTTCCGGAGATTATGTAAAGCGCGAGGCGATCCTTTTCAAGCAGACCGGCCGCCTGAGCGAAAGCGCGCTGCGCTCCGCGCTCCCGGACAGTCTGCCTTCCACCTCAGCCGCTGATACCCTTGAGGCAGTCCAGCGGCGCCTGCACCGTCAACAGGGCTATTACAGCTCGCGGCTGGTCTCAGCGCGCCCTGAGAAAAGCTCCGCCGGGCCGGCAGTCAGGCCCGAAGTGATCATCGAGAGCGGGCCAGCCACCAGGTTGGGCCGCCTGGCCCTGCGCGGCGTTGAAACGAGCGAGGAAGCCGGGCTCCTGGGCCGGAGCGCGCTGACCTTGGGCGCGACTGTCAGTGCGGCGCGGGTCGAAAACACCTTGAAGGAATTCTCCGGCTTTTATGCCGACCGCGGCTATCCGTTCTGCGCGGCCCGGGTGGTGGAGACTGTCTGGGACAGCCTGGGCCGCCTGGGGCTGACCGTAGGGATCGAGCGCGGCCGCCTGGTGCGGATCGGCCGGATCACGGTCGAGGGGGCGCGGGGAACCCGGCCCGCGGTGGTCAAGCGGCTCTCCGGGCTGGAGGAGGGCGCGCCCTACAGTGAAAGGCTCATCCAGCGCTCGGGAGAGCGGCTGCTGGCCTCGGGCCTCTTCAATCGGGCCGAACCGCCCGGAGTGTCCGCGGGCGCCAATGAAAACCTGTCGGATGTCCGGCTCAGGCTGGGCGAGTATCCGGCTTACCGGATCGAGGCCGCTCTTGGCGCGGGGGCCGGCTACAGCAAAGCCAGCCCGGGCAGCGAAACCGACATCTACGGGGAGCGCTCCACCGCCTGGTCGGTGACCG
>MFIX01000087.1:3625-7535 GCA_001780825.1 Candidatus Glassbacteria bacterium RIFCSPLOWO2_12_FULL_58_11 | reverse complement strand
GTAGGGCCGAAGAATAACGATTTGCAGGACTAATCCAACCTCCGTACTTTCTGATCCTTCCAATGACCTTGACTTTTAACTGCCTCAAACGTACATTTGGGCATGAATGCTATTTAACCTCTCAATTTTACGGAGTTTAGTCATGGACAAGCTTGTATCCACCGTGGATGCCCGGAACAATTTCGGAGACCTGATCAATCGGGCGTCATACGGGAAAGAGCGGCTTATTCTTACCCGCCGCGGCAAAAAAATCGCGGCACTGGTTCCCGTAGAGGACCTCGAGATCATCGAGGCCATAGAGGACCGGCTCGATCTGGATGAAGCCCGGAAAGCTCTGGATGAGGGGGGTAAAGAAGGGACTGTAGCCTGGGATTCGATCAAGAAGGGCCTGGGGCTTTAGGCCATGGCCTACCGGGTAGAGTTCACTCACCGGGCCGGTAAGCAATTCAGCTCTCTGGAGCGCAGCGTCCAGTTGCGGCTGATGCCACGGATAGATTCTCTAAGCGAGAATCCGCGGCCCAGAGGGGCTAAAAAGCTTTCCAGCTCGGAGAATCTTTACCGCATCCGCGAGGGAGATTACCGGATTATCTATCAGGTACAGGATGAAATTCTGCTTATCCTGGTATTGAAAGTCGGGCATCGGAAAGATATCTACCGCACCCGGCTTGAATAAAGGCGCTAAATTCTTTTACCGCTCTCCGACTTGCGTTTTATTACTACCCCAAAAACTAGTTCTCTCCTCGCAATTCTTTTCTACAGAGCTTTTATAGAAGTTCTCGACTTTATATCCAGCGCTCCACTTGACCATCATCATCCGATACGCTATGTTTACCGGTGTCATTTGAGAATCCATCTCATTCTATTTCCTTTTTAAGCGAGGCGAAATGTTTTTTTCTACTCTGAAATTAAAACCAAGCCGGATTCAGGCGCTTGCCGGCATTATTTCCCTCCTGCTTCTCCAGGCCGCAACTATTGGGGCGAAAACCCTGCCGCTGGAGAAAATCAAGCTGCCGCCGGGGTTCCGGATCAGCCTGTTCGCCGATAACGTGCCCGGAGCGCGCTCCATGGCCCTTAGCCCCGGCGGGACCCTCTTTGTCGGCTCGCGCGACAATGCCGGCCGGGTCTATGCCCTGCTGGACCGCGACGGCGACTACCGGGCCGAGGAGGTGCATGTGATCGCCAGCGGACTTAACGAGCCCAATGGCGTGGCTTTCCGCGAGGGCGCCCTGTACGTGGCGGAAATAAATCGTGTGCTGCGCTATGATGGGATCGAGGCGCATCTGGCCGACCCGCCCAAGCCGGTAACCGTGTTCGACAAGCTCCCCTCGGACCGTCACCATGGCTGGAAATTCATCCGCTTCGGCCCGGACGGCAAGCTCTACATCCCGATCGGCGCGCCCTGCAATATCTGCGAGCCGGCCCCGGTCTACGCCTCGATCAACCGGATCGACGCCGACGGTACGGGGTTCGAGAAAATCGCCGGCGGGATCCGCAACACGGTCGGTTTCGACTGGCACCCGTCAACCCACGAGCTCTGGTTCACCGATAACGGCCGGGACTACCTGGGGGAGGACCTGCCGCCCGAGGAGCTGAACTATGCGCCGAAAACGGGCCTGCATTTCGGCTACCCCTACCGTCACGGCAAGGACATTATCGACCCCGAGTTTGGCAGTAAAGGCCAGGGGCTGGTGTTCATTCCGCCGGCCCGGGAGCTCAACCCGCATGCCGCCGCCCTGGGGATGCGCTTCTACCTGGGAGGCCAGTTCCCCTCCGAGTACAAGCAGCAGATTTTTATCGCCGAGCACGGCTCCTGGAACCGCAGTAAAAAGATCGGCTACCGGGTGTCTCTTGTGCGTCTCGAGGGCAGCCGTGCAGTGAGCTACGAGTCTTTCGCCCAGGGCTGGCTCGGCCCGGATGAATCGGTCTGGGGCCGGCCGGTGGACCTCCAGGAGCTGCCGGATGGCTCGCTGCTGGTCTCGGATGACTATGCCGGCGCGATCTACCGGATCAGCTACCAGTCGCCGGTGAAACCCGCGCAGGGAGAGCCGCTGAAAGTCTCCCCCGGTGAAAAGCTGGAACTCGGCGTGGCCGATTCAGCTTTAATCGGTGGGCAGTTCAGCTATAGCTGGAAAGTGGATGACAGCGCGGTGCCGGGGGCAATCTCCGCGGTCTTTTCCCTTACGGTAGACAACCTTCCCCTGGGCGGACACCGGGTCGAGCTGACAGTAGAGGACAAGACCGCAGCTAAGACATATAAGTTCAACTGGCAAGTGACAGTTACCGGTCCGTCCGGGCTTTCCTGCGATTTCTCCGGGAATGGGGTTGTGGATGTGGTCGATGTGATTGCCCTGCTGATTCTCGGCCACTCCTTTCCCGCGGAACCTAGGCTGGACTACAACCGCGACGGCCGGATCGGCGCGGAGGATGCCCTGAGCCTGATCCGGGACATGCGTGACGGCAACTGCCCGGCGGATACGGATACAGCCGGTGTTCGCGGATAGGGAGGGGAACCTGAAGCCGGAGCGTTAAAGAATGTTTACCGGACATTTCGCGGTGGGGTTCGCCGCAAAAAAAGCCGCCCCAAAAACCGCGCTACCGGCTCTACTTGCCGCGGCGCTGTTCCTGGATATCCTCTGGCCGCCACTGGTGTTGATCGGGATCGAGCATGTACGCATAGCGCCCGGGTTTACCGCGGTCAGCCCGCTGGACCTTTACGACTACCCGTATTCGCATTCCCTGGTGGGCGCGCTGGTCTGGTCCGCCGCGTTCGGCCTGGTCTATTTTATCATGCGAAGGTACTCTCGCGGGGCCTGGGTCCTGGGCCTGACCGTATTCAGCCACTGGGTGCTGGATTTTATCAGCCACAGCCCGGACATGCCCCTGGCTCCGGGGATCGAGGGCAAATACGGCCTGGGTCTCTGGAACTCGGTGGCCGGCACAGCCGCGGTGGAGATGAGCCTTTTCTTAGTAGGGGTAGCGCTCTATTTCTCGGCCACAACTGCGCTTGACCGAAAGGGGAAATTCGGCTTGTGGGCAATGGCCGGGCTGCTGTTCGTGCTGCAACTGGTCTCGTATTCCGGGTCGCCGCCGCCGAGTGTCAGCGCCATGGCCTGGGTGGGAATCCTGATGACCGTGATATTTGTGATCTGGGCCTGGTGGGTGGACAAGCACAGGGAGAGCAGATAGTAGAGAGGCGACAGGAGAGAGGTGAGAAATACGGAAAGACAAAAGACTTGAAGGTGAAAAATTACAAATTGAAAACCTTTGCGCGATTGTATTTGAGACCGGCTAGCGCGTGATGTTTTTCCCCAGCCTCCTGCCTGCTAAATTAACCGCCAGATAAACCGCTCCCGCCAGCACGATAGTGACTGCGCCGGCAGGCAGGCCCGGCCCATAGCTCAGGGCCAGGCCGAAACTGGTGAACAGTATGCTTAAGACTGCCGCTAGAACCATCATTTTGCCCAGCGAACGGCTGAATTTTCCCGCAACGGCCGCGGGCAGGGTCAAGAGGGCGATCACCAGCACGATCCCGACCACCGAGATCAAGAGTACGACAGTCAGGGCGACCAGGCAGAGCAACAGGATATAGTAGAACTCGACTTTCACCCCCCGCAGCCGGGCGAATTCCTCATCGAAACAGACCGCCAGGAACTTGTTGTAGTAGAGCAGGACCAGGCTCAGCACGAGTATATCCAGGCCCGCCAGAAGGAGCAGATCGCCCCCGCCCACCAGCAGGATATTGCCAAACAGGTAGCTCATCAGGTCCTCATTGTAACCCGGGGTGCGGGTAATGAATATCAGACCTGTCGCCATGCCGACCGCCCAGAGCGCGCTGATCGCCGTGTCCTCCCGCTCTGCGGCGCGCATCGAGACCAGGCCGATAATCCACGCGGCCAGGAGCGCGGCGATC
>MFIX01000087.1:1670-3609 GCA_001780825.1 Candidatus Glassbacteria bacterium RIFCSPLOWO2_12_FULL_58_11 | reverse complement strand
GCTCGAAGCTCTCCCAGCCCTGGACCCTCTGGAAATAGCGCGCCGCGCCGATCCCGCCCAGCACGCAGTGGGCGATCCCGCCGGCGATATAGGAAATCCGGCGGGTCACCACGTAGCTTCCCACCACTCCACAGGCCACCCCGGCGAGCAGTCCCGCCAGAAGGGCATGCTGAAGGAACGAATAGGCGGTCAGGTCGTTGAAAAATTCGAGCATAGTTAAAAGCGTGTTGAAATTATTCCGGATAAGGGTATTTGACATTGGTTGTAGGGGCGACGCATGCGTCGCCTCTACGATAAATCATTAAAATTCAAATATCTAAACTGCTTCATCCTGCATATTTGATTACCGGATTGAAACTTCTTTTTATCTGCAAATTTTTCAATGCCATACTAAGCCTCCTCGCCTTCCTCATGGGCATGCTTGACCATCCGCACCAGCTCCCCGCCGTAAAGCTCGCCCACCAGCTCCTCGCTGACCTCCGCGGTGGGATGCACCCGGACCGTACTCTTGACACAGACCACCTTGTTGACAAAGCTCGAGACAAAGAACAGATCATGGGAGACCATCACCATGGTCAGCCTTGTGTTGAGCGCGTTGAGCAGCTTGTATAGATCTTGTTCAGCCTGCAAGTCGAGATAGGTGGTCGGCTCATCGAGCAGCAGCAGCTCCGGCTCGCCGGCGAGCATTCTGGCGATCAGCACCCGCTGGCGCTGCCCGCCGGACAGGCTGGCGAAACTCGCCCTCCTTTTCCCGGAAAGTCCGACCTCTTCCAGCGCGGCCTCCGCCGCCTCCCGGTCTTTTCCGCTGTAGGAACAGGGCAGCCGGCCCTGGTTCAGACGGCCCATCAGCACTACCTCCAGGACAGTCACCGGGAAGCTCCGGTCGAACTGGGGATTCTGGGACAGGTAGCCGATCCGGTGGCTCGCCTGCGCCGGAGACAGTCCGAAAACTTTGATCGAGCCTTTACGCGGCTCGAGCAGCCCGAGCAGGAGTTTGAGCAGCGTGGTTTTCCCCCCGCCGTTCGGCCCCACCAGGCAGGCGAAATCCCCCGACTCGATAGTCAGGCTGACCTCCTCGAGCACGTTCCGGGAGGCCCGGTCGGCCTTCTCAGCGGAGGCAGAGCTGTCTTCATAGGAAAAGCTGAGGTTTTCGATTTCGATGACCGGAGAATTCACGTTGAAAATCCATTAAATGTAAGGTATAAAGAATTCCATCCTTCGAAGATATGGCAAAATGTATGATTTAGCGCGCCGCTCAAATCTCCGAGGTTGCCCGCCCGGCGAAAGTGTTGTAGCTGCCAGCTTTGGATCTTTGCTTCCCCGTGCGATTCGAACATTTTCAAATTCGCCAGGCCGGCAATACGCACTCACTCTTTCAAAGCCGAGGCGATCTTGCGCGCCATACTCTCCAGGTTAGGCAGGTAATCCCGGGAGAGCGGATCCAGGCTCTCCGCGCGGCAGCCCAGCGCCTGCTCGAGAGTCCGCGCCACGGTTTGCGAAAACTCCGGCTGCACGAAAATTACTTTCACCGATTCCTGTCCCATCCGCTCGATAAGACGGCTCAGGTCTCGCGCCGAGGGATCATGGCCGCCAGTCTGGACCGCAACCTGAACCAGGCCGTAGCGACCGGCAAAATATCCGAACGCCGGATGAAATACATAAATCTTTCGGCCCCGGTACGGAGCGAGCAGCGCGGCGATCCTGCGGTCTGACTCTTCCAGGTCCGAGCTTAGCGCGCTAAAGTTCGCCCGGTACTCATTTTCATGGGCCGGGTCGAGCCGGCACAGGCTAACGCAGATATTGCGCGCCATGCTCCCGGCCAGAATGGGGTCCAGCCAGAAATGCGGGTCGGGGCCGGATTCGACATGGGATCGGTCCGGTGAATTCCCTGCTTCATTTCCCAAAGGCTTAAGCTCGATGCCCTCCTTCGCATCCGCGA
>MFIX01000087.1:312-1613 GCA_001780825.1 Candidatus Glassbacteria bacterium RIFCSPLOWO2_12_FULL_58_11 | reverse complement strand
AGCCCACAGTAAAAAAAATCCCGGCGCGGGCCATCCCGGCGACCTGGCGGGGCGAGGGATCATAGGTGTGCGGCGAACTTCCGGCCGGCAGTAGTACCTCGGCCGCCACATGGCCGCCGCCGATCTGCTCCACGACCCAGGCCTGCGGGGCGATACTGACAAAAACACCGAGGCGACCCTCCGCCTGCTCAGGCTCAGCGAAGCCAGGCAGCGCCAGGGTTGCCACTCCGAGCGCAAGTGCCGGAAAAAGCCGCAGAAATCTTATCGCGCCCGGCTTTGCTTTCCGCCGGCCGGCGGCCTCCCGAAAATTTTTCCTGGCGCTATTCGGGATGGCCATTTTTGCCCTGGTTTTCACAGACCAGATGAATCTCGTGGCAGTTGTCGCATTCCTCCAGGGAATGGCCGCCGGCAAAAGTCTCCCAGTGCTTTTTCTGGTTCGGCGTAAGCGCGCCGGTGCCCTGGCACAGCGGGCAGACATTCTCCAGGGCCTCGAGGATCGCCCGGCGGATAAACTCCGAGCGGTTGGGCATTTCATGCAGCGCCTGGAGCAGCGAATGATCCACTTTGAAGGTCACTATTTCCTGCTTGGGGTTTTTCATCTGTACGGAATTCCTATTGACCGGTTAAAAGCTTGCTTTTGCTGAGAGTGGACAATTATTACTTGGTATTACCAATAAGTCAAGATTAACCGCGGCGGGTGCAATCTGGAAAGGTCGTTTTGATTAAGGATTACCCCTGGTAGGTTCTTTTTCTGAGAGCGATATGGCCGGCCATGTTGTCCACCGCCATCAGCAGGGACTGCTCGAGCGCCGAGCCCTTGCGGTAATCGGCCGGGACCAGGTTGCTGACCCGCTCCTCCTCGATAAAGCCCCAGGCCTGGCGCCACTTTTCCTCGCGGCCTGAGTCGAACACGCCGATTGCGATCCCGCCCTGCTTGCGGATGAGCGAGAAACAGGGGATGTCGGTGTAGCCATCTCCGACATAGATCATCTGCTTGAACGGGATGCGCAGCGCCTCCTCGGCCACCCGGCGGTTGACTTCGAATGGCCGGTTCGCGTAATCCGGCCCCACAAAGCCCTTGCTGATCTGGAACAGGTAGCGGGTCTTGTCGGTGAAACTGATAATATTTTTAGGGAACAGGATTTCCCCGCTTTCCGGGTCGCAATGGTAGTCGCAGGCCCAGATACCGGAGAATCGGGCGCCGATCCGGGTGTTCAGGATTATCTCGCGGATGCCGCTGGAGATGATGTAAAATTCCAGGCGCAGATCGGGGTGGACGCTGCGCGCCGCGGCCTCGAGCT
>MFIX01000087.1:0-298 GCA_001780825.1 Candidatus Glassbacteria bacterium RIFCSPLOWO2_12_FULL_58_11 | reverse complement strand
GTCACGCCCTCGTGCAGGCGCACCTGAGTGCCGAAAGCAGCCAGCCGCTCCCGGGTGATCCGGCGTTCCGGGGGCAGCTCATGGGAGAGCTCGATCAAGCGGTAAAGATAAGCCGGAATGGGGTCCCAACCCTGCTCGAGCAGTGGATTTACCCGCTCCTGCCAGAACTGGTCCGGCGGCACGCCCAGGTATTCCAGGAAGCCTGAAGTCGTGTCCGGTGCGAGCGTGTCATCGAAATCGAAAACAACCGCGATAATCTCCTGCAAGCTTACCCCCCTGGTTGCTCTTCCAGCATCTT
>MFIX01000086.1:5133-11122 GCA_001780825.1 Candidatus Glassbacteria bacterium RIFCSPLOWO2_12_FULL_58_11 | reverse complement strand
ATCGCTCTTGCACTCGCCAACCAGGGCTTTTATGATTTTTTCCTTATAGTACTTGCGGTACTCCGGGCTGACCATGCTGGGCTTGTAACGGTAGGATTGCTGGAAACCATAGGTCAGCAGGATTGGCCTTCCCAGCTCATCGCGCTGGACCCAGTCTTTGGCCCGGGGCTCCTCGGCGAAAAAAGTCTCCGGCATGATCGACATCACCTGGCTATAGGTATCCAGTTTCATCCCGTGCTTGTGCACATAGCCCGAGAGAGTTTTCAGCATTTCCATCTCTTTCTTCTCGGCCTCGTAGCCGAAGCCCTTGTAGCCATGCGTGTGAAAGACCTCGATCCCCGCTTTCTGCGCCGCGATCGCGGTTTCCTCCGAGTGCTCGCTGACAAACCGCTGCCACTCCTCCTGGTAGGGCGCTCCTCCTCCCTTGCGAACCCGGAAGATAAAGGCCTCATGGTTGCCCCAGCCCAGCACCAGCCCCTTATCGACCCAGCTCGCCCGCCTGGGCTGATAGTACTTCTTTTCCGCCGGCAGGACGGTGAAACAGCCCACAACCAGCAGCAGAATTATTGCGGATAAGAGTTTCCTCATTTCTATTCTCCCCTTAAAAGCGTTAACCCGTTGCCGGCCTCCCTTGCCCGCCCGGGCATGCAGGGGCGACGCATGCGTCGCCCCTGCGGTAAAACATTCAAATTCAACCAGTTAGAGAACTTTAAGTTAGAAAGGCACCTTTATCTCGTAAATTTTTCCCTCGAATGTCACTTTTAAAACACCTGGGTAATTAGAAAGCGCAATCTGCGCATCCACGGGTGGGCGGCCCCGGGTGCCATCGACATAGAGCGCCACCGGCGTGTTCGAGGGGACCGGCGCGCTGCTCCGCCAGTGCGGGAAAGCCCCCCTGCCGCCGAAATTATGCGAGTGCAGCCAGCCGGGCCGCGGCTCGAGCAGCTCAGCGCTGAGAGCGCCCTCCGGGGCCTGAAGGACTTTCATTATCGAGTGGTTCTCGCCACCGTCAATCACCAGGCAGTCCCCGCGCTCCTCTTTGGCAAGTTCGGAACCGTGGGGCACGCTGATCCCATATCCGCCCAGGTACAAATAGTGCGGCCGGGCGCTGGTGTGCCAGAAAACATGCACCTCGCCGCTGTTGCCCACCAGGGTATGAGTTACCAGTTCACCGAAATCGTACCAGGTGGTGTCCGCCTGCTCCAGGTCCGGGACCACCAGGTTTTCGGTGCTTAGCAGGTGCTCGGTATTCACCTGGAGCGCCTCGGGCCGCTCGCGGAAATGCCAGTTCACTCCATCCATCGAGTAGCCGGTCCGGCCGGCCCCCAGGTCCGGCCCGCCCTCCCCGGTAGCGCACCAGCCCAGATAACTCGAGTACGCGAGCTGGCAGTACTTTATCCCGCGCTGCCAGGCGCCCCAGTGCGAAAAGGGCTGGCCGACCGGAAACAGCCGCGCCTCGCCATCGATCGGGCTTACCCGCAGGAGCATCTTCGCCCCCGGCAGGGCAACCCGGCCGCCGGCCTTGTCCGCCGGCATGGGCTCCTCGACCGCGGTCCAGAAAGGATCGCCTGCCGGGACCAGGAGGCAACTGAAACCCTGGGCGGCCCAGTACGGCGCTCCGCGGTCGATATACGGCTCGGCGACCACGCTGTTAGGCCCGTAGTAGCCGGGTTCGAGCAGGCCCCGCTCGCTCAGGCAGCCGCGCTCCCAGAAATACTTGAGGCAGCCCGAGGCGATCCGGCGAGCCTCGCCCGGCGGAATGGTGCAGGTGTTGTCCAGGACCGTCCAGCCTATCGGCGCGACCGAGGCGAAACGGTAGGTGGTGGAGCGGCCCCAGGGGATATGCCCGCCATCCCGGCCGAACAGGTAGGGGTAGCTTTCGAAAAAGCGGGCCGTGGTCTGCCTGACCCGCTCGCCGAACTTCCGGTTCCAGGGGCCGTAGAAACGGGTCAGGGCATGGTTGTAAAGCTGGAAAGCCCAGAGGTTGTAGAGGTCGAAGCTGCGGTTGCCCCCATCGATAAACCAGCCCTCCCCGCGGTACCAGCTCAGGAGCCGCTCGAACATCCGGGTGTGGAACTCGGCGTTCGAGGCCACCCCGTTGCGCTCGAGGATCGGCACGGTAACCATGTGGAACTGCCAGTGGTTGCAGTCATAGGCGATATTAAATGTCAGGTCCTTGAAATAGGCCAGGATGTTTTTTTTCTCGCGGTCCGTGAAAGGCTCCCAGAAAAACTCCGGGCTAAGCAGGATTCCCATAGCGAGGTTAGTGCCGAAAACATCGTACTTGGGATGCGGCCCCCAGTAATGGGGACTATCCGGGTCCGTGCCGCGCCGTACCTCCTTCAAATAGGGCTCGGTGATCGAGCCTTTCCAGCCCGGGACCCGGTCGCCGCCGCTGGCCGCGGTATAGACCGCCACCAGGAACAGGCTGCGGTCGAACGCCTCGCGGCCGCCGCCGACATCGAACAGGTGGGCGAAATGGCCGGTTTCGCCGGGATCGCCTTTCAGCTCAGGCATGCCGCTCTCCGGGCCGAAATAGGGCATCAGCCCGGCGATAATCTTACCGGCGATCTCCAGCCAGTGTTCGCGGGTATAGCCGGTATAGGGGCTGAGCTGAAGGTTCTCCGAGGCTTTCAAGGAGGCATTGACTCCGCCCGCGGAAATCTTTTCCGCGGCCAGGCAGAGGCCGGAGCCGAGCGCTAGGCTGATGAAAGCCAGGGTCAGCGCGGTCAGGAGGTATAGTATCGGGACTTTTGCCCGATCCGGTTTTTTCATGTCTGCTCTCCCGGTTCAATCTTCATTCAACCACTAAATTTTATTTCATGTATTTTGCAAGGGCACGGTGCACCGTGCCCCTACACGCCGGCTGGGCGCCACGGGGGGCCGCCCCTACAGGTTTATGCCAGTTGTCGCAAGTACCATTCAGCCTATTTGAACTCGATCTTCCTGTTTTGCAGGTCCCAGTCGAAAGCGGTCTTTTTGTCTTTTATCTCCCAGCTTAAATTGATCAGGCCGTTGTCACCATTCGCGCTTATGCGATTAATTCCGGGCTCGCTTTTGCCCCTGGCGCGCAGCAATACGACATTCATGGCTTTGCTATTATCGACTTTTGCAGGCACCACCAGACGGTTGGTTTCTCTGATCCGCTCGTGCGGTCTCAGGATCGGGAAACGTTCCCATTTTTCAGACGGCGGCAGTACGCGGCCAATGACCGGGAATACTTCCAGGACGGCCTCCCCGAGGGACGCTTCGAAGCGCCCGGAATTTTTATTGACCTCGGCCAGCGGGTCCACGTGCAGCAGCCACTCCACGGTCGGGTCCGAGGTTACCTCCGTGCTGAAAGCGGTCATCTTGATCAGACGGAAGTTGTGGGGCAGCTCCGTGCCCAGGAAAGAAATCCGGCTGCCATGGGCCAGCTCCACCTCCGGCGAGACGATCAGGATATTGTCGGTCTCCGGCGAGTCGGTTTTCCAGCTGTGGATGGTCTTGCCATCCACGGCCAGCGAATAGCTGCCCGCCCCGGGGAAATTATCCAGGTAATTGGCGGTAATCTTGTACTTCCCGGGCTTGCCGTTGAATAAAGTGTAGGCTTCGCCTTCTTTTCCCACCACATAGCCCTCGCGGCTATGGTCCAGCCCGCCGCTCACCTCCAGCTCATTGGAGGCGAAAGTGCAGAGTACGCCCGCGCTGTCCAGCTCGATATCATCGGCCACGATCAGAATGTCCGGCTTGATAAACAGGTAATGGCGGAGAAACTTTTTCAGGCCCAGGGCCGGATGATAGGCGCGGGTCACATCCCCCACCACATAATCATAGGCCGCGGCGAACATTTCCCTGCCGTTCTTTTCGAACTCGCCGGCGGGAATGGAATCCGCGTAGAGGATTTCCGGGTAGTGCTTGAACTCGAGGCATTCGGCCACTCCCATCCACTGCACATCCCCGCCGAGCTGGCCTTGGCCCTTGATCAGCACCGTATTGTGGTTGGAAGTGCGCTTGAATGAAGTATAGAGCGGGTCGATTGCCAGGTACTGCCCGTAGGCGCAGATCTGGAACGAGCCGGCATCCGGGTCCTGGTGGTTGGTGCCCCAGTCCCACTCCGCGGTTTTCGAATAAGTCTTGCCCATGAACGGCCCGCACTTGAGACCCACCAGCATGGCTTGCGGATCGGTCCAGGAGGAGCGCATCATCACCTGGTCGTTCTCGGTAAAGTGATGGAAGGTGGGGAATGTGGCCGGGTCGGCTGGTTCCACCTCAGGGTCGTACCAGAGGATAGCCCAGAACGAGGCCGAGGCCAGGCCGCTCTCGCGCAGATTGATCAGGAACCTGGCCAGCCACTGGGCCTGCGGGTCGCGGTACTTGGCCGCGGCCAGGAATAGCTGCGGCTCGGGGCCGTGCCAGTTGGAGTGACGGGGGGCATCGCCGAAAGTGACCGCCCATTCCGCCTCGGTGGGCGCAGGCACCAGGCTGTGAAGGTACCAGGCGGGCATCTCTTTCAGCCCCGGCGTGTCATAATAGTCCCGGCCCAGCAGACTTTTGGAGAGCTCCGCAAACCTGAGGATATACTCGAAATCGTACGCACCGTAGCTCAGCCCTTCCAGCGAGGTGCCGTCTTTCGGCAGGGTCTCATACACTTTCGCCATGAATTTTTCGCAGTTCTCCAGCCATTTCCAGGCCGAATCGTTCTCGCCCCAGAGCGCGGCGGAGGCGTAGGACAGGCCGCAGAAATTGGAAATGCCGTGGTTCTGGAAATACTGGTTGTGATACCAGACCCGGCCGGTGGTCATCCGCTGGTATTCGGACTCGGCCTCCTGGCCGAGGCGGCCAGCCACCAAGGCGCGCTCCTCTTGGCTCAGAACCGGGTAGAGCCAGTCATAGGCCAGGGCGATTCCCTGGAGCAGGTGGCCGTGGATAAGATCGTTCTCCGGGTCCCAGGGCTGGCTTTGGGCCAGCTTGAGCAGGTGGCTTTTGGCCGCCTGGAGGTGGGCTGGGTCGCCGGTTATCAGCCAGGCGAAGCAGAGCCGCGGGGCCAGGTCGGCCACGCCGCGGTCGAGCTCCCCGGGCAGGGGTTTCTCGGCGCTCGCCAGGTCCTCCGGCAGGTCCTGCAGGAAACGCTCCCAGAGCCACTGGTGGCTGGACTGGATCGCTGACTTAAGCTTCTCCTGCGACTCAACGGTAACCAGCAGCCGCGGATGGGGGTTGCCCAGCATTTTCAGGCGCTCTCTGTCGGCCGGCGCCAGGCCGGACGGCTCTTTCACCCGGCCGCAGGCGCTAAGAACGAGGAGAACGGACAGGAAAATGATACGCTTTGCAAATACCATAGTTTCCTCCGCCGCTGGGAGTGAAAGATTGGTCTGCCGACCCGATTTATTAAAATTACAGACCAAAGGAGGGGCACTATATGCCGCGCCCCGGCAGCACGCATTTTAACTCCTTATATCTGAAATAATTACAGCCATAAGAGATTAATTCATGCATAAGGGAAAATTCTTTTTTGCTTCAAGCGCTGGCCGTCACTGCCGCTCTTTTGGACCGGCGGACCAGCAGGCGGCCCGAAAACAGCAGAAATGCGCCGATCAGGGCGATCAGGGCTCCGATCGCCGCAATAATTATCCGGCCCTGCCAGGTTATGTCCTGCAGGACCAGCAGGATTACCGCCACGCCCATCCCGACCGTGGTCCAGCCGGTAATCCGGTAGCTGCCCAGGTCGGTCTCCAGGGTATCGCCGACCTCATCCGCAGCTATCGGAGTGGCGAGCTTGGCAAACAGACGGTTCAGGGATTCCTTGTATTTGCCTTTGGGTTTCAGGAATAGTCCGGGCAGGAAATAGATCACCGCGCTGATCCCGCCGAAGATAAACACCTCATCGGTAAAGGAGGGCTCCTTGCCCAGGAGCAGGAAAACGACCCCGATAGTAAGACCGGTCAGGTAGGAGGCGATAGCCGACCAGCGCGGGGTGGCCCGGTAGAACAGGCCGATCACGATCGGGATA
>MFIX01000086.1:0-5097 GCA_001780825.1 Candidatus Glassbacteria bacterium RIFCSPLOWO2_12_FULL_58_11 | reverse complement strand
ATCAGGCCGAACACCCCGCCCGCGGATTTGGACTGGTAAACGGCGGCGATAATGACCAGCCCGCCGAACAGCAGGGTGGTCAGCCGGCCGATCAGCAGCAGGGCTTTCCCGCTGGCTTTCTTCCAGAAAATCTGGCGGATGATATCATCGGTGAGCACCCCGGCATAGGCGTTAAACGTGGCGCTCAGGCTGCTCATCGTGGCCGAGAGCATCGCCGCGAGCATGATCCCGATCGCGCCGCTGGGCAGGTATTTCAGGCAGAAGCCCACATAGGCCGCCTCCTGGGGCGCATTCAGGCCCAGGGTGATCGAAGCCAGGTCCAGATCGATAATCCGCGAGATTATCGGCGGCAGGAGGAAGACCAGCGGAGTGGTCAGGAGCAGGAGCATCGATAACAGGGCCACCTTGCGCGCCTCCCGCTCATCCTTGACCGAAAAATAGCGCTGGGCCGCCGAGCCGCTGTTGAACGCGAAAGCCATCACCACCGCATAGGCCAGCAGGTATTTCCAGTCGAACTCCTGCGTATTGATTTGCCAGAAGCCTTCGGGGGCTTTGGCCACCAGCGCGGAAACTCCACCGACCTCGATCAGCCCGATCACCATCACCACCACCGCGCATGGAAAGAGCACCATGAACTGCAGCGTATCGGTAACTACGACAGCCCAGAGACCGCCGATCAGGCAGTAAACCGAAATCACCAGACCGCAGACAATGATGGTCCATTTCAGGTCCGTGCCCATGGCCACCGAAATGAATGTCGCCAGAGCGAGAAGCTGTATGCCGCCCTGCACCAGCGCCGCCACCAGGTGTGTCCAACTGTAAACCTGGTTGGTGGTCACTCCGTAGCGCTCGGTGAGGTAGGACATGATTGTGGAGGAGCGGGACCTTCTCCAGAGACGGGCCAGAAACAGAACGCCGAAAATCATCACCAGAGAATTGGAGAAATACATCAGCATCGCTACGCCCGGAGCGCGATAGGCCAGCCCGGCGGCCCCGGTGAATGTCCAGACGCTGAAACTGGTCATGAAAAAGGAAAAGCCGGACAGCCACCAGGGCATCTTGTTGCCGCTCTTGAAAAAGTCGCTGTCATCCTTGTTGAAATACGACAGAATTATTCCCACGGCCACCATCAGGACCATGTAAACCGCGACCACGATATAATCGAATTTGGAGGCCAGAGCCATTAGCGTTCCTCACGCGGAGAAAGGAGTCGAGGCCGCCGGTCTTTTCAGGCGCATGACCGGCCGCTGCGTCCTAGGGATTATGAAGACACAATATCCTGCCGGTGGGCAGGAGTGAAATGAAATCTCAAAATTCAGTCTGGCAAAAATAATCCGCCAGTGATCAAATCCCCCCTGCCCCCCTTTGCTAAAGGGGGGAAACCGCCTCCCACTTTGGAAAAGGGAGATTCAGGGGGATTTAAAAAAACTTGGCTTTTATTCTATGTTACCTTACGCGAAACCAGTAAGCCCCTACTTCTTTTCCTTTTCCACGCCCTTGTACAGCGCCAGGATTTTCAGGGCGTTCTTGTTGTAGATTTTCTCGAGCACCTCATCCGGCAGGTACACGCCGTAGATCATCCAGCGGCCCTGGAGGTGATGTCCGCCGGCTGGGTCGAAATACTCATCATCCGTTTCCAGGAAACGGTAATAAATCCGGTAAGATTCGGCATTGGGCGGCGTATCCGTGCCGAACATGACCCGGTCCTGGTACTTGATGAAAAACTTGCGGGCGGTGCGCGGCTGACGGCCCAGCTCGCTGATCCGGGCATCGATGTCCACGTAGAAATTGGGGTAGACATCCAGCCAGTTGCCGACAACATGCAGCTCCTCGGGCAGGGTCGCCAGGTGGGCGCCGATAAAGATAGTCTCCGGGTGCCTGGCGATAACCCGGTTGCGCTGGGCCAGGGTTTCCATTTTTTCGGGATACTGGTCCCCGTAGAACGACCAGTCCGGGTGAGCCCCCAGCTCATCGTAGCGCTCGTTGTTCTGGTCCAGGGGGGTGAAAAAAGCCTTAGGGTCCGAGACATGGATCATCACCGGGATACCCAGCTCGCCGCATTTGGCCCAGATCGGATCGATCCGCGGGTCATCCACCGGGATCAGCTCGCCGCTCTTGTCCCGGTGGGTCAGGCCGAGGTCCTTGGCGATCTTGAGGCCCCGGCAGCCCAGGCGGACCGCCTCTTCCAGCCTTTTGGCCTCGTTTTCGCCGAAATTAGGCTCATCGATCCGGCTGAAATCCGGCCGGAAGAAAAGCAGGAAACGGTCTTTAGCCAGCCCGTGCAAAACGCGAACCTGCTCTTTGTAGAAATCGTTCCTTGAGTTGGCATCCAGGCTGACACACTTCCAGACCCCAGCCTTGTCCATTTCCTCGAGGTAATGCTTGGCCTGGCTCAGGTCGCGCAGATGGTTGTGAATGTCGATCACCGGGAACTTGGGCCTTAGGACCGTGGTCTCCTTGACCACCAGCATGCTTTTGGGCCGCCAGTCGAGGAGTTTCAGGTCTCCGCTCTGGGCTTTCAGCAGCCCGGGCAAGGTAACTGACAAGGCTAGAAAAATCAGGAGCGAACATGTTTTTTTCATTTTGCTCTCCCATTTTTTGGAAAGTGGCAGTTAATCCGGCTGACCGGAGGAAAAAGATTTTATTATCGCAACCTAATTTGTTCGTAACTAGCTTAATGCACTCGTCTTATGCAGGGGCATCCCGATTTTATCGGGATGCCCCTGCAACGAAAGAGGTCTCCGTTTCCCGTGATGGCGCGCCCGCGTGTGCGCCCGCTTACCAACGAGAAATTTCCGAACACGGGCGGACACATGGGTTCGCCCCTACCTGAATTTGCGAAAATTTGAGAAAAATTGAGGTCAATAAAATTCCCTGTTTCTCCGGACCGTCCGGCGTTGATAAATCATTCGCCGCCCAAACTTTTGCGGAACTCGCTCATCCTGACCGTCCGGCCCGTGCGCATGGACTCATAGGCCGCGAAAGCCACCTCCATCGAGGCCAGGCCGTCCTCGCCCCGCACGCCGATCATCGGCTCTTTCTCATCGCGGAGGCAGCCGATAAAGTATTCGATTTCCGGCGGGTAACCGAGCTGCCAGAGCTCATCCACCGCCGGCCGGGTCCAGCCGAGCTGGCTCTCCGCTTTCTCCACCGAATACTTGTAGCCCACCCGGCTGAACACATGGATCGGGCTGCCCAGGGTCAGATCGACTTTAAGCGCTCCCTTTGTACCGTAAATTTCCACAGTGTCATCCATGCCGCCCAGAGTGATATAGTTGCCCTCGCAGAGCCCCTGGCCGCCGCCGTCGAAGGTAAACAGGGCCACGCCCCAGTCCTCGCCTTCATAGTCCTTATGCACCAGGTTCCGGCTGCCGCCGCCGGAGGTTTTCCCCACCACCTCGACTACCTCGCGGCCGAACAGGTGACGCACCCAGTTGATCGGATGGCAGCCGATATGGAAGAGCGCCCCGCCGCCGCAGTACTCCAGCTTTTTGGCATATTCGCTGTGGCTGCCGCTATGCGTCTCCTTGGCCTTGACATAGAGCAGCTCGCCCAAGGCGCCCTCGGCCACAATCTCCTCGACCCGCTTGAGGACCGGCGCGAAACACCAGTCCTCGGCGTACATCAGTTTCACCCCGGCCTTGGCCGCCGCTTCGACCATCGCCCGGGCATCCTCGAGCCGGGTGGCCAGGGGCTTTTCGCAGATTATCGGCTTGCCTGCCGCTGCCGCGGCCTCGACCACCGGGCGGTGGATGAAAGTCGGAGTGCAGACTATCACCACATCCACCCGCGGGTCGCGGCAGAGCTCGTGGAAGTTTTCGGTCCGGCGCTCCACGCCCCAGCGGCCGCAGAATGCCTCCAGGTCCTTGATCCCGCAGACCATCTCCAGCCGGGCATCCCGGCAGCGCGCCAGGGCATCTGCATGCAGCGCCGCGGCGAACCCGGTCCCTACTATCCCGGCGCGAATCGGCGTTTTCATTTCCACTCCTTAAACCAGCAGTTGAATAATAAAGCTATCGAATGGCAGTGAACCCGAACTCTAACCAGCCTGACTGCCCGGCTTATTGGTTCAGGGCGGGCTGCGAGCACAGGTACTCCAGTACTTTTTGCGCGATCAGCAAGTGGCCCGCCGGACAGAAATGGATCCGGTCCACGGCGAAAAGCACCTTCGGGTCGCCGCTGTCGAATAGCCCGCCGATATCCAGCCAGCCGGTGGATTTTTCATCCCGCAGCCCGGCCAGTTTTGCGTTCATGCGGCCCAGGACCGCGTGCTCCTCCGGGGAAAACTCCGGGATCAGCGGATAGGACAGCAGCACTGGCCGGCAGCCGATCCCCTCGAGCCGGGAGATGATCTCTGCCATGTTCCTGTAGAACTGCTCCGGCTCCAGGCCCGGCCTGCCCCGGCCCCAGAAAGCGCAGTCATTGCCCCCGAAAAGCACGAAACAGTAATCCGGATGCCTGTCGAGAACATCTTTCTCGATCCGGGCCAGACCCTCGGCTGAATCATCCCCGCCCACTCCGGCATTGAAGGCTTTAAGGCCGGGGTTGTATTTTGCGAAAGCCGCCTCGATTATTTTCGGGAAATGCGCCGGGGAGGACCAGTGACGGTTATCGGTTTGCGAGTCGCCGAAAAAGCCGACAGTCGCCGGCTTGAGTTTTGTCAGGGCCGGCAGGATGTCCTGGAAGGCGGCTGTTTTTTCCAGACGAGCCAGCAGGGTGGATTCATCCTGCTGGCGGCCGAAACGGCCGCCCAGGTCATCCAGACGGGTCAGCGTAAGGCCGAATTCAAAGGCCCCGCAGGGATAGCCTTGAGGCCCGGTCCGGACGGCCATCATTGCGGCCAGCTCCCTGATTGTAGTGGTATCCTCGCGCTCCAGGCCCAGGTCTTTCAGAGTGACCGGGCAGCCCGCGGCCATCAGTAAACCGGTAACCTCCAGCCGCAGGCCCAGGTCGCGGCGGCTCTCCAGGTTGAGCAGGAAAGCCGTGGCGTAACCCTCCAGGGCGCCCGGAGTATCTTGGAAAGCCGGCAGCTTCTCTTTCAACGTGGAAATTACCGCCGCGGCCGGGTCGTTTTCCAATTTAGGCTCGCTTAAGCCC
>MFIX01000085.1:7069-7929 GCA_001780825.1 Candidatus Glassbacteria bacterium RIFCSPLOWO2_12_FULL_58_11 | reverse complement strand
CCGATACAAGCGCTTAACCCGACCTTCCGGGAGCAATTCGAAGTAACGCACGATATCGCAGTCAGGCGAAAACGGCTCAGCCTTTAGCTGCTTTACCTGCATTTGCACCAGGCGGTCCAGCAGGTCCAGATAGAGCGTAATCCGGCACGCCCGCGCATCCTCATCATTATCACCGATCGCTTCGTAAGGCTCGCCAGCTCGCTCGGAGTGGTACTTTCTCATCTGTTCGATTAAAATATCATCCACCAGCGAAATAACGGATGTTATCCCGAACCGGGCCACCCGGAGAGGAGTATCGATAGTAAAGCCCGTTCCCATTACCGGGATGTAAAACAAGTGCCTGTTCTCAGCGACTGTTGTCAACTTACCGATCCCTTGCTGAAGAAGAAAGTATGAATTGACCCATCCAGGATTTGGCTGAATCTATAATACGTGATAAATTAGCCGATTTCTTCCAGTGTTTCAAGGGCCTTGCCGCCAAATTACTTCTTCCCCCCAAACTCCCACTTCTTCTTGCCCAGGGTCTCCAGCAGCAATTGCCGCCCCTGCAAGATGTCCTGGCCCAGGGCCCAGATCATCACGCCGCGCAGGTGGTTCACCCGCGCATAATCGCATTTTAAGGCCAGGGAGCGCGGGTTATCGAAAGTGATCACCTTAGTGCGGTCCGTGCTGGTCAGGTAGGGCGCGAGCGCGGTCTCATCCCAGTGGTAGTCCCAGCCGCCCTCGGCCCACTGCATGATAATCTCGCTGTAGTCGATATATTTCCCGCCGTTATTCGGAGCGTTGATATCCGTGGCCTCGAGCTGGAAGCCATAGAAAGGCACGCCCAGCAGCAGCTTTTCCGGGGGTATGCCGAGCTG
>MFIX01000085.1:6916-7058 GCA_001780825.1 Candidatus Glassbacteria bacterium RIFCSPLOWO2_12_FULL_58_11 | reverse complement strand
AATCTATCGCCGAGTGGTCACCCTCGGGCAGGCCCGAGGAGCCGGGAGTCACCGAGTAGAGCGGCGCATTGTGGCCCGCGGTGCTGCTCCAGTGGCCGTGGAAATCATAGCCCATCACATTGAACCAGTCGAGCTGCTCCAT
>MFIX01000085.1:0-6892 GCA_001780825.1 Candidatus Glassbacteria bacterium RIFCSPLOWO2_12_FULL_58_11 | reverse complement strand
CTCCGAGTTTATGCGGCCCGAGTTGGCCATGGTGATCAGGAACGGCTTGCCGAGCTTGTTCGCGGCCCGGCGCAGCTCGGTGACTAGGAGCGCATGGTTGGCGCGCTGGGTCGAGTCGCGGGGGTACTCCCAGTCGAAATCGATCCCGTCATAGCCCTGCGCCGCGCAGAAATCGAGCAAGCTTTTTATGAATTTGGCGCGCAGTTTCGGATCGGCGGCCACGGTAGGAAAACTCTCGACGGCCTTGCCGCCGCCTCCTCCGCCGATCGAGACCAGAATTTTGCGGCCCGCCTTGTGGCCCGCCTCGATAAGCTCCGGGTAGAGGAAATTATCGCGGTAATAGATGGTTCCGTCCGGATTGGGCATGATAAAAGCGTGGCAGAGATGGGTCAGGATTTTGAAATCGACCTTATCCGCGGGCAGCTCCCTGCGCATGCCGGCCGGATAATAGCCCAGCACAAATGATTCCTCGGCGCGGGCCGGGGAAAGACAGGCCGCCAGGCCAAGGATAAGAAACGCGAATAAGGCGGCTTTTGCGGGGCTTGCGGAGAGCTTGTGCATGAAGGTCCTCCAGGGAAGGTGTTTTGCGAAAAGGGCAGGGCGGCCGTCCTGACGCCCGCATCACACACCCCGCCCCCGCTATTATCGGGGGCACCCCTCTCAAGAGGGGACTGTATTCCCGCTGCCGCCCGGCCTGTATGCAATTGCCCAAATGATGTGCATTTAAATCCCCTCTATCAAGAGGGGTGGCGACGCAGTCGACGGGGTGTGTCATTCAAAGCATTCTGAAGATTGACTTTCAACAAGAACAACTTGGCGTTTAAATGTGGCTTTCCCCCTTCAATCTCACACACTCCAGAGGTAGGTCAGCTTGAGCAGGATCAGCCGGTCTTTCATTTTCCGCGAGCCGAGCTGCAGGAGCGTGTCGCGGTTCTCGTTGAACACCAGGTAGAAATGGCAGCGCGGCCTGTAAATATAGTCGATCAGGAAGTTGGAGGCCAGACGGTGGTCGGCATCGTTCCACTGAAGGTAGTACTTGGCGAACAGGTCGGTGGTGAAAGAATAGGTCCAGCGGCCGGCCAGCGTGTTGGCGTCAATCGTGCCGTTCCGCAAGTTCAGGGTTTCGTGGCTGTAGGAGAGGTCCAGGTTCAGGCTGTTGGTGATCTGCGTGATATTGGACAGCGTGAAAGTGCTGGTCTTGCCGTCCAACAGGTCGCCCCAGCGGTAGGAGATCGATCCCGCGGAGCGGCGGGCCTTATAAGAGCGGAAAGTGAGATGCTGGTGGTGTCCGATATACCCGCCGCGGCCGATCTGAATGTCGCGGATATAGTCATCGCCGGGCAGGAACTCGTAGAGACGGTGGATAGAGTAAGAGAAAAAATCCTCGCTTTTCAGGGTAAACTGGAAATCCAGCCGGTTCTCGCGGTAGAGCAGGGTATTGTGGTTGTCAGTCTGGTACTGGATGTCGTTGATCATCGAGACGCTTTTCAGGTAGCCGTTGTTGATCCACTTGGTCAGAGCCAGGGTGCCGTCGGTGCTGCGCAGGTTGCCCCTTCGGACAAAGCCCATCTCGGGGTTGAACAGCGAATCGACCTGGGTGTAGCGCAGGGAGAAGTCGATCCAGTCCTTGTTCAGGATCGCGCCCAGGTCACCGGCCCAATCCCGATCATGAATACCGGGGACAAAGGACTTGGCCAGGGAGCCGTTGACAATGAGCTCCGGGGTGAAAGCGAAGAACGCATCAGCGCCCAGGGCCCGGGAGTAATCGGCGCCGCTGGACTGCTTGTTGAGCAGCATCAGACCGATATTGGAATTGGTGCCGAAATCCCGCTTGAGCCGGATCGCCGTGTAATTTGCCGAGGGCTCGACCGTGCTCTGGTCCAGCCGGGTCTCCTTGCTCTGGATATTCATCGCCCCGAGGGACAATCGCCCCAGGCGGCCCGCCAGCTTGGCCCCGCCGAACAGGGGGATTCTTCGGCCCTCCCGGATGCCGATAGTCCGCGACTCGAAGAGCTTGAACTCGCTCTGCTCCCGCGCGCCAACCACCGTGCCGCCGGCGGCAATGCTCGAGCCGAAATTGAACAGTCCAGCGCTTTCCAGGAAAAACTCCCTTTTCTCCGGCAGGTTGATGTTGAAGCGGGTCAGGTTGACCACCTCCTGCTCGGATTCGGCCTGAGCGAAATCGGTCTGGTAGGAGAAATCCGCGGCAAGCTGCGGCGTGATATGATAGCGCAGGTCCAGGCCGCCCTCGGTACTGGACTTGAATTCATCGGTCTGGTAGCTCCAGGTTTTCCCGGCGGTCAGGTAGGGCTGGACCTCGAGGTTGAGTCCCGGCGGTGGGGGCTGGATACCCCGCAGCTCGGCGAACAGCGAGCCCTTGAACTTCCCGTTATGGCCCAGTCCCCGGGGGATCGGCACCAGGTAGGTCACCTCTTTGCTGTGCTTGATCTCCCGGGTGATATTCAGCCCCCAGACCAGCGATTCGCCCGGTTTGTATTTGAGAGATTTGAAGGGGATAGCCATTTCCAGGGCCCAGCCGCGCTCGTTGACCTTGCTTTTGCAGTGCCAGATACAGTCCCAGTTCTTGTTGATATGGTTGCCCTCATCGCTGATAATGGCATCCACCTGCACGCCGAACGGGTTGGTGCCGAAAGCGTAGCTGTTCCTGAGATCGTGGAAAGTATCGATCAACAGCTCCAGAGCATCATCGTTGAGGAAGCTGCCGTCCCTTTTTTTAACCGTGGCGAATATTTTCCGCGGATCGGATTCATAGCACTGGACCCCGACATAGATATTCTTCAAATCCTGCAGGATCCGTATCTCGGTCTTTTCGCTCGAAGGTGCCCGGTCCAGCGGCTCCTGCTGAAAGAAATAATCGCAATAGGGCAGGGCTTCGCTCCAGGCCGGGTCATCCAGAACGCCATCAACCTGGATCGCGCCGCTGGTCCGGCGGGCCTGGATGACAATTTGCCTGGCCGGAGCGGCCAGGCTGTCGGCAGCGGCCCTGTCCGGCTGGGCCGCTTCGGAAGAAAGCGAATCATTTCCAGCGGCGGAACGGGTGGACCCGGCCCAGGCCGGGCCGCTAAAGATGAACAGGAAAAGGGCGAACAACAGGGCGGGCGGTTTAAGTCCGGTCATAAGCGCGCGATAGCTCCCTCGGATCGGTTTTCATGTGCTCTGGATCGATTAATATTGAGCGACTTGTCTCAATCAAAGCTGATAAAATACAACCCCAGCCCGCGGGCCACAAGGCCGGACTGAATAGAGAAGGCGGCTTTCGACATCGTAATCTTAGTACATGTTTTTATAAATATGGTTACGTTAGGTTCAATTGTATATCCGATTTGATTGCGCCTAATTAATTACCTGCGATTATCCTTATCGTAGGGGCGGACCGATGTGTCCGCCCACCGGCCGAGGGTTCGGGCGCACACGCGGGTGCGCCCCTACATAAAATCATACATTTCCGGCGACGCTCGTTTTACGGAGACAAAATTGAGGCAATGCAGGTTTCATAATACCAACTCGCGCAGTGAGATCGTTGGAAAATACGTCACCGAACTTACAAGCCAGAGTACTAATTGTATTTGAATGGGGCTGGGGAGGTTTTACGGCGACCACGAAGCAGATGGACTTTTTAAGAAGCTGTCAATTGAAAGAATGATGCGGATCGGTGATCTTGATCTTGGGGCTGAGCTCGCGCCATAAAAGCATTACCTGCTCTTTCTCGCTGAGCCATTTTTGCGAGGCGGTGAGCTCGGTTTTCAATATGTCTTCTTTTCTCAGCTCCACCATACGGACCGAGGTCCGCAGGTCGCGGCAGCTGCGCTTGCGGACATCGTAGTATTTCCATTTTTCCGAAAATTCGAGCTTCATCTGTTCGATAGTCCTTTTATCGAGGGCCGAGCCGGTGGACTGCTGAATGGTGTGGCGCAGGGCTCTCATATTGTCCCGACCTTCTGAGCGCAGAGAGTAGATTTCCTCTCTCAGCGCATTCAGGTTTCCGTTCAGCTGCTCGGACTCCTTGAGGACTTCACGGCTTTTATCGAGTGCCTGAAGGTACAGGCCACGGATAAGGCGAGCCTCGCGCAGCCGGGCTTCATAAGCGGCGGCCGCCTCCATCAGCGCCCGCTGATGGCTTACCCTGATATACAGGATGACAATCAGGATCAGGATAACGATCCCTGGAACGATCACTTGCATAAGCAAGACCCGAAAATATGAAGACCAGTAAGACGTGCCGCGGCCGCGGCACGTCATTCTTTTTCCGCCAGCACCAGATTCAGCACGTTGCCGAATTCTTCGATATTGTAAGGCTTGATTACCGCGCCGCGGAAACCGTACTCCCTGAAATTGGCCAGTACCGGATCGTTGGAATAGCCGCTGGAAACAATCGCTTTGATCTTAGGGTTGATCTCGAGCAATTTTTCGATCGTATTTTTCCCGCCCATGCCGCCCGGGATAGTCAGGTCGAGAATGACCAGATCAAAAGGCGGGCCGTTCTTTTCGGCTTCGAGGAACCGGTCGATAACCTCCTGCCCGTGGGAGGCGTACTCCACCCGATGGCCCAGATGTTCCAGCAGCTTGCCGGCCACATTGCGCACGATAGTCTCATCGTCCATCACCAGGACCCTAGCCTGTCCGGCCTCCCCGGGCCGGCCGGCATCTTCTCTTTTCTGCGGCGGTTCATCGGAGGCGGGCAGATAGATATCGAAGGTGGTCCCGGCTCCGAGGCTGGATTTTACGCCGAGGTGGCCGCTGTGACGCTTGACTATCGACCAGGCGGTGGTGACCCCCAGACCGCTGCCGGTCTCCTTGGTGGTGAAGAAGGGATCGAAGATTTTCGGCAGGTTTTCCTCCGAGATACCGTGCCCATGGTCGATGATCGATATCTTGAGGTATTTCCCCGAGGGCAGGGGAAGAGCATCCTGGGCCCGGACAATGACATTTTCAGCCCGGACCTGGATGGTCCCGCCCTCGGACATGGCCTGGTTGGCGTTGATCACCAGGTTGTTGATCACCCGGCTGATCTGATTCTCATCCACCTCGGCCCGCCATAGGTTGTCAGGCAGGGTGAACTCGCAGCGCACATTGGAGCCGCTGAGCGAAAACAGGGTCGAATCCCGGATCAGGTCGCGCAGCGAGGTCGCTTTTTTCCTCGGCGCCCCGCCGACCGCGAAAGTGAGCAGCTGGTAGGTCAGGTCCTTGGCTCTCAGGCAGGCGCTTTCCGCCTCCTTGAGCCGGCGGTAGATTTCCTCATCCTTTTTCACCAGGGTCTGGCCAAGAGAGATGTTGCCCAGGATCGCGGTCAGGATGTTATTAAAGTCATGGGCGATCCCGCCGGCCAGCAGCCCCAGGGACTCGAGCTGGCTGGCCTTGCTGTGTTCCTCCTCCAATCTTCTGCGCTCGGTGACATCCAGGGCGAAACCGATAATCCCGATAGTCTCTCCGTCTATGTTCCGGTAGGGGATCTTGTTTACCAGCAGGTCCCGCAGCCCTTTTTTCGTCTTGATGGTTTCCAGGTGGTTCAGAATCGGCTTGCCGGTGCGGATGACCTGCAGGACGTCCACGAGGAACTCCGAATCATTCTCCCCGAACAGCTCCCGGCCGGTTTTGCCGATAATGCTTCTTAAGGGGCAGCCGGCGAGCTCGGCAAAGGCTTTGTTTACCCGGACATACCGGTTGTCCCGATCCATGTAGAAGATCATTGCGGGCGAGGCATCCAGCATTATCTGCAGCTCTTCACTTTTCTGCTGCAGGGTCTTCTTCGTCTCCTCCAGTTGCTCGGTGCGGCGGGAAACCATCTCTTCGAGGTTTTTCTGCAACTGGAGCAGCTCATTGTTTTTCTCCTTGAGCTCGAAGAGGATATCGAGATATTTCTTGGTGGCGATCTCGTATTCCTCCTTGGTCAGGGAGAAATCATTCTGCAGATGTTTGATTTTGATCTGGAGGGAATCAATCAAATCTTTTGAGGAAGGCTTTGTCATGACAGGAACGAATCCATCTGATGGAGTCTTTTAAGTTCGGCCTTCAGCTCTTCCACGATCAGTTCGATAGCCCGGTCCTTGATACCGAGCATCGAAAGGCTTTCGCGATACAACGCAGTATTTCTTATCGGCGCATCGACAAACCCGATTTTCTCCCGCTGGCAGAGGAAATTTGCCAGATACACCGACCGCACGATTCTTTCGTATGCCGGATCGGCTTTCTCGGGCTGGTGATGGCAGGCGATGGCCTGGATCAGCTCATCCGGGAATTCCCAGTCCACGGCGATCGCCCTGGCAATTTCAGTGTGATTGATCGATATCAAATCAGTTTCCGCCTGGTATAAATTAACCTTCTCGGCCATGAATTTTTTCAGGGACTGGCGGAACATTTCCTGAAAGAACTGGTCCTCGACTATGATCCCCAGATCGTGAAGCAGTCCGGCTGCATAGATATTGTCGCCCCGCTGTCCGAATTCCCGGCGATAGATCATCTTGCTGCAGACCGCCACCGCCGAGCTGTGCTCCCAGAGCAACCATCTCGAGTAACCGTCGATAGTCTCTTCTTTCATGAACAGCTCGCAGACTTTCTGATTCAGGGCCAGCTCCCTGACCGCATCGAAACCGATACAGACTATCGCTTCCTGAATGTCGCCGATCGATTTGGAATAGCCGTAAAAGGCTGAATTGGCCAGTTTCAACAGCTTCGAGCAAAGAGGAGGGTCCCTCTCGATAATATCTTTCAGGTCTTTGGCACTGGAGTTTTCATCCTGGATGACATTGAGAATTTCAGTCACCACCTGTTTGATCGAGGAGATGTCCGAGCTGTTTACCAGATTGATCACCAGGTCTGACATCTCGTTGGCGTTCTGTTCCACGATTCCCGCCTGTTCCCGGTTGACCGGCAA
>MFIX01000084.1:24078-26407 GCA_001780825.1 Candidatus Glassbacteria bacterium RIFCSPLOWO2_12_FULL_58_11 | reverse complement strand
CAATCGGCTCCGCCTTTCTGCTGCAATTCGATTACGAGCTTCACGGTCTGCGGCAGGCCGGTTGGCAAGCCGCGCTCTTCCAGGATACCGCGCAGAGTTTTGCCCTCGAGGGCCGTATCAAAAGCGCACCTGGCGACCGCGATCTGGGCCGGGTCATCCTGGTAACAGTAATCTCCCAGCTTGAGCAGCAGTTCCGCCTCTATTTTGCGGCGCTGCTCCGAGTCCTGCAGGCGGGCCAGCAGGCTGTCCCGGCCTCCGGCCAGGGACCACGGCGGAAAGAGGATTTCCAGGCCTGTATGAGCCGCGGAATAGGGGTAGAGGTCGCAGGTGACATCCAGCTCCTCGGCGCGGGCCTGCTCCACTAGCTGCAGGGCCTCGACGCTTTTGCCCCACATCTTCCAGCCGAAAGCCTTGAAATGGGTAATATTGGCCGGAGTCCCGGCCTCCCTGGCGATCCGGATCACCTCTCTGACCGCGGAGAGCAGTCCGAGCTCCTCATCCCGGATATGCGAGGTGTAGAAGCCGCCGTAAGCAGCGGACACCCGGGCCAGCTCGATTACCTCTTCGGTAGTCGAATAGACGCCCGGGACATACTCCAGTCCGGTCGAAAGACCGACCGCCCCGGCCTGCATCGCCCGGGCGACCAGCGATTTCATTGCCTCGAGCTCCTCCGCTGTCGGAGCGCGGTCAGCCAGTCCCATGACTTTGGTGCGCACCGCGTTGTGCCCCACAGTGAAACAGACATTCAGCGCCAGTTTAAGCGAATCCAGGCGGGCCAGGCAGGCTCCCATGTCCGCCGCGCCCTCGCCATCCGGTCCGCCGACCAGAGTGGTAACTCCCTGACGGAGGAAATTTTGCGCATCCGGGTTTTCGAAAAGCCCCGTATCGCAATGGTTGTGCAGGTCGATAAAGCCGGGGGAAATCACCTTGTCTTCGGCATCGATTACCCGGCCTGCCGGCTGATCGAGATTCGGCCCGACCGCGGTGATCCGGCCGCCCTCGACCGCAATCGACCCGCGGTACCAGGGGTTGCCTGTCCCATCGATAATCCGCGCGTTGCGGATCAGCAGGGTTGCGGCAGAGGGTTCCGGATGGGCGGTGCAAGCCGGGAATATCAGGCATGCGAGCAGGGCGGCAATGAAAATCAGTGGCATAAATTGTTTCCAGAGCATGCAGTAAGTCGCGGATTTCATGGATGAGTCCTTTGGTCTGATGCCGGGCGCTGAAAGAACCGGTCATTCCCCGGACCGGAGCTTCCCGGAGGAGAATCGGCGGCTGACCGCAATAATAAATCCAAAACCCGGACGTACCAAGAAAAATCAGGCGCCGGCAGGGGAGAGGGCCGAAAACCGGGAGCCGGGCCGGATTGCCTTTTTTGCCGGCCATAGCAGGCCTGGCCCGGGTTTATCCGGAAAACAAAGATTTTCCTTGCTAATTTGGACAATGAGTGTAAATTGGCAACGCAACACAGGGAAGCTGGCCTGCAAAGGCTCGCTTTCCCTGCATTTGTTATTGGCTGCAGATTTTTACATAATTCCACTGCAGCCAGTGCTTTCATCTTTTCAGTTTAAGGAGTACCGTAGCATGGCAAGGGGAAGAGTAAAGTGGTTCAATGAATCCAAAGGATTCGGTTTTATCGAGCAGGAAGAGGGCGCGGATGTGTTCGTTCATTATTCCGCCATTCAGTCCGATGGGTTCAAGACCCTCCACGAAAACCAGGAAGTCGAGTTCGAAATTGTGGAAGGCCCGAAAGGCCTTCAGTCCGCAAATGTTAGACCTGTATAGGAGCAAAGTAACCACATAGGAAAATGACAACCCCCGGCGGGAATCACCTGCCGGGGGTTTTGTTTTGTGTTCCGTAACAATGTTCCGCTGCTTTAGAGGCTGCCTCCACGCACCAGCCGGATCAGGCAAAAGAGCACGTCGAGGATATTGATTTTCCCATCTCCGTTCAAATCAGCGCAGACCGATTCCTGGGCCGAGGGAGTTTTTTCGCCGGTGGCGAAATCGATTATCTGCAGCAGGTCGGCCGTGTTCAGCGTTCCATCCCCATCCACATCTCCGGGCAATGAGCAGCCCAGGCTTTCGATCGAGAATCCGACCTCGGTGGTTTTGAAATTGATCCGCCAGCGGCCTGCTGATACGGTCAGGTCGGCAACGCCCCTTTCCAGCGTGGCCGGGGGGACCGCAGCCACCGAACTGTCGGTGGCGGTCAGCACATGCAGGAAAAAGTCCTCGACACCGGAGACGAACGGCGAAATCTCGATCCGGCATTCCGGAGCCGGGCCGGTGTCCCGGAGGGGCGGGTAGTTATTGCCGCCGTAACTGT
>MFIX01000084.1:23857-23977 GCA_001780825.1 Candidatus Glassbacteria bacterium RIFCSPLOWO2_12_FULL_58_11 | reverse complement strand
TGGCCGGTGGGCGGTTCCATGGCCTGAAGAAGCCAGGTCTTTTTATAGGTCGAGCGCTTGGCTTTCACCCGGTCGAAGATTACGAATGTGCCGGGACGGAGGTAAACGATCTGGCGGGTG
>MFIX01000084.1:21049-23755 GCA_001780825.1 Candidatus Glassbacteria bacterium RIFCSPLOWO2_12_FULL_58_11 | reverse complement strand
AGCGATTTATCTTTTTCCCAGGCCTGGGGGTCTTCGACCGCGCCGTTGTGGTGCGGCCAATTGTGGTGCTGCCCCCCGTCATTGCCCCGCACAGTCACCGCCCGGATATCGGGCCAGGTTTCGAGCGAATTGTACACCAGCACAGTGTTATGGGCGATTGTGCGCAGGTGGTAGTTGACATCGTGGTCCGAGCCGAATTCCTCGTAGTGGCCGCCATCCCCGGCAAGCTCCTCGTACTTGGTGATCAGGAAATGGCCATTGTCCAGGTGCTGGTGCGCGGTAAAGCGGTCGCCGCACTTGAAAAAGAAATAGGTGGCGTCCTCATTCCACGAGCTGCGCGCATAAACATAGCCCGGCCCCTGGCTGTAGTGCGATAGCCGGAAAGAGGCCAGGTTGCCCCGGGTGACTGTGGTATCGCGCCAGAGAAAATCCTTGTAGGCGTAAACCCCGACACTCACCCTGGGCGTGGTCTCGTTAAAGGCCTGAACCACCTGGTGCTCCGGATCATTACGGTAATGGTCGGCCAGGATGCGCCGGACGCTGAGAGTTTTGTCGCGGTCGCCGCCGAAGACCCGGCCGCCGCCGTCGCCCATCGGGATCGGCCTGCGCGAGCCGTATTCGCGGATTCCCGGGTAGGCCTCGAACATGGCGGATATCGCGCGGTTGCGGAAGAACTTGGGCGCGAGCTCATAATAGTCCAGCCCCTCACAGAAACGCGCCGCCTCACTGAAAAAACACCACTCATAGTTCCAGTAATTGATATAGTAGCCCTCGGCCCAGCCTCCGCCATCCCCGGCCATTTCCAGCGCCGGGCCGGCGCGGTCGCGGAAATCCTTCTCGGTTACCGCCAGGATGGCCGGGGCGCGCGAGTTCTCATAGTAAGCGGCATAACAGGCCAGCCCGATCCCCCAATGCTTATAGCCGTACCAGCCGTTGTGAAAGGGCGAGGTCTCTGAGCCGACGTTGCCATCCACGGTAGCGTTCATGTACTGGTGGAAAGCGCTGCGCTCCTGGGCGGTCCAGTAGGGCCAGCAGAGGTCATAGACAATCGCGCAGCGCGCCAGGTCGTGGCCGAAAGTAACGTGCCCGATCTGGATCGGGCCATTGATATATTTCAGGGCTAGATCCACGGCCTGGCGGCCGAGAGAACTGTCCTGCTCGATTGCGCAGACCAGGGCGAGCGAAATCATCAGCTCGTGGTCCCCGGCATCCGGGTTGTGGATCACGTTTTTCATGCGCGAGTACGCCTCCGGGCGCTCCTCCGCAAGCTGGCGCAGCCGCTCGAGAGAGCCGAGCAGACGCGGGTGTTCGGTGGGAACGGCATGGCGGGCCGAGTCGGCGGCCGACTGGGGAAAAGCATTAGTCACGCAGATGAGCAGACACAGACTCAGCGCCAGCGGCCATAAGCAAACCGGTGATGAAAGATTCATAGCTTGATTACTCCGCTTTTTCTCCGGTGGCGGCGCAAATCTTTCCCCGGAAATTATGAACCGGGGCCCGAACTTAAGGTACTGATAATATCTATTCGAAAACGAAAGATCACTGGATAATTTTCGAAGCAAAATCGTTGCGCCGGCCATCTAGCTCCGTGTACCCTCCGACCCCGTCTTTCAGAAAGACCAGCCGGGTTTCCCCAAGGGTCAGGGTAACTGCGGTATCGGATTCTGAATGTGCAGCCTGCGGCACGCTTGCGGTGGCGGAGTCTGTCGCGGTCAGCACGTGCAGAAAAAAATCGACCCGTGCAGGCTGGGAAGGCGAGATTTCCACCCGGCACTCGGGCGCCGGACCTACCTCAAGGGCCGGCAGATAGCAATTACCGCGGTAGCAGTAGAGGCTGTCCCCGGAGTAAAGCTTGAGCTGCGGGTTATGCGGCAGCAGCGTCTGGACAAACAGCCGGCCGCGGCCATTGGTCAGGGTCAGGTTGGGTAAGTTTCCAGCGGGCGGTTTAAGCGCCTGAAGCAGCCAGGTCTTTTTAAACTGCGGATTGGTCGATTTTACCCGGTCGAAGATTACAAAGGTTCCGGGCCGGATAAAGACTATCTGCCGGGTGAAATAGTCGAGCTTGGCGGAGCGGTAAGCCCGTGAGCAGTCGCCGGCCACGTACAGATAGCCCTCCCGGTCCTCGAAAGCGAGGATATCGGCGATATCGTACAGTTTTCTGTTGTTTGACCATTCGGCGGCATCCAGGACCGAACCGTTGTGGTGCGGCCAGTCGTGATGCTGGCCGCCGTCATTGCCTA
The DNA here is from genome assembly GCA_001780825.1 of Candidatus Glassbacteria bacterium RIFCSPLOWO2_12_FULL_58_11. Taxonomy (GTDB): domain Bacteria; phylum Gemmatimonadota; class Glassbacteria; order GWA2-58-10; family GWA2-58-10; genus GWA2-58-10. The sequence goes on along the minus strand of MFIX01000084.1, from coordinate 21,515 downwards.
TCTCTCCGGGAAAGGCACGGATCTGCGGCCACTTTTCCGCGGGGTCGTAAACCAGTACCGTATTATGGGCGATACTGCGCAACATGTAATTGACCTCGTGGTTCGTGGCGAACGAGTAGAATTGCCCGCCCTGTCCGGCCAGCTCCTCGTACTTGTAAATGATGAAATGGCCGGCATCCAGGTTCTGGTGCGCGGTGAACCGGTCGCCGCACTTGAAGAAGAAATAAGTGGCATCATCCTCCCAGGAGCTGCGCGCATAGACATGGCCGGGGCCGGTGCTGATATGGGAGAGCTTGAAATGCTTAAGGTCGCCCCGGATAATGGTCGTGTCGCGCCAGAGGAAGTCCTTGTAAGCGTTGACATTCGATCCGCATTGAGGAGTGGCCTCGTCAAAAGCCTGCACCACCTGGTGCGCCGGGTCCTCGCGCCAGCGGCTGACCAGGATACGGCGGGCCGCGAGCGCCTC
>MFIX01000084.1:0-20991 GCA_001780825.1 Candidatus Glassbacteria bacterium RIFCSPLOWO2_12_FULL_58_11 | reverse complement strand
GTGTTGCGCTCGCTTATTCCCGGATAGGCCTCGAACATCCCGGCCACGGCCCGGTTACCCAGAAATTCGGGCGACATGTCGAAATAGTCCACTCCCTCGCAGCGTAAAGCCACCTCGCAGAAAAAAAGCCACTTGTAAAGCCAGTAGTTGATGTAGTAGCCCTCGGCCCAGCCGCCGCCCTCTCCGGCCAGCGCGAATGAGGGGACCACCCGCGTGCGGTACTCCTCCTCCAGAGCTTTGAGGATCTCCGGCGCCCGGGGGTTCTCGTAGTAGGTGGCATAGGCCGCTATCCCGATCCCCCAGCTCTTGTAGCTGTACCAGCCGTTGTGGAAAACCGCCAGCTCGGAGCCGACATTGGCGTCCACGGTGCGGTTCATATAATCGATAAATTTCGCGCTCTGCTCTTCGCTCCAGCAGGGCCGGCAAAGGTCGTAAACAATCGCGCAGCGCGCCAGGTCCGCGCCGAAAGTGACATGGCCGGTGCGTATCGGCCCCTCGATATATTTCAGGGCCATTTCCACCGCGGTCTCGCCGCACCACTGGTCGCCCTTAATCGCATAGACCAGGGCGGTCGAGATCATGTTCTCGTGGTCCCCGCCCTCGCGCTCGAGCGCCACCTGGGTCACCCGGTAAAAGGCGTCGCGGCGCGTGGCCGCCAGCTCTTTCAGCTCCGCCTCCGAGCCGAGCAGCCGCGGGTGCTCCCGCGGAACCGGGTGCCTGGCCCAGGCATCGCTCCGGAGAAATATCCCGGCCAGGATAAAAGCCAGGCCTATTCGGAAAATATTTCGGACAGTGATCGGCATATAAGGTTCCGGGAGTCGGGGTAGCTTCTTAAATAGAACTGCCTCTAATTTTTTCCTGCCGGGATTGAAATGCAAGGAGTTTGTATTAACCAGGCAAGCCGAATGAATATCTGGAGCACCCCCCGCGGAAGCGAAATATCAATTTGTGCCCTTGGAGAGCTCCAAACCAGGGAAAGCAGCTAAATTCTGTACCGGATAAATATCCGGTGAAACAAAAGCAGAAAATTAAAGTTGACAATATAGATATTATAGATATATAATATCCTATATCATGGCAAACCAATCATCCGGCCGGTGTTTTCATCAGTCTTGTACAGTAATAACCTCCGGCCGTGGATAATAAACAGCGGATTCAGGGCAAATCCTGAGTCTGGTTCATTAAGGAGGGTAACAACATGGCTTTCGAAGGATGCCCCGGATCGCGGATGGTCGATTTCAGAACGCAGGAGAGCGCGGAAGCCTCTCCGGCGGTCAAGGTTCAGTCGCAGTTAAGGCAGTGGCCCATCCAGCTTCACCTGGTCAGCCCCGTAGCGCCTTATTATCAGGGGGCGGATGTGGTCCTGACCGCGGACTGTGTGGCCTACGCGGTGGGAAATTTCCACCAGGATTATCTCAAGGACAAGGCAATCGCCATCGCCTGCCCGAAACTGGATGAGGGCCAGGAGGTTTACGAGGAAAAGATCCGGGCCTGGTTCGATGAGGCCAAAATCAACACCCTGACTGTCATGATCATGCAAGTACCCTGCTGCATGGGTCTGCTGAGCCTGGCCCGGCAGGCGGCCGGCAAGGCGAGCCGGAAAGTGCCGATCAAGTACATGGTGGTGGGACTGCAGGGAGAGATCCTGGAAGAGGCATGGGCTGATTGAGGGGTGGGGGCGGCGATCAGCACCGGCGAGCCGAGTTAGAGGCTGGGGAAATTAAGGGTAGTCTCCTTCTATTCGGCCGGTTCGATAACTGTTTATCAGTATTGCTGGAATTCAATCTTCCGGATAATCAAAAAAAGCGGCGAGCCCGGTAAAAATCAGGCTGGCCGCTTGTTTTATCTGGTGCCGGCGGGCGGAGTCGAACCGCCATAGAGTTGCCTCCGCGGGATTTTGAGTCCCGTGTGTCTACCAGTTTCACCACGCCGGCTGGAAAATTGGCTGAATTCATTAACTGGTTTTGCAGTCGGCGAATATAAAGCCGAAATGCTGGAAAATCAACTCTGATTTGCAGTCCGTCCCTGTCCAATATGACTTGCCGGTTAAATAGCCCGCCGCTACCGGATTTTTGTATTGTTCGATCCTTCCATCCTGACTTATATTCTTAATGCCGATTTGAGGGTAATAAAGCAGATAATGGCCTGGCATTGATAAACGTATCCGGGATGCACCCATACTACATGGAAGGGACTATGCTCGATCCGATTATCGAACGGAAAGCCCGTGGCTGGCTGAGCCCCGAATTCGGTGCGGAGGTGAATGCGGAGCTGCGGGAGCTTTTCCAAAAGCAGGCCTGGGAGGAGCTGACTGACCGCTTTTATCAGGGGCTGGAATTTGGCACGGGCGGGATCCGGGGAGTGCTGGGGGCGGGGACAAACCGAATGAACGAGATAGTAGTGCGGATGACCACTCAGGGGCTGGCGAATTATATCCTGAAACACGGCGAGACCGAAAAGCTCTCGGTGGCGATTGCCCATGACCCGCGGCGCAAAAGCGCTGAATTTGCCCTGGAGACCGCGCTGGTCCTGACCGCTAATGGGATCACCGCCTACCTGTTCCCCGAGCTGCGCCCCACCCCGACACTCTCTTTCGCCGTGCGCTACCTTAAAGCCACCGCCGGGGTGGTGATCACGGCCAGCCACAACCCGCCGGAGTATAACGGCTACAAGGTGAGCTGGAGCGATGGCGGGCAAATCGTGCCGCCCCACGACCAGGGGATAATCGGCGAGGTCCGCCGGGTCACCGCCTTGGACCAGGTCAAGCGCTTCTCCAGGGAACAGGCCGAGCGGGAGGGCTTGCTGCGCTGGTTGGGTCCCGAGGTGGATGAGGCTTATCTGAATGCCGTGGCGGCCCAGGTGATCCAGCCCGGGGTGATCGCCGGGGCCGCGGATTCCCTGGGACTGGTTTACACCCCGCTTCATGGTACGGGCTCCACCATGGTCCCGCGGGCTCTCGAGCGGATGGGGCTGAAAAAAGTGGAGGTGCTCGCCTCTCAGCGCGACCCGGACCCGGAGTTCACCACGGTAAAAAGCCCCAACCCGGAGGAAAAAGCCGCACTCAAGCTGGCGATCGAGCGCGCCCGGGAGACCGGCGCCAGCCTGGTCATCGCCACCGACCCGGACTGCGACAGGATGGGCCTGGCTTTCCGCGACAGCCGGGATGAGTTTGTCCTGCTCAACGGCAACCAGATCGGCTCGATCCTCTGCCACTATGTTCTGGATCAGCTCAGCCGCGCCAAACGCCTGCCGGCCCGGCCGGTGATAATCAAAACCATTGTCACCACCGAGCTGCAAAGGACGATAGCCGCCAGCTTCGGGGCCGAGGTAATCGACGTGCTCACCGGGTTCAAATATATCGCCGAACAGATCCGGCTGATCGAGGAGAGCGGCGATGGCCGCAGTTTCGTCTTCGGCGGCGAGGAGAGCTACGGCTACCTGGCCGGCACTTATGCCCGGGACAAGGATGGCGTGGTCAGCTCGCAACTGGCGGCCGAGATCGCCGCTTTCTGTTTCAGCCGGGGAATTACCCTTGGAGATTATCTCGATGAAATTTACAGCGGCTACGGTTATTATCTCGAGAAGGGCCGCTCGCTGACCCTGGCCGGGCAAAAGGGAGCGGAACAGATCACCGGCCTGATGGAGCATTTCCGCGGGAACACCCCAGCGGCGATCTCGGGCAGCCGGCTTACCGGGTACTGGGACCTGATTCCGGGCGAGCGGGTCGATCTGCCGGGCGGCGCCAGGGTCAAAACCAATCTTCCCAGGGCTAATGTGCTCATATTCTACCTGGAGGATAAAAGCATCCTGGCCTTGCGCCCCAGCGGAACCGAGCCCAAAGTGAAATTTTATTTCTTCGTCTCAAAACCGGTCGGCAAAGGGGTGGACCTGGAAGCCGTGAAAAAGGAGGCCGCTGACCGGCTGGACCGGCTGGAGCGAGATTTCATGGAGCTGGTGAGCCGGACCCTGGAAGGTAAATGAAAGAATTCAGCGCCGCTCCGTGAACAATATTAATCGAAAGAATTCCTCGGAGTTTTCTCCGTGGTAAGCGTATAATACGAGTGTAGGGGCGCCCGGCCGGTCGCCCGCTTTACACACCCCCCGACAAGTCGGGGCAAGCCGGGGCTCAAGAAGGGTATGGAAAATCTGGACTGCCAACTGAAAATTCAGATACCTCGCGGCTTGCTGCGCGGTAGTTCATTAAGTAGCAGAGGCTAGGCAGTCTCCCGAAAATAAATCCTAAATCAGCCGCTCGAACCCCCTGCCGCTCAATCCGGCGGCCAGGGCTTCGTCCACCGCCCTCCTGAATTCCGCCTCGCCGGGCCGCCTGCCGATCTGCGAATCGCCCGCCGCGGCAAAGCAGGGCCGGTACTGGTCCATGATATTTACATAGGTGTCCGGAGACAGTTCCCGGGCAATCCAGGCCGCCCACTGGCCGGTTCCGGCCAGCCCTCCGGGCAGTACGAGGTGACGGACCAGCAGCCCGCGGAACGCGGTGCCGTCAGGTCCGGTCTGCAAAACTCCCACCTGGGAATGCATGGCTTTCAGGGCTTCCCGCGTCCGGCTGCCGTAGTCGGAGGCTTTAAGAAAGCGCGCGGCTGTCCGGTCATCGTAAAACTTGATATCCGGCATGAAGATATCCACCACGCCGTCCAGCAGCGCCAGTGTCTCCAGGCTTTCGTACCCGCCGCAGTTATAGACCAGGGGAATCTCGAGCCCTTTGGCCGCGGCCAGCGCCAGGGCCGCCAGGATGGCGTGAACGTAATGAGTGGGAGTGACAAGATTGATATTATGGCAGCCTGAGCGCTGCAGCTCCAGCATCAGCGCGGCGAGCTCCCCGCTGTCCAGGCTCTGTCCGCTGTCCGGCGCGTGGCTGATCTCCCAGTTCTGGCAGAAATTGCAGCGCAGCGAACAGCCGCAGAAAAAGATGGTCCCCGAGCCGCGACAGCCCACCAGGACCGCCTCCTCGCCGAAATGGGCGAATGCGCTGCTGACCCGGGCTTCCAGCGGAGAGCCGCAGATTCCCGGTTTCGCGCTCGTCCGGTCCGCCCGGCAGCGCTGGGGGCAGAGACAGCAGGGCGCGGCCAGAGCGGCAGCCCTCTCCGCCCTGGCTTCCAGCTCTCCCCTCTGGTAAGGCCCGACATAGGAGGGGCGGAACATTCCAGGCCTCTTTCAGGGGTTTTCCCGCTGATAGCGTATTTCGGAAACCACCTTGCGGTTGTTTTCCAGAATTATGTTGCTGCGCTTGATCAGCTTATCGCAGGCCGGGGCCAGACCGGGATTCTCGGCGGCTGCCTCATAATCGTCCAGGGCGCGCTCGCGCAGCTTTATCGCCTCGTTCATCGTCTCCTCGGTGATTTTGCCATCCTGGATCGCCTTTTCATAGTTGAAACTATTGTCCTCGGCCATATCAACCGCCTGGGCGAGCTTATCCAGGCTTTGTCCCCGCAGGAGATAGAGATGGGCGGATTTGGAAAGGAATATCGCCTCATCCAGGATCTTGAGAGCGGCCTGGGGCCGGCCGGCCTTCAGCTCCAGCTCGCCTATTTTGCCCAGGACAATCGGCCGCTGGTCCGGTCCGCTGCCTGTAAGGGCTTTCCGGTAATACTGAAGGGCTTTGTCGGATTTGCCCCCCTTGAAAGCGCACTCCGCCGCCTGAAAATAGACATATGGATACGTGGAATCCCTGCCGGCCACCCACTCGAAATACTCTAGCGCCTTTCCGGGCTGTCCGGTCTCGAGATAGCAGGTGCCGAGGGCAAAGCGGAGTTTTAACCGGTCGACCAGCTCGGTGCTTCCGATCAGGCTGTCGGCCACTGTAAACAGCGGGATGCTTTTAGCGTAGTCGTTCTCGGAAAAAGCCTTGATTGCCTCGTTAAACCTGGCGGCGCCGAGCTTTTCGACCTCGGTGCTCGCCCGTTTCTGGGCGTTCAAAACCGCGGCCAGTCCAAGCAACAGGGAAAAAAGCGCGATCCTGGTCATAGTCGGTCTCCACGTGACAGAATTATCGTCAGATATTTTATCAATTGTACACGTAAGAATCCGGCCGGTTTCGATTTTATGCTAGTCCATGGCGGCGTTTCCGGCGGCGATCCACCGCGATCCGCGTCAGGAGTGAGAAACCGGCTTGTTTTATGAAAAAAGAAGCCGCACCCGATCCAGCGGGGTGCGGCCCTGGGAAAGCGACCCTAAGGCTCTCTACGATCACTTGGTCTTCTCGACATATTCGATCTGCTGCTTGATCTTGTTCAGTCTTTCACGCAGCTGCCCGATATTCTCGACATGCTGGCCGACACTTTTGGCCAGCTTGGGGTCGGTCACTTTCTGAAGGTCGGCTGCGGCCTTGTCGTAAAGGGCCAGCGCCTGATCGGCCCGCGCCCTGCTCATCTGTCCGTTTTCGATCAGCTCGTCCATGTCGGCATTTTCATTTGTCGCATAATCCAGGGCATTGCCCCATTCGTAATACGTGGTCCCGCGCTGGAATAAAAGGCGGATTTTTACACTGGCATCCGCAGTTTTCAGGGCATTGGTGAAGGCATCCGTGGCCGAGGAGTAGTCCTTCCGGTTCTCGTAAATTTGCCCGATCCGCTGATAGATCGCGGCCTGCATGTTTACGGCGACGTATTTGACCGCCTCGTTGAAATAGTCGAGGGCCTTGGTGTAATTGCTGTCGTTATAGGCGGTCACCGCCAGCCAGTAGTAGGCATTCGGATAGGCGGGGTCGAGGGCGACCAGCTTGGCAAAAGACTCCAAGGCGCCTTTCCTGTCCCCGGCTTTGAGGTTGCTCAGAGCCTGGTAGTTCAGACAGTCGCAGATCATTTTCTGATCCGGATTCTGCATTTTTTGACTGAGTTCGGCCGACCGGCCGAAATTTATCGACGCCTGGGCGGCGTGTTTTTGGGCGGCGGCGGTGTCCCCGGCCTGCTCCAGCTCCAGCGCTCTGGAATATTCCATCGAGCCGATCTGCATCCGGATTTTTTCGTCCTCATCCTTTATTTTCACCAGGCGGTTGAAGGCCTCCATGGCTTCATCCTTGCGCTCGAGCTTGATCAGAGCAAAAGCCTCACCGTAAGTGTATTGGTATTCATCCGGCTTCAGCCCGGCCAGGATTTTATATGTTTTCATCGCGTTTTCGAAATCGTTCCGGCCGAAATACGTGCTGGCCACCAGCTCCAGCGTGGGGATATGGTTAGGATGGATACTGGTGAGGATCTCCTCGAATTTTCTGATCGCGGCATCCGTGCTGTCCATTTTAAGGTAGCACAGGCCGAGCATATAATGGACGTTTACATCCTTAGGCTCGATTGCCAGCAATTTCAGGTAATTCTCTAGCGCCTTGTCGTAGATGGCGCTGTTGAAATAGGAGCGCGCGATTGAGAGTGCGCTGATTTTTTCGGAGGCGCGGATAATCACCTGGATCGCCTGCTTGGCCAGCTCCGCGGTATTCTTTTCATCACCTACCGAACACTGCTCGCCCTCAATCGTGTAGTCGTTTTTCGGGTAGATATAATCCACCTTGGCTTTCAGGGCCGTACCCCTGCCGTCCGGCTGTTCGAGCGTACCGGAGGTGTAAATGCTGGCTTTGAGCGTATCCATCATCAGCGGGAGCAATGAATCCGGGATCGCGTTACCTCTAGTCAGCTTGTTCTCTTTGAGAAAATTATCGTAATCTTTCTCGCTGACAATATCGAAATAGCCCGATTTATCCAGGGCTTTGGCCAGGTCCCACTGGAAGCCCTCGGCGATCCTGGAATCCAGCGCGGATGCAGGCTGCAGAACGAGAACCTTGGGCCGGCCGGTACCTTGCTGGGCCAACAGGGCCGGGATCCAGGCGGATACGAGCAGTACAGCCGCGGCAAAGGCTCTTAAAATTGTATTCGGTTTCTTCTCTCTCATCTTACTCTCCGGGACCATGAGATTTAAGGAGGTATGTTTTAGTTTCCAATATGAATAGTTTTCTGACAGATTAGACGCACGTTACGGGCGGATATTCAGGAGGCTAAAGGCCTTTCAGAGCCTCATCGAGCAAAAAATCCCGGCTGGAGCCCCGCCTCCTATTAAATGAAAATCTGTGAAGTATGTTTCAATCTATAGAAATTTCAAGATAAACCGGATGCAAGAACCTGTCAATATAATACTTAAATGAATATTGACCCGGGTCAACACCTCATGGTTTCGGAAAAAGTCCGGTTTGGTCCGGCAAAGAATAAATTCTGGAAACGAGGCCTGCAGAAACCGCGGAATGAGATTTATTAAAAAATTTCCGCGGCCGCTGGATATGCCGCATAACGAAGCGGACCGGCTATTTGCACGGCCCTCAATAGCGGATCCGGTAGCGGTAGTCGATACTGAAATGGCCGCGCGAATCGGTCTGGCTGACAATCGAGCTGCTGCGATTTATCAAGTATTCGATCTGTGCGCTGCGCGCCGTGGGATCAATCAGGTCCTGGGACAGGCTGAAAAAAACCGATTCGAACAGGAATTCCCCGAGGGTGATCTTGGCGCTGGCGCGCTCGTTGCCGGCGTTTTGATCGACGCCCCGGTTGAATAGCTGGCTTTCGAAGCTGAATTCATCGACTCCGGTCAAGCCTTGGATATATGGGTTGGCCCGGCTGAGCGCGAGGTTGGCCGCCTGATCGAGCAGCTTGCTTTGCGAAAAGCTCGACTGCTGCTGGAACTCGCGGTAAGTCTGGTCGAAAATGACCAGGGTGCGGGCCTGCTCTTCGGTAAGCGGAGGGTCGATCTCGCGGTCCTCGCGGTCTCGCACGGTAATCTCGAAAACCGGACTATTGAGGCTGCCGCCGATATGCAGATAAAAGGTATTGCGGTCCACCTCGTATTGTTCTCCGGGGACTACCGGGCCGGAGGTGCCGCGCAGATCGAGAGAGGACCCGGCAATATCGGTGCGCAGGATCTTGCCCTGGACCATGCGCTCGGCGTTGATATCCAGCAGCGGATTGACCGCCGGCTCACCCTGAAACTGCAGCGAGCCGTACCGGATGCGGAATCTCCGGCCGAAAAGCGAGTAGTATCCGGTAACCGTGGCGATCTGGCCGGTTATCCGGGGCAGCGTGTCCTGCTGGACTGCGCGAAGGTTGGCGGTCAGCTTTATGCTGGCGTTGCGGTTGCGGAGCCAGAAATCATCCTGGGCGGAAAAAGTGATATTGTAGTTGACCGGACTTACCGGCAGAAGGAGCGCCGATTCGGTGGGCACGTTCGCCTCGCCGGTCCCTACCGAGCCGATCAGCGGATTTACCTCGCCCTGGATGACCCGGATATTGCCTTCCAGCAGCGGATTGTCGATCGGTCCCCTGGCGGTCAAGTTCGCTTCCAGCTGGAGGCTGGTGACGTATTTAAACTGCTGCAGCAACAGATCGCGGCCGGTTATCTGCAAATCGAGGCTGTCCGGAGTGAAGCCGGAGAGCGGCACTCTCCCGGAAATGCCGATTTTCCCTTCCGGGCTCTCCGATTTGAAATCCTTCAACACCGCAACTCCGGGCTGGAACTGCACCAGGCCGCGCATGTTTTTCAGCCGCATGTTAATCGGCGCAATTACCCCCTCCCCCTGGTCGAGAGTAATCTGTCCGTCCAGACGCGGGTCATTCAGCGTGCCGCTGATCGTCATCCGGCCATCGAGTTTACCGCTGCTGAACGGCAGGAAAAGGGTCTTGACCGAGGTTATCGGGAAGCTGTCCAGGCGGGCTTCGAGATGAAGCGGCTTATCGCGCCAGCCGGCTTTAGGCATCTCCAGCTCTGCCAGGTTCAGCGGCAGCGCACCGGTCAGATGGATCGTCGAGCCCGAATAGTCCAGGTCCAGACGGCTGACCTCGAGCCGGCCGTTCGACAACCGCGCCTGCGCCTCGAGCCTCTGGACCGTCAGGACGGAAAACCGGGCGCTGTCCACCCGGACCTGCAGTTCGCCTGTCGGATCGGCCAGATTGCCGCTGAAGGCCAGGCGGCCCCCCAGCTTGCCGAGCATTGTCATTTCCTGATCGAGCACCGCGGACAGCCGGCCCAGATCGATATCGGAAAGCTCCAGGTCAAGCGTTCCGTGCTCCGGCCTGGCATAGCCGATCCGGCCGGCGATCCTGCCTCCCAGCGCGGCAAGCTGAAGCCCGGATATATCTATCGAGCCGGTATCGAGATTGACCTCGACCGGACCCAGCGAGACCGCCCGCTCCCCGTGATAGATCACTTCGCACGAGTCCGTACCGGCTACGCTGGCCGCCTTGCCGATCTCGAAAAGGTAGGTGCCGAAAGCCCGCAGGTACGAAAGGCTGTCTTGCTGCAGTATAAAGGGTGAGAAAAAGACCTTGCCCCTTTCCTCAGGGATGGAGAGACTCATTTCCAGACCCGCGAATTTCCAACCTTCCTCCTCGAGGTCCCTGAGCTTCAGCTCGACCTGGCCTTGGGTCTGATCCGCTTCCAGTAAATGCGTCAGCTGGCAGGTGCCCTCCAGGGCGGCATACCTTAGCTGACGGTAGGAGCCGTTCTGGACCGTGAACGAGCCTTTCAGGTCCGGGTCGAACAGGTTACCCGAGGCCGTGCCGGAAAAGTCACAGGTCCCGGTAAGAGAGTCCAGGGGCAGGAAGGGTTGCGCCAGCTCGGCCGGCAGCCTTTCGATCATCAGAAACAGGAACAATTCCTCGCCGTTGACATCCCCGATGGCCGAGGCCGCCGCCTGTCCTGAGTAGAAAGCCAGGTTGTCGATCCGCAGCTTCGAGTCGCCGTAATTGAAATTGACTCTCGAGGAATCGATATTGAAACCCAGCAGCCTTCCGCGAACCGGGCCGGCCGAGCCGGACATGATCAGGGAATCCGGCTCGAATCCGCTGACCGCGAGCTGGAACGGCCCGCTCAGCGTTCCCTTAAGGACTTCAAGGTGCGGCAGGCCAAGGTCGTCGGTTTTAATCTTTTCCGCCTCGGCCTGAATCGTGTAATGCACCGGCTCGACATTAAAATCAAACTGTAGTTCGCCCTTTTTTACCCCCCCGCCGAAGGCTTTGCCCTGCAGATTGGAGAAGCTCAGTCGATCCCCGGTGTAGCTCAAGCGGGCGGAAAAATCGGTCGTCTTGTACCCGAATATTTCGCCCTCGGACATTTTAAAGCCCGCGTTTACCGCGGTCGAATCGAATGTTCCCTGGTAGGTGGCGGTAACTTCCGTACTGCCGATGAGGTAATCGCGCATTTCCAGTTCCGGGGGCAGGTGGGCCAGCTCCAGCTTTCCCGGCCTGACATTTAGCTCGAAAACCCGCTTGTTGAAATCGATAAAGCCATCACCGTTCAGGTCGGTTTTACCTTTGAGGAAATGAATATTGTGCAGGCCGAGGACATCATTCTTGAGTGTGAAAATCCCGGTCAGCTTGCAGTTGCCCAGCGACCAGAAACTGGTGCTGATACTGGAGCCGACAGTTTCGACTACTATTTCCCGGGCGATCCTGGTGAAATGGCCGTCCATATAACTGATCTCGTTCTCTATCGGCTGGTCCTGAAGGTCTTCCAGCCGGACCTGGCAACTGTCCAACACGCAGTGGCGGATCCTGACACTGGTGCCGGGATTTTCCGGCGCATTTTGACCACTCGATTGCTCGTGCCCACCCCGGATCAGCCGGCTCAGGTTCACGCTGCCATCCCCGTTCTCCCGGTGTATCCTGAACTTGCCCCCGTGGACCTCGATCCTGGAGATTGTCACGCCGCGCCAGAGGAGCTGCAAGGGATCGAAGAACACCTCGACTCTCGAGGCCTCGAGGAAATTGGTGTTCGGCTCGAACGGGTCGGCGATAATTAAATCATGAAAGATAAAATGACCCAGGGAGGTGGTTTCGATTTTGGAGAAGGTAACCGGCGGCTCGAAAAGCCGGGAAGTGTTCTTTTTTACCGTATAGGTAAAAAAAGCCGACAGCTCGCGGCGGTTGGTCTGGTAGAAGACGACGACCACCAGGACGGCGAGGAAAACCACCAGTAGTGCCAGCCTTAACAGGGCGATCAGCGGACGCCTGGCCCAGAGCCGCAGGAAATTCCGCACTCGTCCCGGATAGTCTTTGCCGGCGGCCGGGATTTTCTCGTCTTTATTTCCGGTGGTCAATTTGGGCTCATCCTTTCAAACAGTCCCGCCGGGGTTTCCAGAGTCAGAAGGTATGGCCGATGCCGAAATGGATCCGGCCCCAGCTTTGGCGCTCTCTTTCGAGATAATCTCCGGGCGAGATGGCCTGGTTGGAGAGAAAATTATTCAGCTTGACCGCCCCGTCGATCCGCAGCGGGCCGATCGGAGTGAGATAACGCAGACCCACGCCCGAGGTGGTCAGCAGATGAAATCGCTGATCGAAACGGAGCTCGCGGAAGACATTCGCCGCATCGAGAAACAGCACCCCGCCCAGGTTGTGCCAGATCGGGTAGCGCAGCTCCAGGTTGGTCTGGATCAGCACGTTACCGGCTACGTTGCGGTCATTGATCGGGCCGACCGAGAGCTCGCTGTAGCCTCGCAGGTTTTTTCCCCCGCCGATATTGAAAGCCTCGCTGGGCGGCACACTGGGTGTACCGCCGAATTCCCGGATAGTTCCCAGCTTGATCCGGCCGGCCAGCAGCAGGGGCAGCTTGTTTTTCGGCCGATACAAAGGCTGTATATAGCTGCTCTCCAGACTGAACTGATAGTAATTTATCGACCCTAGCAGGAAAGGCCCGCCGGCCAGAGTGGATTTAGCCAGGACCAGGTAGCCCCGCTCCGGGTTGAACTGGTCGTCCCGCCGGTCCCGCATCAGCAGCGGGGAGATCAGGTTGGTGATATTATTCCCCCGGTTGTCGGTAATACTCTTATCCGAGTTCAGGGTATCGACGTTAAAGATATTTCTCTGGTTCAATTCGGTCAGCAGGCTGAGCTCGCGGCGCTCGGTGGACATGTTGCGCAGCAGCACGTTGATCGCCAGCTTCTCCTCCTCGTGGTGGGCATAGGCCACCTTTTCGAAATATCCGGTGGTGCTGCCCTCCATCCGTGAGTTGAGGAAGTAGGGTTGACGCAGGGTGAGGGAGGAGGAATAGGAATATTGATAGGCCGGCTGCTTTTCAAAAGGCTGGTAGGTGACCCGGGTCAACTGCATCAGGCTGAAAGCGCGCGACAGGAGGTTGTAGTGTCCCCATTCGAGCCAGCCGCGCAGCCCGTCGACATCCCCGATACCGCCGCCCACTCCCACGGCGCGGAAATCACCCTCCGAGACCGTGACCAGCACATCGATTACGGCGCTGGTGTTCTCGGTGCCGATCAATTTATGGCGGACATCTTTGAGAACTCCGATCCGGTACAGGTTGGCCTTGCTCTTGCGCATTTTCTCCTCGGAATACACCGAGCCGGGTTTTATTTCCAGCGCCTTGAGAATGACCGAGTTTTTTATTTTGCGGTTGCCTTCGATCTCGATCTTGCCGACTTTTACCTGCGGCCCCTGCTCGATATCGAAATACACTTCGGCGTTGCTTTCTCCGGTGGGGAAGTAGAAACGGTCTTTCACCTCGGCGTAAAGGTAGCCCTGGTCGAAATAGGCGTTGAGGATATCCTGTTTCAGGAGATTGAGCTTTCGGGCGTCCAGCGGTTTGCCCGGCGGAATTTCCTCGAAGCCCAGCAGCTCTTTGGCGGAAAATACGGTGTTGCCGGTAACCTCGATTTTCCGCAGGACAGTCTGCAGCCCCTCCGTGATCCGCACCAGGACATCGACCCGCTGGTTTTCAATCTCAATATTTTTTTCGAAGGCCCCGACCTCCGCCTGAAGGAAACCGCGGCTGCGGTAGAGGGCCAGGATCATGGCCCGGTCCTCCTCGGTCTTCCATTCCGCATAGGACTTGCCTTTTTTCAGGTTCATCAGGGCCAGGAGCTCCTTATCGCTGATCCGGCCGTTGCCATCCAGCTCGATCCGCCCGACGATCCACTGGGCTTCTGCGGTCTGACAAACTGTCAAGGCCAGGAGCACTGAAAGGAGCAGGGGAGTGCCAGCCCGGAAAAGGCCGGATGAAAAAAAAGAACCGATCTCGTGGAAAAATTTCAAACTTTTTTCCCTCCGGTACTGCAAAGGCTGCGCTGCGAAAATTTCAGTTATATTAAGGACTGTAAAACAAACAAGATAAGCCTTTTCAGCCCGGACAGTCAAGAAAGCCCGATAATTGATCTTCCGGTTGGAACCGAGTCCGCCGGGTTTATGGATTATTTACTCCGGAGCGCAGAGAGCTGTTCACTATATTATGAGAGCTCAAGTCCACTAGGGAAGGTACCCGCCGGGCTGGAAAGAGAAGGCAGCGGCGCGGGGTTTATAGAGATTGCCAAAAATCCTTGCGTTTTGGATTCGACCTGGAAAGGACCGGCTATCCAGAAGAGTCATCCCGGCAGCCGACGGCTAGCCGGATACCAGTAAAAACCTCCTGAGCCGATTGGCTTCCGACAAGGTGGTTATGAGACTCAAGCGCAATCCATATAAGTTGTTTTGTATTAGAGGGATTGCCAGAATATCCTGAACAATCAAAGATTCATTAAACTCGAACGGCAGTTGACAAGGAATATACTTTTGGCAATCACTCTAATCTGTCCGGCAGCAGCCGAAAGATCGAGTCCGTCACTTGGGCCAGGTGTCTGGTAAAAAAGTTCCGCACGATCAGGCAATAATGTCTTATTGTGAAAAAAGTTTTTTATTGGGCATAGGCAAATATTGCCTGATAATTGTGTCTCGAAATTATGTATCTTATTAAATTTTATTGAATTAACTTGCATTGCCTTCCCGTGCCCTACGTGGCCGAATACTTGGCACAGTGTTTGCCTTCAACTGCCGTGTCGAGATTTCCAGGGATGGAAAGACAATTTCAGGGAAGAAGGTTCGATGATTACCGGTTTATCACTGTTCCAGCTCCTGCAAGGCCCGGTCAATACTGAGGCCAATGGGGCTGGAGCTGCATCCGCGGACAATGGAGCCACGCCGTTCGCCGGGCTGCTCGGGAGCCTTCTCGGTACCGGGACCGCCGGAACGGCCGGCACTACCGCTTCCACTTCTTCTTCCCCCGCTTCGAATCTGCCTGCCGAATTGCAGGCTTCCCTGCGTGCACTGCTTATCGGAGCCAATCTCTCACAGAGCTTATCACCTCAGAGTCCGGATCAACCGGCAGCGGCCGGTAATGTAGAGGAAGCTGTTAAGTTGCTGGAAGGGTTCACGGACGGCCAGCTTATTCCGCTTAATATCATTTTCAATCTCCAGGGACAGGATGCCGTTCTCGGCAGCGAGCAGGCGATTATACTGGTCCGGGAGTCCGATCTCAGGCAGCTTCTGAATGGAGGCGGCCTTGAAGGCTCCGGGTTCTCAATTCCGGTCCTGGCTATGCTGGGCGGTACCGGGGAGTCGAATGCGCCGCTCTCGCTGACGCCGGCCACGCTGACGGCCAGTCTGGGTCAGGCTGAGGGAGCCTCGGTCTCCGGGGCTGAAAAACCTTCCGCTATCGAGCTTATGCTGACCCTGGTTCCTCCGGCTCCGCTAATTGAGAACGCCGATACGGCGGCTCAGTCTGTCGCCGAAAGCAATCTGTCGATCTCCGCCGATGCACTGATCCGGGCGCTGGACCGCTTGACTGAATTGCTCAAGGCGAAGATCGGGCAACCGGTCGGACAGCAGACGCTGACCGGCCTGACGGCCCCCGGAGAAAATTCGGCGCAGGCGGCACCGGCATCCGCTGCGGAAACTGGAACGGCGGTTGAGGCTATTCCAGGCACTGAGACTGTCCTCGACACGGTCAGTGTGGAAAAAACAGACAATACTAATAATGTAAAGATAACTGAAACTCCGGCTGTGGCCCCCGGAACGGACGCAGCGGGCGGCGCCGGAATTGATGCTGTCCGTAAAGCTTTGTACGCCCTGTTGGATAAATTGACCGGCACTCCCGACCAGACGGCACTCCTTGTTAAAAATCAAAGCTCTGATAAAGAAAATGCAGGGCTGAAACAGGCCACCCTGCAAGTATTGACCGACATACTCAAGAATGCAATTACGCGGGCCGCCGACAGCGGCGACTCCGGTGAGCTTAGAAATACGCTGGCTCTGCTCGACCGTCTGGCCCGTTTCGAGCAGCTTACCGCCGGTGAGCAGAAAAATACGCTGGAATCCCTGCTCAAGGCGAACGACCAGCTTAATCCGACTGCTTCCAGCGAAGCCGCCGCGCCCCAGGCCGCGCAGTTATCGATCAGCGCTACTCCGCCCTCCGGCTGGAATGACACAGCCGCGGCTGAAAGCCTTTATGGGGCGGCGCTCAAAGATCAGGCGGGAAATATTATTGCGGAGCAGGACACCGCGGCCGGGTCCCCGGATTCGGCTGCAGCGCTCCTGGCCCGGCTCCTCGGGGATGCCCCGGTAATATCAGCCGGCGCCGCTGGAAATGATGCCCCGGCGGAAACATCGCCCGCGGGTTCTTTTGCCCGGTCCATGCAGGACAGCGGCGGAAAGCTTGAACAGGCGTCAGGTGCAGGCCAGGGAAGCGCGAGCGGAACGGCGGCTCAGGACCCGAATTCAGCAGCGCTCAGCCAGGCGGCCAGGGCGATATTGAGTTTTATCGCCTCGGTGACCGGCGCGAACCGGCCGGCTGAGGAAGGCGCCGCGGACAGCCGGAGCTCCGGGAACACCGCGAAAGCGTTTGATCTGCTGACGCCCCCGGCCGGGCGGCTCAGCAGTCCCCAAATAGTGAATGCAGGTCTCACCAGTCAATCGCCCGCCGCGCAAAGCTCCATGGTTACCCCGGAGGCAGGTTCCGTTCCGCTGCCGGCTGATGCCGCGGCTCCGGCCAGCGGGACAGATACCCAGCCCCTTTCCGATGCGGCGGGAAAAAACAACCGAAGCATCGACCGCGGAGCTGAAAGCTCAAGGCCTACCGCAGTCGATCAGCCGGGCCCGGATGTCAATCGCAACAATGAAAATCCGGAATCCCGCCGGCTCCCGGTCTCGCTTTTCCAGACCGCGAACACGGCGCTAATCGAATCCGGCCAGACCGGGAAAGATTCGGTCGAGGGCTCGAAAATTACCGTTCAGGTCAGCCTGGCGACCACAGAGGCCAAAAAACTCTCGAGCCACCCGCTCGACTCCCGCGCCGCGGTCGATTATGTCAAAATCGGCGGAGACAACTCCGGCAGTTCGAGCAAAGAGGCGCCGGTCGCCGTGCAGAATATCCTCAACGCTACTCTCGAGGACCTAGTGGAATCCTGGCTCAAAGCCGGTGCAAAGGATGAGCTTTCCGGCAAAATCAAAGGCGGAGAGCTGGCCGGAGAAATGAAAAACGAACAGATACACAATTCATTCCGCAATGAATTAAACACTGTGCGCGGCGCGGATCAGAAAGCAGACCAGGCGCAGCATCCCCGGTCCGCCTGGCCGACCAACCAGCTCGAGGTTTTAGAAAAGATCGCCAACGCCGCGCGTCTGACCCGGGCCGGAGGAACGAGCGAAATAAGCCTGCGCCTCCAGCCCGAGGAACTGGGCCTGATGCGGGTGCGCCTTTCGGTGGACAACCAGCATGTCCTTTCGGCGCGGATTCAGGTCGAGACTCACGAGGCCCGCTCCATTATCGAGAGCAGCCTGCACCAGCTTAAAGAATCCCTGGCCCAACAGGGTCTCAAAGTGGAAAAATTAAATGTCGATGTCCGTCAGGATCAAGATCAGAACCAGAACCCTTACCAGACGGCGGCCGGCAAGGATGGCGGCTATAACTCACGGGCCCGGAATGGATTCCTGCCCGGGCAGCCGGGAGACTCTTTCGCGCCGGCCAGCTCCGATTATCCAGGCGGAGCGCTGACATCCGTAACACCTCTGCATAAATATTCTTACAGCACCCTCGAATGGGTGGCCTGAGTTGATGGTCGAAAGGAGATTGGCGGATTATGAGTCAGGTAGATAGCACTACGAACACGGCCAGCCTGCCGGCTTTTGCGACGCAGACCTCGGGCCTGGATTCGGTCGAGAACCGGGCGAGTCTGTTGAAAGATGATTTCCTCAAGCTGCTGATCGCCCAGCTGCAGAACCAGGACCCGATGAATCCGGCCAGCAACCAGGAATTCGCCGCGCAACTGGCCCAGTTCTCCAGCCTCGAACAATTGCAGCAGATGAATTCCACCCTGGGTTCCAATCTGACCATGAACGGGGTAATCGCCGGATCGATCAACAACAACACGGCCGCAAATTTCATCGGCAAGCAGGTGACCGCGGTCGGCGACCAGCTTAAACTCGAAAATTCGGGTGATGTCGAAATCCGCTTCAGCCAATCCGAGGCCTCGGCCAGGACCGTGATGAACATTTACGATGCCAACGGCTCTCTGGTACGCTCCATGGATATGGGCGCCATGCAAAGTGGAGGCGTGATTGTCAATTGGGATGGAAAAGACGGCCAGGGTAACCGGCTGTCCGCCGGAGTCTATAATATGGAAGTCCTGGCTGCGGATGCGGACGACAACGCCATCGATACCCTGACCTTTATGACCGGCGAGGTGACCGGAGTCCGTTATATCAACAACCAGGCTACCCTGCTGATTGGAGACCAGGAGGTTAGCCTCGAGAACGTGATCGAGGTCCTCAAGCCAGCTGCCGGCGACAATTAATCCGTGGATAACAGCTTTAGCGCTGTCGATATTGATAAAAATATTTTCCCTATAAACGTTCATTCCCGGATGCAAGATGCGGCCGGGACGAAGAAGACAAGGAGGTCGACCCATGAGCTTACAGAGTACACTGTCAACCGGAGTATCCGGCCTGCAGACTAACGCGACCCGGCTGAGTGTGATCGGCAATAATATTGCCAATGTCAACACAGTGGGTTTTAAATCCAGCCGGGTGAGCTTCAATGAGTTCCTGGTACAGACGATCGCGGAATCCAAGCGGCCCATCGAAGGCGGGAACGGCGGCATTAATCCGATCGCCTTCGGTCTGGGTGTCGGGGTGGCCAGTATCGACAATATCTTCACCCAGGGTACCCTCGAATCCACCGGTGTAACCACCGACATGGCGATCCAGGGTGAGGGCTTCTTTGTCCTGCGCGACGGCCAGCGTAAACTGTACACCCGGGCCGGAGCCTTCCAGTTCGACGGTATCGGCAACCTGGTGCAGAACGGCACCGGCTATGTCGTGCAGGGCCGCCTGGCTAATACTGCCGGCGCGATCCCCTCCGGCGCGCCGATCGAGGACCTGGTGATCCCGATCGGTCTTACCACGCCGGCCAAGTTCACCACCCGGGTCGAATTCAAGGATAACCTTGATGCAAATTCGGGCGTCCTGGCAAACACGCTGACTAGCGGCACACCTTTTACTATCCGCGCCACCGGCGAGCCGGCGACCGGGGTCACCGATATCAACGATTTGACACAGACAATCAGCACGGTTGATGAGGGCGACCAGGTCAAGATCAGCGGCACGAACCCCGACGGGACGGTGGTCTCCTCGGTCTTCCGCTACGGCACTGGCACCGAGCTGCTGCCGGATGGCAGCACCGTGTCCCGGGATGGTACGACCCTGGCCTCGCTGGTCAACGTGATCAACAACTCGTTTTCCGGAGTGACCGCCTCGATCGACGCGAACGGTAATATCGTGATGATCGATGAATCGGCCGGCGCCAGCCAGACCTCGATCAGCCTGGCCTTCGATGAAGATGCCAATCCGGCCTCGGTCCTCGGCGATACGATCCAGGACAGTTTCCTGCCTTCCGCCTCAGCCTCAATTACAGGCAGCGCGATCACTATTCCGGCCGGCGGCTTCCGCTTCGCATCGGACATCGCCGGCGCTCAGTTCTCCCGCCAGATGAGCATTGCGGTGGGCGGAGTGGACACAGGCCGTGACAATACTATCACTATCGGCGCGGATGCGAACGGCGATGGGTTCTATGAAACGGTCAGTGAAATCGCCAATGCAATCAACCAGGGGATCAACAACGATCTCGAGCTGGCCGGAACGGTGCAGGCGATAGCCACCGCGGACAATCAAATCAAGTTTCTCACCACCAGCCCCAGCGATTCCGTGACCGTGAAAACCATAACCAACGGCGACCAGACCACACTCGGCGACATCGGTTTCAACAACGGCGATCAGGGCCTCGGAGTGGGTGAGGGTGGACTCAACCTGACCACTCTTAAATCTACGAACCAGTTCCGCATCGCCATCGATACAGACCCGGCGCAGACAGTCAGCCTCACGCCGAAAGTGTACGCCTCGGTCGAGGACCTGGTGGCCGGACTCAACGCGGCGATCAACTCCAACTCCAGTCTCAGCGGGGAAGTAACCGCGTTTGTCGATTTCAGCCAGGGAGCGGCAGCGGTCAGTTTCAAAACCAACCGCCCGGCGGCGCAACTGGATATTCTGCGCGGTACTCAGCCCCTGCCTTCAGGTGGAATCGATATCTTCGACGCTCTGGGTTTCAACGATTCCAATGAGCTGGCGCTGGATGGAGTCCCGGGCAACGAACAGGATTATAACAATATCAGCAGCGACGGGAACGCAACAAGCTCGATCGCACTTTCGGCTTTTAACCGGACTCAGGAAGGACGCGATGCCGGGTCCCATATCGTTTCGATCGCGGCTTTCGACTCTTTCGGTGAAACCCACAACGTGATCATGAATGTGGTCAAATCGACCCAGGAATTGCCCGCCGTGGAACAGAAGCTGATCTCGACCGCGTTCCCGCTGGTAATCTCCAGCCTGGATCCCAATGCGGGGCCGAATGATGTTCAGGTGGTGGACCCCTCGCTGGTCCAGACCATAATTACCGATCTGCAAAGCGTGGACAATACCGACCCGGAAACGCCGGTCAAGGGAGACGCTCAGCCGCGGGAAGGCGACCTGATCAAGCTCACCGGCACCGGGACCAATGGTCTTCCGCTATCACGCACGATCACCATCCAGGGCGGTATCCAGCCGACTACTGTCCAGGACCTCCTGGATGAAATTAATATCCTGTACAACTCGAAGCTGGCCGGCGGAGACGGTTCCGGGGCCACCGCCTCGA
>MFIX01000083.1 GCA_001780825.1 Candidatus Glassbacteria bacterium RIFCSPLOWO2_12_FULL_58_11 | reverse complement strand
CTTTTTTCTTGACCGCGGCGGACAGTATCAGCCGCAGGTAATATTCCAAGGCTTGGACCGCGGACATTTCACTTTTTCCACCGTCCTGTTTGCCGCGCCCTGCCGGCGGCGAAGCGCCCCCGGCGCGATTTTGCGGCGGATGGACCCGGGAGGCCGGCCGCGGCTTCCGGACGCACGAGATAAATCGGTTCCCGGACTTTCCACGGCGTTGGCAAGTTGACATTGGCGTTTGAGGGCAATAGCTTAGCTGAGGCGGTCAACTTTCACTCTGGAGCGGAGGCATACACGTGGGAACATGCGGCCAGGCCGAGATCGAGCTGAAATTCCCGCTCCCCGGCCCCGAGACAACACGCGAAAAGCTCCTTCAGCTCGGTTTTGTCTCCCACGGGCGGCTTTTCGAGCATAACCTGGTGCTGGACACGCCGGAGGGCGCGCTGGCCGCCGACGGCCGCCTGCTGCGTCTGCGCCGGGACGACTCGATCAGACTCACTTTCAAGGAGCCGCACGAGGAGGCCGCGCTTCACGGGCGGTTCAAGGCCAAGCGGGAGAGCGAGCTCGAAGTTGCCGATTTCGAGACCCTGCGCCATATTTTCCAAAGGCTGGGGTTCACCAAAGAGCGTATTTACGAAAAATACCGGGAGCATTTTACCCGAGCCGACCGGGTCTGCGCCGAGCTGGATTGTCTGCCGCACCTGGGATATTTTCTCGAGCTGGAGGCGCCGCCGGAGAAAATAGAGGAGGTAGCCGCCGCGCTGGGGTTGGATCCTGCCTCCGGCAAACGGGAGAACTATTTCCGGCTGTTCACCGATTATTGCGCGGCGCGGGGACTGGAGCTTCAGGACATGCGCTTCGCGGATGAGCGGCCCGCCTGAGGACATGCCGGAGCGCTGGAACCGCCCTTGAATTTATAGAGTATTATCTTTAAGATAAAAATCAGGAGGCTGCAGTAGTGACCTGGATTTTTACTAAAATCGCCCTGGTGGGGATTGCCGCCCTTCTTTACTGGTTAATATTCAGCACCATGAGAAAAACCCGCGGCACGGGCAGCCGTGCGGCCCAGTTCAAGGTGGGGGGAAAGAAGCCCGAAGTGGAGGGACGCCAGCCGGAAAGCCGGGAGGACAGGCAGAAACGCCTGCAGGTCAGCCTTAGGGATGGGCCCCGCTTCAAGCGGCGCTTCCGCTGAGCTTCGAGTCCGGCGATTATCCGGGATAAAAAGAGACGGACCGTAGGACAGGCCGTTTAGGGCCTATGCTCCGGTCCGCTTTTAATTTCAGAACCTCAAATAGTCTCAACCGAACTGGTAGCTCACTCCGAACCCGCCCTGCGGGTTATCCCATTTAACGTAGGCCCGGCAGACCACCTGGCAGGTGCCACACTCGAGGCAGTTTTCGAAATTCACTATGCAGTCGCCGTTGTCGGGATGCTTCTCATAGACCTTGGCCGGGCAGATAAACAGGATCGGCTGGTCCGGGCAGGTCCGGAACCCCTCCTGATTGACCTCGATATGGCTCTTCTTGTCGATCTTGCGCTTGACCAGCCCCAGCTTATCATCCAGCGAGAGGACCGGCGTCGGCGCAAGCATGCTTTCCGCGGTTTTTTCGCTCATAACATGATGGTCCTGTAAAAAGTCCGATTTCAGATAGCAAAGTAAAAAGCTCCAGATACGAGGCGGGCAAAGATCGAGGAATGAGGCGTACTTAATGGTACGCCGCAATGACGAGATATGCCGCGCAACGAAGTAGATGGACTTTTTACGAAGCTATCATAACATGGCTCTCCTGGCCGCCCACATGTCGCGCAGGAAGGGGATCATTTTGATCCGCTTCCGGAACTTGCGCATGACCTCTTTTCTGACCTCGGCCTTGGGCGTCTCGCTGACCGTGAAATAATCCAGCATCAGCTCAATAAATATGTCCGGATACTCATTGAGGAACTGCTTGTGGTTTTTCAGGAAATGTATCACGTGACGGAAATGATACATGTCTTTTAAAACGAAAGAGTCCTCCATCTTGTTGCGGTAAACTCCGAGAGCGGCTTTCGAGAAGTCGCCTTTGCTTTTGGCTTCGATAACCGCCTCGGCGGCGAATACGCCGCTGGCCATGGCCAGGTTGGTCACCTCGTGGTAGATACTGGCGTTGATCAGGCCGGCGGCATCCCCGACCAGGATCAGCCCGTCACCCACCATCTCCGGCAGGTGATCGTAACTCTCCTCGGTGATCATATGGGTTGAGTATTCGATTACCTCGCCCCCGCGCACTAGCGCCCGCACCCGCGGATGGGCCTTGAAATATTCCAGCAGATCGTTGGGGGAGATTTTCTTGGCCAGGAAATCCTCGACCGTGCAGCCGATCCCGACCGAGATACTGTCCTGATTGGTGTAGATAAATCCGGAGCCCACCATGCCCTGGACCGCCTCGCCGAAATATTCGTAAGCCACTCCCTGGCCGGCTTCGAGATGGAAGCGGTCCTCCACCACGGGTTTCGAGAGTTTTATGATTTCCTTAACAGTCAGCACTCGGTTGGCCGGGGACATTTTTGGCCGCAGGCCGGATTTTTCAGCCAGCAGGCTGTTGGCGCCCTCGGCGCAGATCACCGCATCCGCAATGAGTTCATCGTGCCCGCCGCCCTCGCCCCGGGCAAGAATCCCGACCACCTTGCCCTCCCGGCGGATGAAATCATCCACCACGATCTCCGGGATCAGCTCCACGCCCTCCGCCTCGGCTTTCGAGGCAAACCAGCGGTCGAAACGGCTGCGCAGGACGATGAAGGAGTTATTGAAAGGCGGCTGATTATAGCGCTCCGAGGCGAAATTGACCGCCAGCTCGCTGTCCTGGTTGAGGAAGCCGAACCGGCGGCTGATCACGTGACGCTCGACCGGAGCCTCTTTCCAGAACTCGGGCAGCAGGCGGTTGAGCACGGTGGTGAAAAGTATCCCGCCGAAAAGGTTTTTCGCGCCCGGGTATTCGCCGCGCTCAAGCAGCGCCACCTGCAGGCCAGCCCGCGCCAGGGTCAGCGCGGCTGCCGTGCCTGAGGGTCCGGCCCCGACTACGATACAATCGAATTTATCCTCGGACAAAATCAGCCCCCGCGTGATATTATTAATACCAGCTACGGACTATTCTTCACGAAACAGATTCTTTATCCAGTATCAATCGATAATAGTGAGTTTCTTTTTAACGCAGGGGCACCGTGCATCGCGCCCCTGAAGGCTATTCTAGCAGAAACTTTGGTCAGAAGCTGTTTCATAATCTACAAAACAAGACAACCCCCGCCCCGATCAAATCGGGGCGCCCCCTTTGATAAGGGGGAATTTTTCCATTTACAGGTTTTTCGTGCAGCCCTGGATTTCAGCGGTCATAATTCCCACTTAAAAAGGGGGAAACAGGGGGTTGTGTTTCTGGTCTTACCAGACGACTCGCTATCAGTATGATAAAAACCAAGTTATGAAACAGTTTTTTATCTCTATGGAGGTCGTGGTATCTTATAAATTTTCCGGGAGAAAGATCGTCTTTTGAGGCACAGTGCGCTCAGGAATGCTTTTTCAGCTCTTCCACTATCGCCGGTACCACCTCGAAAACATCGCCCACCAGCCCATAATTGGCGACCTTGAATATCGGCGCATCCGGGTCCTTATTGATCGCCACGATCACTTTCGAGCTGATCATGCCGGCCAGGTGCTGGACCGCGCCGCTGATCCCGCAGGCCACGTAAAGGGTGGGGCTGACAAATTTTCCGGTTTGGCCGACCTGATCGCCGTGCGGCCGCCAGCCTGAATCCACGGCGGCCCGGCTGGCCCCGATCCCGGCGCCGAGCGCGCCCGCCAACTGCTCGAGGAGCTTGAAACTGGCGGCATCGCGCATTCCGCGGCCGCCGGAGACCACGATATTGGACTCGGCCACGTCCGGCCGCTCGCCGGAGATTTTCTCCGCGCCGGTGATTTTCAAGGCCAGGTCTTTCTCCTCCAGGCTCAGGGCCAGGCTCTCGACCTTCGCGCTGCGGCCGCTGTTCTCTGGCAGCGAGTCAAAAACATTGGACCGCAGGCAGAGGACCGGCGGAGCGGCTTTGAAAGATACTTTCATCTGCACTTTCCCGCCGAACGCCGGGCGCAGTGCGAATATTTTATCCCCCTCCAGCTCCACACCGATAATGTCGGTGGCCGCCGGCACGCCGAGACGGGCGCTGATCCGCGGCGTCAGGTCCTTGCCCAGCGCTGTCCCGCCGACCAGGATCAGCGCCGGATTGGCTGCTTTGGCCGCAGCGGCGGCCGCTGCGGCGAAACCGCCCGGACTGTAATTGGCGAACCGTGCATTTTCCGCCACCAGCACCCGGTCTGCGCCGAAAGCCGCCAGCCGGCCGGGCACCTCGCCGGCCCGGGCTGCCGCCAGCACCGCAATGACCTCTCCTTCGCCGGCCAGGCGGCGGGCCAGACCGAGCGCCTCACGGCTTGATTTTTTCAAGGACTCGCCTTCACGCGCCTCGACCACTACCAGTACCTTTAATGCCATGTATCGTTCTCCTTATCTATTTGAAAGCAGAAGTCAGGAGTCAGGAGAAGGAAGTCAGAATTGGAGACCTTGCCTTTTAGTTTTCAGTATTCTTCTGACTACAGACTCCTGTTTTCTGACTACCCCCAAAAATTGCTTGTCAATAAACCTTAAAGTGGATTGACCTAATAAGATAGGAGGCTATGTATAAGTTACCTTCCTTCAGATGACCTTGGCCTCTTCCCGGAGCAGGCGGACCAGCTCCCCGGCAGCCGCGGCGCCCTGGCCGATCACCCGGCCGCGCTCGCGCTGGGGCGGGTAATTGAGCTTCTCCACCACGAGCTGACTTTCGCCGAGGGTGACCGCCTTTTCCTCGAGGGGTTTCTTCTTGGCCGCCATCCGGCCCTTGAGCGAGGGATAGCGCGGCTCATTAAGACCTTTCTGAGTTGTGAACATCGCCGGCAGGGGACACTCGAAAAACTCGCTGCCGCCCTCGATCTCGCGCTTCCCCTTAGCGCTCTCGGCGCTGAGTTCCAGCCCGCTCACCTCGGAGATGCCTGGAATGCCCAGCAGCTCAGCGACCAGGATCCCGACCTGGCCGTGCTCATTGCCCACCGCCTGTTTCCCGAAAAAGACCACATCCACACCGCTGCCGCCGATCTCGCGGGCCAGCGCGCGGGCCACCAGAAGCGGGTCATCGGCCGGCTCAGCGGTCCGGAGCAGGAGGCCCTTGTCCGCTCCCATGGCCATCGCCGTGCGGATTGCCGCAGCGGCGTTTTCATTGCCCAGGCTCACCACGGTTACCTCGCCGCCCAGTTTCTCCTGAGTCCGGAGCGCCTCCTCCACCGCGAATTCATCGAAGGGGTTCAGGATAAAATTGATTTCCCCGGTCTCTATGGATTTGCCGTCCTCGGCGATCTGGATCCTGGCCTCGGTATCCGGCACCTGTTTGACGCAGACATAGATGTTCACTGTTTCTCCTCGTGAAATGATTGATCGCTTTTGCCTTGATTTCCGCGATTTTTTCCCCGCATCCGGGTCCGGCCCCTGGCCCTCGCCCGGAAAAATGCCCCTAAATATAAAAAATTTTTCATTAATGACAAGCTTTTCCAACTGATTAACTTAAAAGGGGTTGGAGAATCGACCGGTTGTCTGTGCCGAGGACGGCGGCCTCGGGAGCGGACGCGAGGAGCGGAAAGCGCAGGAACGCTCAGCCGGGCCAAAAACACTTGACAAAAAGCCTGCGCTTAAGATAAAATGAAAATGTGCATTGTATAACTTATTTAATTATAGTGAATTAGCTTATTCAGGAGTCCGGCTTGACCAATCAGCGGGCGGCTGTCGACCGGCTGGCGCGGGACATTTTCCCACGGAAAGTGGTGGATGTTCGCGAGATATTCAGGGAGTCGCTGGACCGTTATCTGGTCGAAGGTAAAGTAGCCGACAAGGAAAAACTGGAGCAGGATAAGCTGAAAATTTCAGCCAGCCTGGTCAATTTCGTGGTTACCGGCGGCGTGCTGCTGTTCCGCGAGGAAGCCTCTCCGGCCGGGGAGGGAGCGGGGAAAGAGGCGGCAGGCGCCGGTCATCCGGCGGCCGCGGCAGGGAAATCCGCAACAGGCGAAGTGGGGATGGATGAGGCGGCGATTTTCCACCTGTTGCTGAAGACCATAGTGTTGATGCTCAAGGAGCTCAACGCGCCGGATGTGAACCTGCTCAAGATCAGCCTGGCTAAATCCTTCCGGGAAACATTACAATCAATATTTTCCGAGGAAACCGCCGGTGAGCCGGACCGTTTCCCGGTAAAAATTTTCCAGGACAAGCACCCGGACCACAGGATTTTCATCGGCATCAACCTGCGCAATACCCGCAGCCTGGGTGAAGATATCGACCGGATCGAGCGCGATACCGCCCTCAGAAAGGAAATTGTCGGCTGCGTCCGGCCCACCCGTCACAGCGACCGCAACCTGCTGAAAATGTTCAGCCCGCCAATCAATCCCTGAATTACTCGCGATCCGTTATTCCGGGTCCTCACTCCACGGTCGTGACCTTGCTCACCACCCTGAACACCCCGGCCTCGTAACCTCTCAGCGCGGCGACATGATGCAGCAAGTGGCCCTGGAGCACCACCAGAGCCAGCGGGAAAAGCCGCTCCTCGCCGAACGATTTAACCCGGATCACACACAGATTATCCTCCTCCGGGATCTCTTCCAGATCGGTCAGCAGCACGACCCGGCTGCCCCGGGAGGCCATTTCCCGGGCCATGGCCAGGGTCAGGGCGCTGGTTTTTCCCTGGGGCGCCAGGCAGACCGCGCGGTGATTTTCCCCAAGCACCTCGAAAGGCCCGTGACGGAAGGCGCCGGCCGCGAATGCCGTCCCGTGGCATTTGGCGCCTTCCATGAAAGTGAGCGCCATCTGGCGGGCCGCGGCGAGCGCGGGCCCCCGGGCGATAAAATGGATACTTTCGGCGGGCCGGAGAAATTCCGCCGCCGCGGACACTTCTTTCTCGGAACAGGAATGGCCCAGGTAACCGGCTACTGCTTCCAGTTTATCCAGCCCGCCTCCAGCCAGCAGATACAGCAGCGCCAACGTGTTCAGGTAGGTTTTATTCGAGATCGACCTTTCCGCTCCGGCTTTCAGCGGCAGGAACAGGTCCGCCGCCAGGGCCATGGGGCTTTTCTCTTCATTGGCCAGCACCACCCGGGGGGCGACTCCGGCCAGGGCGCGGCAGACTTTATCGGTCTCCGCGCTTGCGCCGGACTGGGAGATCAGCACATAGAGCCTGTCCCGGGAGCTGTATTCCAGCAGGTAATGCAGGTACTCTCCGGCATCGTGGATTGTTACGCTTTTCCCCAGGGAGGCGAGAGCATCAAGCACCAGGCAGGCGGCCAGCTCGCTGGTGCCCATCCCGATAAAGGCCAGGCTGGAGTGACGGCCGAGGAGCTTTTCCCATTCCTTCAGCAGAGGCGCGCCGGCGGCGCGGTAGAATCCGGCCAGCTCGAGCAGCGCCGCGGGCTGACTGTCGACTTCATCTAGAAAACGGGTCATCTGGTTTCTCCTGAGTTCCGGTATTAAGAGCCTGGGGCCTGAGCCGCTCAGCGCCGACTGGATTCAGCGCGCGCTCGTACTTTCGGGCCAGCCAGCCCCAGGCATTGACTATCCCGAGCGAGATCGGGATGAAGAAAAACGGCGTGATGACATCCCGCTGGCGGAACGCAGCGCCCTCGTTGCCGGTAAACAGCGCGAAAGCAGAGGTGGAGAAGAATATGTAAATCAGCACAATTCCGGATGCGCTGTAGTGGTAGCGCAACAGATAAAGTACGCCGGGAATAAAAAACAGGGATAGTAGAAAATACCAGACAATCATCTGGCAGGCAGCGGGGATTTTGTATATCGACCCGGCCTTAAGCGGATTGGGCACTCCGAGATAATAGGCTAGCGCCTTGAGATAAGTCACGGCGAATTCAGGCTTGGACAGCTCATACTTTAGTTTGGTGTAAGGAACGTATCTGGGAGGCACGAAAACATAATAAGAGCCACCAGTAGTCATAAAGCCGATTTGCGTATCGATAATTTTTGCATTTAACGATTGAAAATAATGATTTAGCTTGCCTGATCCGGAGATTACCCCAAATGCGGCGGTCACTGAAACCGCCATTATTATCCCGGTGTAGAATTTCTTAGGCAAAAACAAGATCGCGGACAAGCCCACCGTGCCAAGCATCAATAGATGAGTCTGTGCTCTCAGATGTTTTAAGGGAAAACACAACACGGCCAAAATGAGAAGGTTGCGCCATTTCCGGTTGATGATCAGTTCCAAGAACATATAGATAATCAAAGAGATGTACAATTGGATCATCGGTTCTTTCAGCAGCTCGACCGACCAGATAATATTGGAGGGCAGGAAGAGGGTCAGCCCCATGGCCCAGGCGGCGGCCTTTGGATTATTACAGATTTTAAAGGTTATTACAGATTTTAAAGGT
>MFIX01000082.1 GCA_001780825.1 Candidatus Glassbacteria bacterium RIFCSPLOWO2_12_FULL_58_11 | reverse complement strand
TGCCTGGCCTTGAGAGCCAGTATTTCATGCACCAGCGGCGCCTTGGCCTCGATATCGATCGGGGTCAGGCTCGGGTGCGGCCTGGAATAAAGGTCTTTTTTCACCATTTCCAATGTCAGATTACTCATCTTATATCTCCCCACGGCCTTGAATAGATCAGCCATTGCGGTTAAAGCAGGTGGACTTTTCAGTCCAGATACCAACCTCAATCTAATCAGGAAACCGAAATAATTCAACCTGATCAAATTTTTACAACCCTGAGTTGCCTGAGGACCTGCCCCGACATTCAGAACGGATAAAATAGAAAGTTTCTCTTGATTTATTATGAGCATATGCTTATAATGAATTAAGAGGAGAACAGCATGGCCAGGCCGCGAAACTGCAGAAGAATCAATGGGATACCGGATGCCAAAACATTCAAGCCGGCGGGTGTTCCCGCCTCGGCGCTGGAGCAGGTCAGCCTGGGTCTGGATGAGCTCGAAGCCCTGCGCCTGGCTGACCTGGAGGGCCTCTACCAGGATGAGGCGGCCCGGAGGATGAATGTCTCGCGCCAGACTTTCGGCCGGATCGTCGCGGAGGCCCGCCGCAAGACAGCAGAGGCGCTTATCGAAGGCAGATGTCTTATCATCGAAGGAGGCAACGTTGAAATGGCTGATATGAGAGCTTTTAAATGTTATGCTTGCGGGCATGCCTGGGAAGTGCCGTTCGGCACCGGCAGGCCTCAGGCCTGTCCAACCTGCAACAGCGAGAATATCCATCACGGTGGAATGGCCGGCGCCGGGCGCGGTTTTGGTGGCAGGTGCCGGCGGCGCAGGTTAGGCAAAAACCGCGACTTCAACCGTCAAAACGCAGCGCTCGGGAAAGGGGCCGGAGAATGAAAATCGCCGTGGCTACAGACAACGGGAAATCGATCTCGCCGCATTTCGGCAAGAGCAAGGGCCTGCTGATTTACGAGGCCAAAGATGGACGGTTAGAGGTGCAGGCCAGCCGGCCCTTCGACAGCCTCCCGGGCGGGAATGCCGGGTGCCGGGGCGGAGAAGACAGCCGCCCGGAGGAGGGCAGCCACGGCCACGCCGGGCTTATCGCCCAGCTCCAGGGCTGCCAGGCGGTCATTTGTCGCGGCATGGGCCGGAAGGCGATTCAGGAACTGGACAATTTGGGGATTCAACACTGCATAATCGCGGACGATCTTAACCCGGAAGAAGCGGTGCGGGCCTTCCTGGCGGGCGATCTCAAATCCACCGGGCAGTCCTGCCTCTGCCATCAGAAAGAGCTCTGACCGGTTTGCCGTGTCAGGACCACTCGCGCAGGGCCTCGAACATCGCCGCCACGTTTTGCGGGGGGACATCGGCCAGGATATTGTGCACCTGCTGGAAAACGAACCCGCCGCCGGGGCTGAGGATATCGATCTGCCTCTTTACGTGACTTTTGACCTCAGCCGGAGAGGCATTGGGCAAAATGTCGCGGGTGTCGCAGCCGCCGCCCCAGAAAGTAAGCTCCGAGCCAAACTCTTTTTTCAGCTCCGCGGCGTCCATGCCCCGGCAGCTTATCTGCACCGGGTTTATCGCATCCAGCCCGGCCTCGATCAGATCGGGCAGCAGCTCGCGCACTCCGCCGCAGCAGTGCAGCATCACTTTCAGGGGCAGGTCCCGCCTGGCCCGCTGCCAGAGGAGGGCGTGACGGGGCTTGAAAAACTCGCGGTACATCGCGGGCGAGACCATCGGACCGCCCTGGGTGCCCAGGTCATCGCCGAAAACGATAATATCGATAAACTCTCCTACATCTTCGAGGAAGCGCTCCAGGTTTTTCAGATACAGCTCAACCAGCCGGTCCAGGAAACGGTGCGCCTCCCGCGGCTCCGCGGCCAGGAGCATGAAAAAGTTATCGTGACGGTAGAGGCCGTGGCCGCCCTCCATCAGATTGCCCCCGAAAAGGGCCAGGATAGCGCGGTCAGTGCTGTTTCGCAGTGAACGAGCCCCCTCCCTGAATTTTTTCCTGCCCTCCGGCCCCTCGATCAGCGGCCCGGGCGGCGAAGGAGCCGCGGACCACATACTCTCCCGCGAGGCTTCCTCGATCCGGTCGAGATCGCTTTTTTCGGCGAACGGGTAATATACCTGCTCGAAATAGAGCGCTCCATCCGGCATCCGGCCCAGCACCCGGCCGCTTTTCGAGCGCAGAACCCAGCCGCCAGCCTCCCGCTCCGGGGCGACCCAGGCCGGCAATTTGCAGGGCGTACCGTCGGGGAGCACCCAATCGGTCCAGTGGAAGTCTTCGCGGGCGAAGGCCCGGCCCAGCTCGATAGTGTCCACGCCGAAAAGGTCCAGCAGATCGTCATCCACCACGGCGAGCTGCTGGATCGGATCGTAGACCCGGATTGGCCGCTCGGCCAGGCCGAGATGCTTGCGTAGTTTGTGGCAGGCAATCGCGCTGATCCCCGAGGAGCGGTGGCCGGAAAAATCCAGCGGGATACGGTCCGGCACACGGTGCTCGAGCGCGGAGATGATACGTTGACGGGAAGTCATTTCAATCTCTCAAAGAGGCGTTGAAAAATCTCCATTTACCATAAAATTCAATACCGGTAAATAAATAACGCAGGATGCCGCGGTTTAACTATCTGAAATTTATGAAAAGCCGTAGGGGCGACACATGCGTCGCCCCTACAATCCAACGTTTAATGCCTGTAGGCACGATAATTTCAACACGCTTCCAAATCGGTCCTGTTTCTCGAAAAATGCAGGGGGGGCGGTCCGGATTATTTCTCGGTCTTGCCGGAAGGCGGAGCACTGTCTTTGGCCGGATCGGGGGCGGCTTCCTGTGCCGGTTTGCCCAGCTCTTCCAGGTCGGCGGCGATCAGCTCCTGCTCGGTGAACCGGTAATAGACACTTTGCAGCGGCTCCTTGACCACCAGGTGCCGGTTGCAGATGGTGATCGAGACGCCCGGAAAGATCTGCTCCAGCACCTTGATCAGGGCGTTCTTCGATTTGCTCATTTCGGCTTCCAGCTCCTTGATTTCGCCGAAGGTCTGCCGCTGCTTTTCTTCCTGCTCTTTTTTCACACCTTCGAGTTTCTGGAGGATCGCTTCCTTTTCCGGCGGCAGGCTCTTCCTGACCAGCTTAAGGCGGGCGAACTTTCCGAGAATTTGGCCGATCTCCCGGATATTCTCGGCGTTTTTCATCAAGTAGGCCCGTTTCAGCCTAAGCTGTTCTCCGGTCTGCTTATCGAGTCCGGCCATCAGCACGGTGGGCGTGTAATTCTGATTGCCGGCAAGTTTGACCTCGATGCCCTGGACAGCGCAGGCCTCCCCGCCGACGATCAGTCCCTTGCTGTCTTTGACCTGCAACAGCCCGCTGGTCTGGATGCTGCTGTGCATGACATAGTCGCTGATCACGACATCGCCCACAGCCACTACATTCTGGTTCACACAGTAGCGGGCGGTCACTTTGCCGCCGGCGGTTATCTTTCCCTCTCCCTTGCCGATAAAGCCCATCTTGATCAGTACGTCGCTCCCGGCCTCGATGATCGCATCCTCTACCACACCCTCCACCTGCACATCGCGCGAAGCTTTAATCTTGAATCCGCTTTTTACATCCCCGTTGATTATCACCGAGCCATTGAAATCGATGTTCCCGGTCTCATAGCCGACCTCCCCCTTGACCGCAAAGATCGGGTCGACCAGCACCAGGTTGCCTTTCATTTTGACGCTCCCGTCGATCTCGGCCAACAGCACGTTCGGATCTTTGGGATCGGGGCCTGTATTGTCCCCGGCCGGCAGCGCGGGCCGGACGCCCTCCTTCGGCGCGACTTTATTGCCCGTTATCGTAATGCCCTCGCTGCCTTTCACCGGAGCGGTAGTCTCGGCCAGCTTGTCGCCTTTTTTCACGTTTTGAATCAGGTTAAGCTCTTTATAATCCAGGTTGCCGTGCGCATCGACTTTCGGCCGGACAACGGTTTCAAAAAACAGCTTGATTTCGCCGTCCCGGTCATTCACCACCTGTTTTCCGCGGGCCACCAGCACCGGCTGGTCGTATTTCCCACGGGCGAATATCTTATTCAGCTCCTCTTCGAGAATGCCGTAAACAATGCCTTTCTCGGCCAGGAACTTTTTCAGGTCCTCGAGGCCGAAATCGTCTTCCTGACAGCGTTTTGCCACCTTGACTTCCGCCTCGTAATCATCCATGGATTCCATCGCGAAAAATGGCTGCACCTGGATGGCGAGGTCATCGCGTAACAGGTACCCGTCAAGCTTGGCCACCAGAATATCGCCGTTCTCATGAGACAGCTCGACATTGGTGAGCTTGGGCAGCGGAGTCCCTTGCGCTTCCGCCAGAGGGACTTTCTCGCCGTGCACATCCGTGCCCTCCACCCCCGGCTCCGAGGGAACCAGCCGGCCGATCTTATCTCCTACTTTCACTTTGACCGGCACATCCGTTTTAAACTCAAATTCGAGCCGTCCCTCTTTGCCCGGCGCCGGCGGCACTCCCGTGGCGATCAGCAGCCTCTGATCGTAAGGCACTTTTTCCTTGAGCTGAGCCAGGAGCGCCTCTTTAAGGCCGAACTTTATGCCCTTGGCCTCGAGTGTTTTCCTGAGCTCATCGGCGGAATATGCGGGAGATTCGACCAGCGGGATAAGGGTGATATGGGCCTCGAGCTTGTCTTTCGACACCTCGAGCACCACGTTCACTTCTTTCTTCTCTTTATCCTTTTTCCCCTCGTCCTGCGGCTTCGCTGCCTCGGGTTTTTCCCCTGACGGCTCTTTACTTTCCGGATTCATCTTTTTCTTTCCCCGACACAAAATGCAGAATGTCCAGCGTGCTGACTATCCCGACCACGGACTTGCCTTTCGTTACGATCAGACGGTGTATGCCTTTTTCGACCATGGTTCCGGCCAGTTGCTCTATACGGATATTCTCTTCGACTGTTATCGGATCGGTAGTCATGATTTGTCTGACTGTCAAATCGGTATGGGCCGAAACCTCCAGATCGCTCTGCTCGGGATGCGACTCCATAAGGTCCCGCAGGCCGACCGTGAGGGTCAGGTCCAGGTCCATGTCCATAAAGTGGCCCAGGATGTCAGTCTTCGTCACTATGCCTATCAGCTCGTTGTTGTCATCCACAACCGGCGCCGAGCTGATCTTGTTCTCCAGAAAGATTTCGATCAGCTCGTTGATCGTTAATTCCCCCCGGACCAGTACGACCTTGCGGGTCATAATGTCCCCTGCAGTTTTTATCATCTCCGGCCTCTCTCTTAAATGTGGCTCATTTTGCAGCCGCGGCATAGCGGGAAACAACCGCCGCGGTCTTGGATCTATTCGATTTTCGGAAATATTCCGGCATTCGGCCTATTTCAAGGGTGATACCTCCAGCAGGAGCTGGTCCTTGAAGCCTCGCCGGATCACGGGATTCTCCGCGGAAACAAGACCCAGGTCCAGCCCCTCGGCATAATCCCGGACCCGGTACTTGCGGCCCGGCTCCAGGCCCCGCAGCTCGAGCGGCAGCCCCACGCTCCAGTAAGGGGCGTAAAAACCGTAATAGAGCGTGTCCCCCTTACGGACCACGTGGCCTTCGGGCTTGTCGAAAGCGATATCGTAGAGGTTCAGGTACTCGGACCAGGCGAGGCCCAGCTTACGGTACTCGGCAATCCAGTCCTTCCATTTTTTCTCCTGCGCCGGGCTCAGGTCGGTGAAAAAGGTGGTCACCTGGGCCCCGGTGCCGATTGCGCTCTCGAAAGACTCGGGCACTGAAAAGCCCTCCCACTCATCGGCCGGCACCTGGTAGCAGTCGCCGACACAGAATGTCGGGCCGCGGAAAGCCTTTTCCACCTTTATCCGGCGGCGCACCTGTTCGAGGTTAATCGGGTCCGAGGCATTGGCTACGTTATAATAGGGCATTTTGAATGGGTCGTGCGGCATGGCGCAGATGCACATCTCTACCGGGCAGCCGGGCTTGATCTGCTGGGCCGTGCGATAGACTGCCTCGTAAAATTTCGGCTGGCCCTGGTAGGAATCGAGCGGCGCGTGATGGTGGTGGGCCGGGTTGAAACAGGGCGGCGTAGCGGTCAAGTCCTGGGTATCGATATAGAGGCCGTCGTACCCCCAGTCCGCCATGATTTTTCGCACCATCCCGGTGATAAACTCGAGGCATTCCGGCTGAACCGGGCAGAGGTAATACAGCCCGCGCTTGCTCTTGGGCAGGCTGCCGTCCTCGTTCTGCACCAGCCATTCCGGGTGTTCGCGCGCCAGGCGGCTTCCCTCGCTCACTCCCTGGGGATACCACCAGAGGCTGGTCTTGAAGCCTTCGCGGTGCAGACGGCTGACAAAGGCGCGCATGTCCGGCTCTCCGCCGGGGAACTTTCCGGGCGCGGGGTTCGGGTCCCAGTCGCCGTACCAGGTAAACCAGCCGTCATCTAGGTTGGCCCAGCTTATCCCTATTTTCTTGAGCTCCCCGAGCGAAGCGTAAATCTGCTGCAGGGTGAAATCCATGCGCAGTCCCCAGCTCTTCCAGTAGGGCTCGTAAGCCTCGGGTGGAGAGGACAGGGGAATCCCGATCCCGCGGGCGCGCAGCATGTCGGCATAGGTGTGGAGCGGAGTGTAGAAATCGAGCCGGTGAAGGATCAGGGAAGTCCGGATGGTAGTATAGGAGCCGCCGGGGGCGAGAAAGATTTTCTGTCCCAGGCGTTCATCCGGAGCCTCGGCCACGGCGATCTCAACCAGGCCATCCCGGGCGGCGCGCACCGGGAACGAAATCCACTGCTGGGAGGTCTCGGCGCTCGCCAGGGCCAAGCCGCACCGCGGGGACCAGAGATCGATCAGCGGGGTGCCGCCGCCGGCCACCTCGCGGCTGGCCAGCTCGCCCTGGCCCATGAAATTCCGCCGGTCGAAATCCGGCGTGATCCAGATCAGCGAATAATCCCAGCCCCAGCGTGTTGCCGCTCCCTGGTAGGAGGCAAAGCGCCAGGGCTGTTCCTCAGGATCCAGCAGCCTGCGGTCCAGACGGTATTGCTGGCTCACAACCTTGTCGATCTGGAGCCGCTGGCCGCCGAGGTTGGTAAAAACGGCCTGCGCCAGCACCACTGTGGGAAATCTGTCGTAAAAGGCGAGCCGGACCTCAACGCCGATCCGGATCGGCGCGTAAAGCATCTTGAGATATTGATCGGCCACGGCGCTGATCCGGTAAAGTTTGCCCGGACCGAGCTCATCGCTCACCTCTTCGGACTTAAGCCTGCTCCAATCCACCCGGAAATCGTCGACAACCAGTCCGCCCACGGTTATGCTGAAAGCGGGGTTGAGCGCTATTCCGCCGGCGACCGGGGTCAACAAGCTGTCCCCCACCTTGAGCGCGGGAATGATACTCAGCCCGCCGGTAATGAGCACGGAAATCCGCTCGTTCTCGATTCTCAGTCCGTCCCGGCCCGGCGTTTCGGCAGTTGCGGCGGCCCGGGCTCCGTTCGCTGCAAATAAAAAAGCCGCCAGCAGGAACAGCGACAGCCGGCCGCCCGGCCCGGGCCGGAATGCGGCGCTTCCCAAGCTGAATGACATTCCTCGATCCTTTTTATTGGAAGGCAGGGATTGGTGATTCCCGGTAAGAAGTCTCTATTCAGGATACGGAGAGGAAGGCGGCTTACGCAAGGATTTTATTTGCGGCTGAGTATGGCTTAAGGGGCAATTCGTGAATTGCCCCTGCTTGGATTCGCCACTAGTTATTTTCCGACAAGACATGCAACAGGTCGAGCAGGTCGAAAACGTTCACCTTTCCATCCGAGTTGCAGTCGTACTGCAAATCCGGTTCGGCTGAGCGCATCGCGCCGAGCAGGCTGATCAGGTCCATGATATTTACCCGGCTGTCTCGGTTCAGGTCCCCCCTGGCGTATTCCGGCTCGACCGAGGAGATAAACTTAAGTCCTTCCAGACGGTTGCCGGCGTAATTCTTATCGGT
Source organism: Candidatus Glassbacteria bacterium RIFCSPLOWO2_12_FULL_58_11 (assembly GCA_001780825.1). GTDB lineage: Bacteria > Gemmatimonadota > Glassbacteria > GWA2-58-10 > GWA2-58-10 > GWA2-58-10. The sequence continues at coordinate 32 of MFIX01000082.1, read as the reverse complement.
CACGTTCTCGCAAATATTAAGGCCGAACGTGC
>MFIX01000081.1:23874-36294 GCA_001780825.1 Candidatus Glassbacteria bacterium RIFCSPLOWO2_12_FULL_58_11 | reverse complement strand
TCCACCTTGTTGAAAACCAGGGTTCGCTCGACCTCGCCCGCGCCGATCTCATCCAGCACGTGGTTCACCACCTGGATCCGCTCGTTGAAATGCGGGTTGGAGATATCGACCACCACCAGGAGATGGTCGGCCAGGGTCAGCTCTTCGAGAGTGGCCTTGAAAGAGGCTACCAGTTGATGGGGCAGACGGCTGATAAAGCCCACCGTGTCGGTGAGCAGGACCGAGTGTCCTCCGCTCAAATCGAGCTTCCGGGTGGTGGTGTCGAGGGTGGAAAAAAGCTGGTCTCGGACCAGGACCTCGCAGCCGGTGAGCGCAGCGAGCAGGGAGGATTTGCCCGCATTCGTGTAGCCGACCAGGGCGATATTGAACGCGCCCTCGCGGTTGCCGAGCTTCAGGACGTGGTGATTGGCAATCTTTTGCAGTTTCTGCTTATAAACGGAGATTTGTTTCTGGATCAGGCGGCGGTCGGTTTCGAGCTGAGTCTCGCCGGGACCCCGCAGACCAATGCCGCCGCGGATACGGGAGAGATGGACCCACATGTTCTTGAGCCGCGGCAGCAGGTATTCGAGTTGCGCCAGCTCCACTTGCAGCTTGGCCTCGGTGGTGCGGGCGTGACGGGCGAAGATGTCCAGGATCAGCTCGGTGCGATCCAATACCTGGACCCCGAACAGCTCTTCCAGGTTCCGGGCCTGGCTGGGCGAGAGCTCATGGTCGAAAATCGCCAGGTCCGCCTTTTCGGACTCGATTAAAGCTTTGATTTCCTCGGCTTTGCCGCTGCCGATATACGTGTGCGGGTCGATCCTGCGCAGATGCTGAACCACCCTGCCGATCACCTCGGCCCCGGCGGTTTCCGCCAGACGGCTTAGCTCCTCGAGAGGCTGCTCGCCCCACAACTGGTTTTCCGGCCGGTCCGTGCCGAAAAGTACCGCCCGCTGCGGAGCCTCTTTGACTTCAATCATATTCAATAAGTTCTTCCCATTCCCCGTATGCCGCGCTTATTTCCCCCTGCAGCTTTTCAATCTCCGTCGCCAGCCCCGCCGCCCTTCCTTCCTGCCTGTAAGTTTCGGGGTCGGCCAATTCGAGCTGGAGCCGGTGAACGCGCTCCTCGAGGCCGGCAATTTCATTTTCGAGATAATTTTTGCGCTCTTTAAGTCGGCGAAGCTCGTTCTTTGAAAGTCCGACTTCCGCCGGCCCGCTCTCCGCGCCGCCACTCTCCGCGGGCCTGGACGGCTTCCGCTCCGGCCCGGCCGCGGACTGTTCCAGGCGGGCCGCGCGCTTTTCCTTTTCCAGTTTATAATAAGAATAATCACCCGCATATTCAACTACTTTGTCCTTTTTCTCAGCGGCCTGCCCGGCCGGGCCGAACTCCAGAATCCGGGTGGCCAGAGCGGAGATAAGCTGCCGGTCGTGCGAAATCAGCACGACCGTCCCCGGGTAATCCAGCAGGGCGGACTGCAGGGCTTCCCGGCTGTAGATATCGAGGTGGTTGGTCGGCTCATCCAACAGCAGCAGGTTGGCTTTTGAATGGATGATCCCGGCCAACAGGAGCCTGCGGAATTCTCCCTCGCTGAGCACATCGACGCTCTTTTCTACATCCTCGCCGCTGAACAGGTAACGGGCCAGCAGGCTGCGCAGCTGGCCGAGGGTCAGTCCCGGCGCGCGGGCCGCCATGTAGTCGATTACCCGGCTGCCCTCGCTGGGCCGCTCGACGCGCTGCGGGAGCAATTCGGTCTGCACCTCTTTGCCCCAGGTGATTTCACCGGCCTTGGGGAGCAGCCGGCCGGCCAGCAGCTCCAGCAGGGTGGTTTTCCCGCTCCCATTGTCCCCGATAATCGCCAGGGTTTCGCCGCGCATCAAGGTCAGGTCGAGGTTTTCGAACAGCGGCTCTCGATCCGGCCAGGCGTATTTCACGGAGCGGCACTCAAGCACCAGCGAGCCGGACCGGCGAGAGATCTCGATTTCCCAGCTCGGCGCATCGGTTTGCCTGCGCGCTTTGGGAGGCGGTTTCATGCGGGCGAGCATTTTTCTGCGGCTCTGAGCCTGGCGTGTTTTCTGGCCGTAGATGTTGCGCCGGATAAACTCCTCGATCTGCTCGACCTTGCGCTCGTAGTTCTGGTGCTCCCGGGACAGCCTTTCGGCCTCCTCGCGGGCCCATTCGCTGAAAGCGCTATAGTTCCCTGGCCGCTGCGTAACCGTACCGTCTAGGATTTCGATTATCCGGCTGGTAAGTTTGTCCAGAAAGGCCCGGTCGTGGGAGATCACGACCACGGTGGAGGAGGTTTCGAGCAGAAAATTTTCCAGGTATTCGATGGCCCGCAGATCGAGATGGTTGGTCGGCTCATCCAGGAACAGCAGGTCCGGCTCGCCGATCAAGGCCTTGGCCAGGCTGATACGGCTGCGCTGGCCGCCGCTGAGCGAGTTGACGCTCTGCTTGAACGTTTCCGGGCCCAGGCCCAGCCCGGTGAGGATTTTCGCGGCCCGGCTCTCCAGGCTGTAGCCGCCGAGCCGCTCGAAGCGCTCCAGCATCGTGCCGTAGCGCTCGAGCTCCCGGGCCTCGGGCTTTTCCCCGCTGTCGAGACGGCCGGCAAAGGCGTGGATCGAGCTCTCCAGCTCCCGCAGCTCGGTGCAGGAGCGCATGAGCTCCTCCAGGACGCCGAATCCGGAATCGAGGACCGGTTCCTGCTCCATGTAATGCTGGCGCAGCTTCTTGTCCCGGTGGACCTGGCCCTCATCCGGGCGGTCCAATCCGGCCAGAACCCGGCAGAAAGTGGTTTTCCCCGAGCCGTTGGGTCCGACCACACCGATCCGGTCGCGCTCGCGGATAATACCGGTGGCCGGGCCGAAAATGTGCACTCCGGAAAAGCTGCGGCTGATGTCCGTGAAACTGACCAGGGTCAAAGCGGGATTCCTTTTATTTGAGCAACGGGTAATTTAATTCAGTTTTAGTTTTTTGCAGGGGCAGGCCCCTGTGCCTGCCCATTTCAATCCGGGCGGCCACGGGGGGCCGCCCCTACGTGGTTTGCAGTATTTTATGAAGAATGCAAGTTACTTGGGCGGTCGATTTCAAGACTGGTGGGCATGAAGAGCTCACTCATCTTTTTCCCTTTTCTTTTCAGCCTCTTCCCGCAGCTTCTTCCACCATTCCAGTCTCTTTCGGATTTCTTTCTCGAAACCCAGGCTGCCCGGCTCATAGAATACCGAGCCTTTCAGGGCATCGGGAAGGTATTGCTGGCCGGCCGCATAATGGTACGGGAAATCATGGGCGTACTGGTAGCCCTCGTGGTAGCCCAGGGCTTTCATCAGGCGGGTCGGGGCATTGCGCAGATGAAGCGGCACGGGCAGGCTGAGGTGCGAGACCGCCGCCTCGCGGGCCTTGTTGAGCGCAATGTAGCTCGCATTGCTCTTGGGCGCGGTGGCCAGGTAAGTCACCGCCTGGCTCATCGGGATCGCGCCCTCGGGCAGGCCGATCACCGAGACCGCCTGGTGCGCGGCCACCGCCAGCGGCAGCGCCTGCGGATCGGCATTGCCGATATCCTCGGCGGCGAAAATGATCATCCGCCGCAGGATGAACAGCGGGTCCTCGCCAGCCTCCAGCATGCGTGTCATGTAATAGAGGGCCGCATCCGGGTCGCTGCCGCGCAGGGATTTTATAAAGGCCGAGATGACATCGTAGTGCTGCTCGCCCTGACGGTCGTACTGGAGAAGTCGTTTTTGCAGCGCCTCGGTCATTACCTCGCGCGTAATTAGCTTATCTTTACCGGGCTTGCTCCCCTCAGTCTGCTCAAGGTAGAGCGCGGCCAGCTCCAGTCCGGTAAGCGCGGCCCTGGCATCCCCATCCGAGGCCTGGACCAGCAGCTCGCGCGCCGGGTTATCGAGCATGAGCTTATGCGCGCCCAGGCCCAGCCTGCTATCCGTTAAGGCCCGGTCAATAATCCGGTTCAGGCTCTCGGGCCCGAGCTGCTTGAGGACAAAGACCCGCACCCGGCTCAGGAGGGCGCTGTTGACCTCGAACGAGGGGTTCTCGGTGGTGGCCCCGATCAGGGTTATTACTCCGGTCTCGACGTGTGGCAGGAGCGCATCCTGCTGGGCCTTGTTGAAGCGGTGGATCTCATCCAGGAATACGATGGTGCGCTTACGGTAGAGCTTGAGGCTCTCTTTCGCCTCGGCCACCGCTTCTTTGATCTGGGCCACTCCGCAGGTGACCGCGCTGTGGTGCACGAAATGCGAGCCTGTGCTATTGGCGATAATCCGGGCCAGGGTGGTCTTGCCGCTGCCCGGCGGGCCCCAGAAAATAATCGAGCTTAGACGGTCGGTCTCGATCATCCTTCGCAGGACGCCCTCCGGCCCCAGGATATGCTCCTGGCCCTCGAACTGGTCCAGGCTGACCGGCCGCATACGGTCCGCCAGAGGCGAGAAGCCGCCGTCGGCCTCCTCCGGGCCAGGCATGCCGAACAGCTCCTGCGAGTCATCTTTCATGAAAGAGCCTTCTCCGCCTGTCGTTCTAGGTTCGGGTGGACAAAACCGGGAGCCGGATTTATTTTGGGACTGGCGGCTCAAATCCAGTTCTATAGCAATTGCCAAAAGTATTTTCACATTCCCAATAATCTTCATGGGATTAGGAGCGCTGTTGAGCTCCCGGGTTCCGGCAATTGCTATAGATCAATATAACTTTGATGCAAACCCGGGGAGCACCTGATTTCCTTTGCAAGATACAATGAAGCGTGACGGCTATTACTAGACCCCGGCTGCAAAATGCGACCGGGATAACCCTTCCGGATAGGCCAGCCATTTCAGGTTGAATCCAAAGCGCAAGGACTTTTGGCAACCACTATAATACAGGGAAATATATTATACCAGCCACTGGGTATTTTCAAGTAAGTCCGGCTCAAGAAAGAAGGAATGCAGGCGATGGGAGTATTTGCAGGCAAACCGGCGCTGGTCCTGGGACTGGGGGTGGACCTGATCGAGATCGAGAGGATCAAAGGGGCGCTGGAAGCCAAAAGCGGCAGGCGCTTCGAGCAGCGGGTGTACACCGAGGGGGAGATCGCCTACTGCCGCTCCAAGGCTGACCCCTACCCGCATTTCGCGGCCCGCTTCGCGGCCAAGGAGGCGGCCATGAAAGCTTTCGGCAGCGGCTGGACCGCGGAGGTGTTCTGGAAAGGGATCGAGGTCTGGAATAACGAGAAAGGCAAGCCTTTCCTGAAGTTCAACGGTAAAACCGCGGAGCTGGCAAAGAATATCGGGGCCGGGGGAGCCGAGGTTTCTCTGGCGCACGACCGGAGCCAGGCTGTGGCTGTGGCGCTCCTGCTGGCGCCGGCAGGGGGTAATTCGGATTCAGGGCAGAAATAACTCGCGCTCGCCGGGCGCGGGAGACCGGCAGGCGTCAGTCCTGCCGAACAGACGGTAACGGTTGCCGGCCAGGAGATCATAGCACCAGTCCCGGAAAAACCGCGGCAGCAGCATCAGGATACCGGCCAGCGGCCAGGGGGCCGGAAGATACTTGAACAGGCGCAGGGCGGCGGAAGATTTGAAATACAGGCGCTTTCCCTCAGCCAGAACCACCGAATCGATGCTGGAAATATCCGGGTTTGGTTTCTCCAGATATTGCTTTGCGGTCACTCCCTGGAGCGGGGTATAGCGCAAGGCCCTGCGCCGGTCGTGACGGATCAGGAAGTCCACGAACCGGTTGCAGAGCCGGCAACAGCCGTCGAACAGCACCAGGACCTCGGGCGGGGAAGCAACCGCTAGATTATCCGGGCTATTTTGTAATCCGTGAGTCAATCCTCGCGCTCCAGCTTATCGTCAATCATATATCCGTACCTCGCCACCAGAACCACTCTAACAATATGCTACGGGAGAGAAAAAATGAAAGAGTCCGCCGCCTTTCTCAAACCTGCCCTGCTGACATTCCTGTTCGCGATGGTATTCTTATTCCCTCCTTCACGAACATTTGCCGCCGAAACTGAAAAAAATCCCTCCGCCGTGGCCACTTTCGAGTGCCTGGGGCTTTATTACAAGCTGGAAAGCTCGGCCGATACGCTTTGCGCGGTGCGTTACCGCAAAACCGGGACAGATAAATGGAAGAGCGTTCTACCGCTCTGGTATGACCAGCGTGACAGCGAGTTCCGCGGCAGCATCGTGGGCCTGAGCCCGGACACCGAGTACGAGATCGGCCTGAGCTGCGGCGGCAAGGAAGTGACTCTCAAAGCCCGCACCAGAAGTGAAAAATTTACAGTTGGCAAGGAAACCCGCCTGAGCGCCGGGGTGACCGATGAGGAGATCCATATCACTGAATCCGGCACCGCGGAGGCCTGGCACCTGCTGGCTCCGGAACAGGGGAGTAAAACAGTGATCGATCCCGAGAAAACCACCGATTACAATATCGTAGTCGAGGCTTCATATGTGATAATCCGGGGCCTGGAGCTGCGCAATGCGGTCAAGGATGCGATCCTTATCAAGGAGGGAGTCCATGATGTGGTGGTAGAGGACTGCCATATCACCCTCTGGGGCAGGGGAGACCGCGAGCTGGCCTACAATGGCTGGGAGGACAGCGGGATCAACGCGGAGGGCGGGGTCTCGCGGCTGGTAATCCAGCGCAACCTGTTCGACAACCCCAGCGGCTGGACCAATGACTGGGATTTCGGACACCCCAGCGGCCCGCAGGCGATAAGCCTCTGGAACAGCGGCGGCGGGAATGTCATCCGCTACAACGAGATCAGCTCGACTGAGGACCACGGCTACAACGATGCCATCGGCGGCGGGAGCAACTACAGCCTCGAGGGCAGCCCCAACCGCGACTCGGACATCTACGGCAATATTATCGCCAATGTCTGGGATGATGCCATCGAGAGCGAAGGGGCGAACATGAATGTCCGGATCTGGGGCAATTACATCCATCACACCTACACCCATATCGCCCCCGCGGCGACCTCGAAAGGGCCGCTCTACATATTCCGCAACGTGTTCGGGCTCTCCCGCCATACACACGCGGACCCGCTGGGCGGGCCAATGATCAAGGTCGGTGAGCACAGCCCGTACAACGGCGGACGGCGGTATGTTTTCCACAACACCGCTCTTCAGCCGCGGGGCGCATTCAGCGTTTTCAGCACCCATCCGATTTCGAACACCGTCTCCCGTAACAATATTTTCGACTGTCGCGGCCCGTTGACCTGGCTGCAGAAACCGGTCCCCCCGGCGGACCTGGATCACGACCTGTTCACCGGGCTGTCCATGGGCCTGGATTACGAGCGGCACGGCATCCATGCCAGGCCCTCGTTCATGCCCTCCCAGGAACTGGAGTTTTTCCTGGCGGCCACTACAACAATGATAAAATGGGGCAGGACCCCGGTGGATCATCACGGCCGCCACTGGGATATCACGGATAAGGTGGTGACTGTCAAAAATCCGGCAATCGATGCCGGCGTCCCGCTGCCCGGTTTCAACGATGATTTCCAGGGCGCGGGACCGGACATGGGCGCTTTCGAGAGGGGCAATCCGCCGCTTAAATTCGGCCGCAACGCGGTTGAGCCCGCGGTATACGCCCCCTGGGAGACGCAGTAAAATTATCCCGTTAAACGCACAAAAGGGACTGCTTCCATCGGCAGGAGCAGTCCCTTTTGTGCTATAATAACCTTTTTATATTTATTATTTTGCGTAGGGGCGCAGCATGCTGCGCCCGATATTGTTTTGAATGGCATGCCCGTTCAGGGCATGCAGCCTTTCTCGATAAAAGAGCGCTCGAAAAGGTACACCTGGCCGCTTTCCACGCCCACCAGCAAATCCAGCCGCCCGTCATGATTGAAATCCAACGCCGCCGGGCTGGCTGTGTGCCAACCGAGCGGGTAGGGCTTGTCACCTATCTTAAGCAGGGGCCCGCGACGGGTAAAAAACCAGTCCTTTCCGCCGCCGGTATTTTCCAGCCAGTCGATATGCGAAAAGCCGCCCTCTCCTGAATCCCCCGGGCCATAAGGCTCGGCCATGCGCGAGGTGCCGTAGATCACATCCGGGTCTCCGTCGCCGTCCCAGTCCGCCAGCTCGAGCTTTATCCGTCCCGTATGCACGTGCCCATCGCTCAACTGCCCGTCCAGCTTGAGCGGCTGTCCGTTCTGATCGCTGAAAGCGCGTCCCGGCTCGAGCTCATTCCCCCGGTCAATCCTGCGAAACCAGCTTAAGATACCGTAGCGGTCCAGGGTCGCCAGGTCGGTCAGACCGTCCTGGTCCACATCCCACAGCGCGGGCCGCACCCGCCAGACCGTGCGCAGGGTGTCGCCGCAGGAAGTCAGTATTTCCAGGGCCGGAAAGGCCAGGGTGCCATCCCCCGGGTTACGAAGGAGGTAATAGAAACCCCGGATATCCGAAAGAACCAGGTCCGGGTTGCTATCACTGTCCCAGTCTCCGGCCGTGGGGCAGGTATAACCGTAGGCCGCCTCAACCGGGCCCTGGGGCGAGCCGGACAGGCCGGCGGTGAGACAGATCAGCCGGCCCGCGCTCTCCAACAGCCGGGGAGAGCCGAAAGCCAGGCCCTCCGCGCTGCTGTCACCCTTGAAAAAAAGCAGGTAGCCGTCCTCATTGCCGGTCACCAGATCCAGCCTGCCGTCCCCGTTGAAATCCGCCACTGCCGGGACAGCGAAATTGCCCGCGGACAGTTGAGGCTGACGGCAGTCGAGGCGGATCGGAGATTTGAACGGGAAAGGAGAAGTTTTGTTCTGCGGATCGACCTGCAGCCAGTAAATAAAGCCGGATTCGGTGACCAGGAAAAGCTGGTTCTCTTCCTCTCCGGCATTCAGGTTCCCGAAAACCGGGCGCAAGCCGGCGAAAGGCAGGAAGCGTATCTCCTGTTCCTCCCAGGCCGGGCCTTTCCGCGGCTCCGGCCGGCCGAAAGACAGGTTTCGGTACAGGTAAAGCCCGCCCACGCGGTCGGTCAGCGCCAGGTCCAGGTCGCCGTCCCCATCCCAGTCTCCCGCGGCGCAGCGCAGCGTTCCCACAGTTGCCGCCAGCGAAAGTGGATCCAGCAGCAGCCGGGCAGGAGAGAACTTGAGCCAGCCGGAGCCTTTGCTGAAATTGATCCGGCTTATTCCCGGCTGCCCCAGCCAGTGGTCGCCCCGATACCTGCCGCGGTAAACCATCCCGGATGGTCCGGGAGCCATCGAGTCCGGGTCGAAGGGCGGCCAGTAATGGGGGTTCTGCCATTCGCCCTCGAGCCGGTCCAGGTTGCCGTCGCCGTCCAGGTCCGCCAGGCAGGCGGCGGGGCCGAAATCGGCAGGCGCTTTTTCCGGCGGCCCGAAAACTGGCTTTCCGGCTTTGCCCTGGTTAGGGAAAATCCGCACGCCCTCCGTGGTTCGGCTCACCAGGTCCTCCAGCCCGTCCCGGTTCACATCCAGCCACCATATCGGCCCGAGCGGGCTTTTGGACCACCAGTAGAGGTTTTCCCCGGTCAGCGCTGGCAGCCCGTACTTGCCATCGATCCGCTCCGGAGCTTCAAAACGCGGCTCTTCTGTACCGGGCAGGCGGCGGTAGAGGAAGAGTCCCCCGCCATAGCCGCCGGAAAAAGCCAGCAGATCGTTGTAGCCGTCATTGTTCCAATCGGCCAGGGCCAGGGAGGGGGAGAAACCGATGTTTATCGGCCCGAAGTCCTCGGGAGTGTGAAGGCGCAGCGGCTCGCCGCGGCCATGAGGCTCGCGCCCGGCGCAGCCGGCAACCAGGGCTGCCAGAAGAAAAACGGTGGGAATGGATTTTAGCAAGATGATACCCTTAGGAATCAACTGATTTAAAGTGTTACATTGAGTGAAGCGCATACAGCCTGATCCAGCAATATGTTAATAACCAGTGTAATTAAAATTCCGGTTGCGTTTCAAGTAGAGGCACGGTGCACCGTGCCCCCTGCATGCCCGGAGGGCAAACACAGGGTCCCTCCCGTGTTTGCGGCAGATTGTGGATTATCCGCCTTAGAACAGCCCATAAATCCTGCCCTTTTTGTCCAGCCCGATCCGGGCCGCGGCGGGATCTTTCGGCAGCCCGGGCATGACCATGATATCGCCGGTGAGCGCCACGATAAAACCCGCTCCGGCTGAGGGCCGCACCTCGCGTACGGTAATATCGAAGCCCTTGGGACGGCCGAGCAGCAGCGGGTTGTCCGAGAGCGAGAACTGGGTCTTGGCCATGCACACCGGCAGGTTGCCCAGTCCGAATTTTTCGATGTTCTGGATTTGCCGCCGCGCCCCGGTGGTGTATTCGACACCTTCGGCGCCGTACATCTTGCGGGCGATAGTCTCGATCTTGGCGGTTATTTTTTCCTCAACATCGTAAAGGAACCTGAAATTTGCGCCGCCCTTGTCGATAGTGGAGCACACGGACCGGGCCAGGCTTTCGCCTCCCTCTCCGCCCTTTTCCCAGACCTCGGAGACCGCGGATTCGGTACCCAGGCGGCCGCAGTGGTCGGCGATCATATCTATTTCGGCCGGGGTATCGTTGAGGTAGCGGTTGATCGCCACCACTACCGGCACCCCGTGGTGCTGGATGTTTTCGATATGCTTATCCAGATTGGCCATGCCGGCCACCAGCGCCTCGAGGTTCTCTTTTGCGAGCCCCTCGACCGGGACTCCGCCCTGGTACTTGAGCGCCGGGACACTGGCCACCAGGACCACGCAGTCCGGGCTCAGCTTGCCGTAACGGCACTTGATATTGAAAAACTTTTCCGCTCCCAGGTCGGCGCCGAACCCCGCCTCGGTGATCACATAGTCCGCCAGGCTCAGGGATAGTTTAGTGGCGGCGAGGCTGTTGCAGCCGTGGGAGATATTGGCGAACGGCCCCCCGTGGACCAGCGCCGGACCGCCTTCCAGAGTCTGAACCAGGTTCGGCATGAGAGCCTCGCGCAAAAGGGCGCTCATGGCGCCGGCAGCTTGGATATCCTTTGCCCGGACCGGCTCCTTGTTGAAATTGTAGCCGACAATGATCTTTCCAAGACGCTCTTCCAGTTCAGCGAGAGTAGTTGACAGACAGAGGATTGCCATGACTTCCGAGGCTACGGTGATTATGAACCCGTCCTCGCGGGTCACCCCGTTGAGCGGCCCGCCCAGGCCGACCACGATGTTGCGCAGGCTGCGGTCGTTCATGTCCATGGCCCGGGGCCAGCTTATCCGCCGCGGATCGAGGCTCAGGGGATTGCCCTGGTGCAGGCTGTTGTCCACCATGGCGCTCAACAGGTTATGCGCCGTGGTAACCGCGTGCATGTCGCCGGTAAAGTGCAGGTTGATATCCTCCATCGGGATCACCTGGGAGTAGCCGCCGCCCGCCGCTCCACCCTTGATCCCCATGCAGGGACCCAGGGAGGGCTCGCGAAGGCAGAGCATGGCCTTTTTGCCCAGCCGCTTGAGGGCCTGGGCCAGACCAACGCTCACCGTGGACTTGCCCACGCCGGCCGGCGTGGCGCTGATCGCGGTAACCAGGATCAGACGGCCGCCGCCCGCGGTCTTTTTATTCAGGACCTCATGGGAAATCTTCGCCTTGTACCTTCCATAAAGCTCCAGATCCTTTTCGCGCAGTCCGATCTGGCCGGCAATCTCGGTTATCGGCTTGATCGGCGCGTTCTGGGCGATCTCGATATCGCTGGGGACTTTTTTCCGGGGGCTTTTTCCAATGTCGGATTTCTTATCAGTAATGACAGGCACGCGAACCTCCAAAGTTCTTTCTGGATTATGGGTATTAGCGCCTCGACCGATCTGAATACAGCGGACAGCCTGCGGGCAATCCGGCCGCAGAACCCCGTATGACGGCTCTTCTGAAAATTGCGGCCCTTTGAAAACTTGAGGACACAAAATAAAACTAATCCCCCGTAATCGCTATAAAAAAAAGGTGATTATCAGTGCTAAAAACGCTCAAACCGATTCATATTTAAAAACTTGGCCTTTCAGGAATTCCAATCCGCCGGTCTTAAAAGAATTGACCCTCGAACAATGATAGTTTATTTTACAAGTTTATTTTGCAACAGCTTACGGCGCAATCCGCAGGTAAAAGATATCAGGCAAGGCAAGGGGGCAGGTTTGACCGAGGAAATGGCAAAGCAATACGATCCATCACAGGTGGAAAACAAGTGGTACTTGTTCTGGGAGGAGCGGGGGTATTTCACGGCACGGACCGATTCGGCAAAGGAAACTTTCACGATAGTCATTCCGCCGCCGAATGTCACCGGCGTGCTGCACATGGGGCACGCCCTGAACAACACGATCCAGGACATCCTGATCCGCAGCCGCCGCATGCGGGGCTTCGAGACCCTCTGGGTCCCGGGAGTGGACCACGCCGGGATCGCCACGCAGAACGTGGTGGAGAAAAAGCTCGCCGCCGAGGGCCGGGACCGTCACCAGCTCGGCCGGCCGGCCCTGCTGAAAGAGATCTGGGCCTGGAAAACCGACCGCGAGCGCACAA
>MFIX01000081.1:19950-23825 GCA_001780825.1 Candidatus Glassbacteria bacterium RIFCSPLOWO2_12_FULL_58_11 | reverse complement strand
AAAAGGGCTGATCTATCGCGGAAAATATATTATCAACTGGTGCCCGCGCTGCCATACCGCCCTCTCGGATGAGGAGGCCGTGCACCGGACTGTGCGCGGCAGGCTCTATCATATCCGCTATCCATTCGCTGAGGGCGATGGTTTTATCACGGTGGCCACGACCCGGCCGGAGACCATGCTCGGAGACACGGCGGTGGCGGTCAATCCGAAAGACAAGCGCTATAAAAAAATAGTCGGCAAAACGCTCCGCCTGCCCCTGGTGGGCAGGATAATCCCGATAATCGCCGATCAGCACGTGGACCCGGAATTCGGCACCGGGCTGGTCAAGGTGACCCCGGCCCACGATCCCAACGATTTTGAAATTGGCAGGCGACACGACCTGGAGCAGGTGCAGGTAATGGCGGGGGATGGGAAAATGAACGCGGCCGCGGGGGTCTACCAGGGGCTGGACCGCTTCGAGTGCCGCAAAAGAGTGATCGCTGACCTGGAGCGCGAGGACCGGCTGGAGAAAATCGAGGACCACGAGCATTCGGTGGGCCACTGCTACCGCTGCGACACGCTGATCGAGCCGTACCTCTCGACCCAGTGGTTCGTCAGGATGGCTCCGCTGGCTGCTCCGGCGCTGGAAGCCGCCCGGCAGGGGCGGGTGAAATTTTACCCGGAGCGCTGGACGAAAATTTATTTTGACTGGCTGGAAAATATCCGCGACTGGTGTATCAGCCGCCAGATCTGGTGGGGGCACCAGATTCCGGTGTGGTACTGCGATAAGTGCGACGGGATTATTGTCGCCGAGGAAGCTCCCGCGGGCTGTCCTTCCTGCGGCAGCGAACACTTGCGCCAGGATGAGGATGTCCTGGACACCTGGTTCAGCAGTCAGCTCTGGCCGTTTTCCACTCTCGGATGGCCCGAGGAAACCGAGGACCTCCGCCACTTTTACCCGACCAGCGTGCTTTCCACCGCGCCGGAGATCATTTTCTTCTGGGTCGCCAGGATGATCATGGCCGGCCTGGAATTCCGGGGCGAGGTGCCGTTCCGCGATGTTTACCTTCATGGTACGGTCCGGGATGACACGGGCCGCAAGATGAGCAAGTCCCTGGGCAATGCGGTGGACCCGCTGGAAGTGATCGAGGAGTTCGGCGCGGATGCCATGCGTTTCACCCTGATCTCGATTACCGCCACGGGCACGGATATTTTCCTCTCGCGGGATAAGTTCAGCCTGGGGAGGAATTTTGCCAACAAAATCTGGAACGCCAGCCGCTTCCTGCTGCTGAATTTCCCGGCAGATTTCCAGTTGCAGCATACAGATGAACAGCTTGCGCCGAGCAGGGAAGACCTGGCCGAGCGCTGGATCCTGAGCCGCCTGTCGCGGACCGCCGCGGCGGTCACCTCGGCCATCGACCTGTTCCGGCTCAACGATGCGGCCGGGGCGATCTACCAGTTCATCTGGCACGACTACTGCGACTGGTACATCGAGCTGAGCAAGGGTAAACTCGCCGGGGGTGGCGAGATAGCTGAACGGACCGCGCGCATCCTGCATCATGTGCTAGAGGCCGCTCTTCGCCTGCTTCACCCCTTCATGCCCTTCCTTACCGAGGAAATCTGGCAGCTTCTGCCCCACCAGGGAGAATCGATTTACGCAAGGCCCTGGGTCGAGCCACAAATTGTCCTTGAGGATGAAGAGGCCGAGCGGGAGATGGCCCTGCTGCAGGAGGTGATAACCGCGGTGCGCACCATCCGCAGCGAGATGAACGTCCCGCCGGGCAAGAGCGCCGACCTGGCGGTAATTCCGGCCGGCCCGGAGGTGCGGGAAACGCTCAGCCGGCACGCGGAATTTATCAGGGCGCTGGCCCGGGTAGAACGGATAGATTTTGTCGACCAGCAGCACAAGCCGTCCGCCAGCGGTGTGGCGGTCATCGGCGGCACCGAGCTGTTTGTGCCGTTAAAAGACCTGATCGACCTGGACCGGGAGCGGGAAAAGCTGGAAAAAGAAGCCGCCCGGCTGAGAGACCAGCTTAGCCAGCTCGAGCAGAAGCTGGCCAATGAAAATTTTACCGGCCGCGCTCCGGCCGAGGTGGTGGAAAAGCAGCGCCAGAGAAAAGATTCGTGCGTGGAGACCCTGGCCAAGGTGGAGAAAAACCTGGTGCAGCTGAGATAGTGAGCAGATAAGTATAACGCAGGATTAAATAAGCTCTTTCCCCAAAACCTGGTGCACGTTGGCAGTGGCGGAAGTATTCCGAAGGCAGCTGTTTATTTCACGTAACCGAGAGCTTTGAGGCCTTCTATAGTTTCCTGTGATAGCTTCCGGTTGTCCAGTCCTTCATCTTTTACCTGCAATGTGTCCAATGAGGCAATATAATTATCCAGCTCGGATTTCAGCGCGGCGGACTTGAGAGTGTCTATTAGAGATAAGTCATTCAGCTCGAGAGGATCTTCGGCTAGATCGAAAAGCTTTGTCGTATCGGGCGCCAGCTCGATCAATTTAAGCGATGATTGGATAATACTCCGGCGCGGGAAGATCGAATTATCCGCCTGGACTGAATAATTTTCAGTCACCACCGGCCTGCCGGCGCCATCAGAATTAATTCTGCTCAGAGACTTTCCCTGAATATTCCCTGGGAGCGGATATCCCAGGACCTGAAGTACAGTCGGAAAAATATCGACCAGATTGACTGCCTCATCGATAATGGCCGGCTCATGCTGCCCGGGATACTTGATGATGAAAGGGACTTTGATCACGTCATTATAGGAGTTAAGCTCGCCGTGACCGTATAATGAATGCTCGCCGAAACTTTCACCATGATCCCCGACTAGACAAATAATCGTATTATCAAATTGACTCATACTTTTCAAGCCGTCAAACAACCGGCCTAGATATTTGTCGATATAAAATATCTCAGCATCGTAATTATTAATATTTTTCTTAATTTCCGCGGATTCCTTCAAGTATTGCGGCAATAGAGTTTCATCTGCGAACAGGCTCTGGTATTTACTAAGAGGCAGATAGGGTGAGTGCGCGTCGAAATAATTGATAAACATAAAGAAAGGGCGATCCTCATGCTTTTTTATCCAATTACCGGCTTCACGCGAAAGGCAATGCGCACGGGGGGCCATCTCCAAATCCATCCAGAAGAGACCGAGTTGTTCTAATGGACCCCTAAAAATGAGGTTGTGGACCGAATAGTGGATCTTCCACTGTTTATCGCCGTCTATTGCCCAATCGAATCCCTCTAAAAGGTTAAGGGCATACAAAAATGGATGGCCTGATATTGCGACCGTCGCATATCCCCGCTCTTTCAAAATCTCCGCAAGGGTAAGATTGTTTGATGAAAGGGTTAATGACGCTCTGTGATGAACGCCGATGTTTTGATTCCCGATTTTTTTCGAGTGCAGGCCATGCACATGCGGATACATCCCGGTAAATAATGAAGCATGACTGGGGTAAGTGTAACCGGCGGTAGAATACCCATTGGTGAACAGAGTCGAGCTTTGAGCAAATTTACTCAATTCCGGAGTGGTCTCTCTAAGGTATTGATATACCGAAAGGTGATCCTGGCCTGTTGTATCCAGAGCGATGAGTATTACATTTGGCCTATCTCGGTTCAACCCGGCAGGTGCTACGGAAGACAGTATATTTTCATACTCAGTTTCCAGATCTACGCTCTTCTGGAAAAATACCAATAGTGCAAAGAGCGTAAAGACAGTGGCTGTAGCGAAAACAGATACTTTTTGTTGCCCGAAATTAGTGGCAGAACCTGCGGCTAATTTTCGCATTATAAGAATGACTAGTGTGACTTTTATTATCGGAAACAGATAAGTCGTTATATTTATTGAAGATGTGCCGGAGGAAGAATATAATTGAACAAAGATATTCGGGA
>MFIX01000081.1:16007-19827 GCA_001780825.1 Candidatus Glassbacteria bacterium RIFCSPLOWO2_12_FULL_58_11 | reverse complement strand
GGGAAATTCCCGATGGCAGCTTGGCCTGTGCGAGGGTTCCTGACAAAAACATCAAGAAAACTAGATAGCCGTATTTTTTATATATTAAACCTGAAATCTTGAAGAGCACGAGAAATAAGTAAGCTGAAAGGAAACACATATAGAACATGTTATAGTATACGAATTTAGGGAATTCTTCTGATCCGAGAGCGCCGCTTTGAAATCTTGGGCCGAGATAAGACAAAACTATAGGAAGGATAATCGAGCCTACCAGAGTAATTAAGATAAGATTTTCCGGTTCCTTTCTGCGTGAAAAAAAATAAAAGCAAATGCCAAACGCGAATATACCAATATTGAAGAACAGATTATCAAGAATGGTATCCGGATTGCCGCAAATTTCTTTAAGATAATTTAACTGCGTATTCCAATAGATAAGCAGGATCGTGGTGAGCAGGAAGGAATAGCAAAAGGCAATTTCTTTATTCGGGTGTCCGTTTAAGCGGCTCTGATTGATGATTTTTGCAATCAGCCGGCCTAGCAAACCGGTAAATAAAAAAAGCAGGACCGCAAATAAAATGTATCTGAGGTCAAATTGTAAAAATTCCCTCCGGCCGATTATAGCATCATTCAGCAGGAGTTCGGTGAGCGCAAACAGGAAACCGGAATAACCGCTCAAGATAAAAAACTGGCGGGAATTGAATTTGGTGGTTGACGCTTCGGCCGAACTATCCAAAATCCTCCCTCCTGAAATTTGTTCAGTGAGAAAAACTTGTTGTCTTCTTAACTGTTTGTATATTTTTTAAAGTGGATAAATTAACTTGGATTTGATATTTGAGACTTGACTACTCATTATCAATATAAAACCTTGACGTAAGACGCACAGTTATTTATTTCATTTCCCGGCAAGGGATCGGTAAAATACCGGAAACGCAAAAAGCCTTCCAGGTATTCAAACAATTGTTTCAGGTTCCTGCATATCCTTAAATAATAGGAAAATTGCCTGGGAAAGCAAATTTGTATTTTAATAGTGCCCAGTTATTCGAAGTCGACTGATTCCACAAGCCTGGATTTATCAGGGAAAGTACCATGAAAGACATGTTTCTTGATCTGGCCAAGTACAGGATCCAGCGCGCTTTTGAAAACAAGGCGGACGCGGAGCTGCTGCTTAAAAACGAGCGGTTGTCCGAATCCGTGAACCGGATCTACCTGGCGAATTTCTATGGGGTCAAGTCCCTGCTGGCCACCAAGATGAAAGATTTCAACAAGCACCAGAAAGTGCTGAATATCTTTCAGGAAAGTTTCATTCTGACCGGCGAGGTGCCCCGCGAGTACGGGCAGATAGTCGATCGCAGCTACCGTTCACGGGATGACAGCGAGCGCCACGAACAGATGCAACTCACCCGTCAGCAGGCCGTGACCCTGGTCGAGGAATCGGGCAAGTTTCTCTGTTTTGTCCGGGAGTATCTCAAGCAGATCATCCTGAGCAACCCGCGCAAAGGCGGTGAAGTGCCGGAGAGTCTCGAGGAATGCGCGGAACTGAACCGGAACGGCGTTCAGTGAGCCCCGCCGAATACTCTTCGCTGGATCGCGGAAAATTCCTCGCTTAGACTTTGTATCTCACGCTGCCTCAGGAATCCCAGCTCGGTAATAAATCCGCTTATCAGGAAATATTCGGTCTGGTCGAAATAAAGGTTGCGGACTTCAAGCCCCTCGATTTTCCGGCGGAGCACCTCGTGCGGCGGACGAGATTTTTGCTCCAGCCGCGGAGATTCAGGTCCACTGAGAGCGGCGGGCTGGATTTTGCAGCTCTGGCAGCAGCAGTAAACCGGCACCTGGTCCATTTTTGCCGACAGGGCCAGCAGCCTGGTCCCGGCCTTGTTAATCAGGGTTCCCTCCCGGGTAACCGAATCGGCTCCCACCAGTGCGCAGGAAGCGCCCAGAGTCTCAAGCCCCAGCATGGCATCCGTCACCAGAGTCACCTCGAACCCCAGACCGGCGAGTTTCTCCGCCAGGCTCACGCCTTCGCGAAGCGGGCGGGCCTCGGCTACGCTGATTTCCACCCCGCGGTCGCTGAGACGCCGCAGCACTGCCAGGACAGACTCACTGTAACTGAGCGTAATGAGCTTCGCCCGCCCCGGAAATTTCTCGACCAGCAGGACCGCCCCTTTCTCGCCCAAGGAATCAAGCTCCTGGAGACTGCGCCGCTGCTGGTTTTCGATGATCTTTTCCAGTTTTCCGGTAAGCTGCGTCCAGGAGGCGCTTTTGGTGAAGCTGTCGAAAAACCGGTCGAGAACTCCGGCGAGCTGGTTCGAAACCGCGTACATCGAGGGCTGCGCCATGCACAGCCGCCATGCCAGCGCCACCAGATATTGCCTGAATTCCGCGGCCGAGGCCGGGCCCGCATAAGATTTGCTCCCTTTAGCAAGGAGTTCCAGGCTTTTGCGGGCCAGAAACGCCGAACCGTGAGTATTGTCTCCGGCAAGCTTTCGGAGCCCCAGGAGGATTTCCGGGGGGAAAAAAGAACTATCTTCCATTGGTCTTATTCTCGATTCGCTATAGTTGAAGAAAGGCCATTCCAGCCTGAGAATCGTATCAGAAACTCGATGGCGGACAGACAAGCCGCCCGGGAAATCTTCAGCCTCTCCGGTTGACAGTCCGGGCCAGTACCGGTAACTTTTTACTTCAAGTGGCTAGAATTATCACAAGGTCTAATATAATGCCTCCAGTCAAACATATCGGAGAAAGCGGGCCCGGAGGCCCGGAGGAGCCGGATCTGGAAGCTTCTCAACCGGCTCTGGAAGATCAGGTAAATGATTTTATTCTCGCCAATTCACTGATCGAGCCGGGAGATAAAGTCCTGGTCGCGGTCTCGGCGGGACTGGACTCGATGGTTCTGTTTGAGGTTCTCCGGCGCCTGACCCTGCGGCTGAATTTTACCCTGGCCGCCGCTTACTTCGACCATGGCCTGCGCGGCAGCCAGACCGAGCTGGAGGCCGCCCTGGTCCGCGCCAGGTGCGAGTCTCACGGCATTCCTTTCGTAGCAGGCCGGGCTCAGCCCGGCCTGGCCGGCCGAAATGCCGGCCGGGGCCTGCAGGCCGCCGCCCGGATGGAGCGTTACGCATTCCTCTGGGAGAGCGCGACAAGACTGGGCTGCCGCCGTCTGGCCACCGGCCATCACCGGGATGACCAGGCGGAGACAGTCCTGATGCGCCTGCTCAAGGGCAGCGGCCCGGCCGGTCTGGCGGGTATCCGGCCTTCCAGCCTCTCCGGCCGGCTGATCCGCCCGCTGCTCGCCGTTCCGAGAAGCCGCCTTGAACGATTCGCCCGGGACAACGCCATCGTCTGGGCCGAGGACCCGACCAATCTGACCGATAAATATTACCGCAACCGCCTGCGTCACCAACTGATCCCGCGAATCGAGAGGACTTACGATCCGCTTTTCAGCGAGAACCTGGCGCTTCTGGCCGAGGAGGCCGCCGGGCTGCGCAGTCAGCTTGACCGGGAGATCGCGCCGCTGCTCGAGCGGGGAGTTCTGCTCCGGGAGCGCAGCCGGCTGACCTTGGACTGCGGGGCCGTTTCGGCGCTGCCCTCCCTGGTCCGGCGACACTTGATTGTCAGTGGGGTATTTCAGTTGACCGGCGGAAAGCTGATTCTCTCCGGCCGCCCGCTCAGCACGGTCGAGCGTCTGATCAACGGCCCCAGCAGCAGACAGGCTGATCTGCCCGGCGGGCTGTGCGCCTGGAAGGAATTCGATAAACTGGAAATCAGCGCTAAGCCGGCCGGGCAGAAAAGCTCCCCGAGAGCAGATCAGCCTCTGGCCTGTCCGGGGAACACCTGTTTT
>MFIX01000081.1:2520-15998 GCA_001780825.1 Candidatus Glassbacteria bacterium RIFCSPLOWO2_12_FULL_58_11 | reverse complement strand
TGGCTCAGCCTCCGCTTGAGCTCCGGCCGCGAGATACAAGCCCGGACCAGGAGAGCTTCCGGGAACTGTTCGACCTGGACCGGCTCTCTCTGCCGCTCAGTATCGGCAGCCGGCGTTCCGGCGAGCGAATCCGGCCTTTCGGGATGGGCGGAGGCAGCAAGAAGCTCAAAAAAGTATTCCTCGAGAAACGTGTCCCGAAAAGCCGCCGGGATGAAATTCCGGTAATCCGGGATGCCGGGGGCAGGGTGCTCTGGGTTTGCGGGGTAGTCCGCTCGGAACTTGCCCCCCTGACCCCTCGATCAGTCAGGGTGCTGGCTCTATCCGCCCATTTCTGCCGATTCGAGGATCGGGAAGTGATTGGCGGAAACGATCATTGACACCTAAATCCTTAGAATTTATATTGTTCATGAACGATGCGGGGGATGGTCGCAGGGTGGAATCAGGCGTATAAAAGGTGCGGCGGATCGAATCCCGCCGACAGAAAGGGTCCCTTGGAACCGAGGGGCCGGATCAAATTACTATTTCGAAGGAAAAGATGATGGCCAATAATTCAGGGGGCAAAAAAAAGGAGCCCAGAGGTTTTAACAACCGCCGGAAAAAAAACGATGGAGCGCAGCCCAAAGGGCCGCGCTTCAGTAACCTTTCGAAAAATATCGCTTTCTGGCTTTTGCTGATCCTGCTTCCTATCACTGTGCTAAACCTGTTTTATCCGCAAAAAGAATCGATCCGCAATATTAATTATTCTCAGTTTTTGAAGTTCGTGGAAGAAGGTCAGATCAGTAGCGTTACTATTGTCGAGAAGAAAGTGACCGGCAAATTGACCGGCACTGCCGCGGCGTCCGGCCGCGGCGCCGAGACCGCCTCCGCGGACCAGCAGAGTTTCCAGACCTACATGCCGTTCGAGGACCCCGGGCTGATCGAAAAGCTCGAAAAGGCGAACGTGGAAATCGACAGCCATCCGCCCTCGGTGAACTGGATGACCAGTCTGATCGGCTGGCTGCCCTGGATCGTGCTGATCTTCCTCTGGTTCTTTTTCCTGCGCCAGATTCAATCCGGCGGCGGGCGGGCGTTTTCATTCGGCAAAAGCAAAGCCAAGCTGCTCTCCGGCGACCGGCCGAAAGTGACCTTTGATGATGTGGCCGGCTGCGATGAGGCCAAACACGAGCTGGAGGAGATCATCGAATTTCTCAAAGCGCCGCGCAAGTTTCAGAAGCTCGGTGGCCGTCTGCCCAAGGGCGCTCTCCTGCTGGGGCCCCCGGGGACCGGCAAGACCCTGCTGGCCAAGGCGGTGGCGGGCGAGGCGGGAGTGCCCTTTTTCAGTATGAGCGGCTCGGATTTTGTCGAGATGTTTGTCGGTGTGGGCGCCTCCCGGGTGCGCGACTTGTTCGAACAGGGCAAGTCCCATGCGCCCTGCATAATTTTTATCGATGAGATCGACGCCGTGGGCCGTCACCGCGGAGCCGGTCTGGGCGGCGGCCACGATGAGCGGGAACAGACCCTGAACCAGCTCCTGGTGGAAATGGATGGTTTCGAGTCCAATGAGGGCGTGATCCTGATCGCCGCCACCAACCGGCCGGATGTGCTCGATCCGGCCCTGCTGCGTCCCGGACGCTTTGACCGCCAGATTGTGGTCGACCGGCCGGATGTCCGCGGGCGGGCCGGGATTATCCGGGTGCACATGAAAGACATCCCGGTCTCGGAGGATGTCAATGTCGAAGTGTTGGCCAAGGGGACTCCGGGACTAAGCGGCGCGGAGCTGGAAAGCATTGTCAATGAAGCCGCGCTGCTGGCCGCCCGCCGCAACCGCGACAAAGTTACCATGCAGGATTTCGAGGATGCGAAGGACAAGGTGATGATCGGCACCGAGCGCAAGAGCATGGTGATCAGCGATGAGGAGAAGCGCCAGATCGCGGTTCACGAGGCCGGCCACACCCTGGTGCAGAAATCGATACCCGGCGCGGACCCGGTAAACAAGGTGACCATTGTCGCCCGCGGGATGGCGCTCGGAGTGACCCAGTACCTGCCGGAAAAAGACCGTCACCTCTACGGTAAAAAATGGTGCCAGAACAATCTGGTCGCCCTGCTGGGCGGCAGGTGCGCCGAGGAGCTGGTCCTGGGAGAGATGACCACAGGCGCGGGCAACGACCTGGAGCGGGCGACCGACCTGGCCCGCAAGATGGTCTGCACCTGGGGCATGAGCAAAACTTTGGGCCCGCTGACTTTCGGCAAGAAAGAGGAACAGATTTTTCTCGGCCGGGAAATCGCCCAGCACCAGGACTACAGCGAGGCGACCGCGAGGCTGATCGACCGCGAGGTCAGGGCCCTGATCGACTCCGCCTATCAGGAAGCGATGGCCGTCCTGGCTGGTAACCGCGATAAGCTGGAGGCGCTGGCCGAGGCTCTGCTCGAGCGGGAAGTCCTGGATGCCGAGGAGATAAATATCCTGGTGGCCGGGGGGCAGCTTCCAGCCCAGAAAAAAGTCGATAAAGAGCCGGCCGCGGTCCAGGCCGCGGAGGCCCAGAAAAGCCCCGTGAAAAGCCGGAAAAAAGCGGTGGCTCGTGCCTCCGCCGCAAAGCCCGGGGGTGAGGCGCTGGAGGAGGGCGCGGAGGAAGAGAACGGCGAAGAGAACTCGGCCGGAAAGGACTCTTTTTCAGCCGAAAGCCCCGATGATGTCTCCCGGAAAGAGGAGTGATCCACGATCCGCCTCCTCCCGCATCCGGCCGGCGGCTTTCCGCGGCGACGATTTGCGGTAAGCTCGATAGTGTTACGATAAAGGAGGGAATCCCCCTCCTTTTATTGTATATTTCAGCGAACGTAATTAAATTGCCCCGAATGGCGCTGCCCCCGGCCCGGATTAGCTGAGTGGAGCCTCCGGAGCAGAAAATACCGGCCGGCAATATCCACGATCCGTCATCTTCTCCGGCGGCGGCAAAGTCGATGCCTCGAGCTCTGGTCAAATTGCTCAGACCGGTCACCCGGGACGGGCTGGAATGTATTCTCGAAGCCTTTACTCCGGTAACTGCGGAGACCGGCCCGCCGGGTGAACATGCCGACCGCTGGCTGGTGGCAATCTATGGTATCTCTGAAGCGCTGGCCGGCTGGCTGCGGGATACATGCTCCGGCTCGAGTGTCGAGGTGAGCGTTTCCCGCAGCGGATTGCCGCCCGGCGGACCCGGCTTCAAGGCGCTGCTTGGCGGTTCGCGGGAAAGACTTCGCGGCCTGGCCGTGCAACTGGCCGCCGGGACTGCTCCCGAGGAAATCGAGCTGGGCCGGTCGATAGAAGAGGTGATCCGGACAGCCCTGCCGGACAGTTGGAAATTGGGAGCGGGCAGGGCGCTCGCGCTGGGCGGTGTTCCGAAGTTGATGGGTGTGCTGAATCTCACTCCGGACTCCTTTTACGCGGGCAGCCGGATAGCGGATAAGGAAAGCGCCCTGGTGCGGGCCGGGCAGCTGCTCGAAGAGGGCGCGGACATAATCGACCTGGGGGGAGAATCGACCAGGCCGGGCGCGGCGCCGGTCAGCGTGGATGAGGAGATCGGGCGGATTGTGCCGGTGATCGCGGAGCTGGTGCGGAAGCTGCCCGGGGTGCTTGTTTCGGTCGATACTTACAAGGCGGAGGTTGCCAGGGCGGCGGTCGAGGCCGGCGCGCGGATTGTCAACGATATCGGGGCCGGCCTGCTGGACCCGGAAATGCTTCCTACAGTCGCCGGGCTGGATGCCGGTTATGTCATGATGCACATGCGTGGAAAACCGGCGACAATGCAGGCGGACACGGCCTACGAAGACCTGCTGGCCGAGATTTACCTCTTTTTCCGGGAAGGCCTGGAACGCGCCCGGAGCTGCGGTGTAGAGACAGAACGGATAGTGCTGGATCCCGGGATCGGGTTCGGCAAGCCGCAGGCGGGAAATTACGAGATCATGGCCCGGCTGATGGAATTCGCTTCGCTCGGCAGGCCGTTGCTGGCCGGCCCATCGCGTAAGTCTTTCCTCACGCTGGCCGGCCTGGAAAAACCCGAGGAGCGGCTGGAAGGCACCCTGGCCGCCTGCACTGTCTGCACGCTGAGCGGGGCGAGTATCCTGAGGGTTCATGATATAGCCCAGGTGAAAAGAACTGTCGCCGCGGCCTCGCGCTTCAAGTTTAACCCCGAACAGGCGCTCCGGTGATTTCCGCGACAACCGGACTTTTAGTATATTCAGCACACCGGTCCTGGAATCGGTATTGAAAAAATCCAAAATGAAAAACCTGGATCACTCAGGCATGATGAGGAGTGGAACGGCAAATGAGTAGAAAAAAATACTTCCTGCTGCTTTTTCTGACCTCCCTGACAATCTATTGTCTGACTCTCGCACCCTCGCTGGCCACGGCGAATGGGGCTTATTGGGTAGTTAACAGCCTGATGGCCGGCCTGGCTCACGCTCCGGGCGAGATACTTTACCTGATGGTTTCGTCCTGCTGGTCCCATTTGTACCAACTGATCGCGCCCCTTTTGCGGCTCGCCGAGTCCTGGCTGGGCGCGCTGCTCAATCTGCCTTTGTTCACCGAATTCGAGCCGGCCTCCGGGGTCACCCTGGTATCAGCGGTGAGCGCGGCGCTTTCCCTGGGTCTGGTATTCCTGATCCTGGATCGTCTGCTGAGCCATCTCGGCGCTCTGAAAAAGCTGACCGTCAACCTCTCCCTGCGCTGGGTCCTGGCCGCTGGAATTCTCTATCTGGCCGCCCTGCCGACTGTCTGGTCGAGCGCGGTTATCGCCGGCCCGGCGGCTTTCAACCTGCTGCTGATCTTGATTCTCCTCTGGATGCTGCTCAGGATAGAGGAGGGCTCGCCACACAGCGGCGCCCTGGCCCTGGGCTGGGCTTACCTCGCCGGGCTGTCTTTCAGCCAGAGTTACGTTTTCATATTCTCGATAGCCATTCTGGCGCTGTTTCTCTATAACGGGAAAAAAGTCGCCCGGGTTTTTCGCGCCGGCCCGGCAGGGGTGCTGCTCGTTTTTCTGCTCGGGCTGACCGCCTATTTCTATATCTGGGTCAAGCCGCTTACCGACCCGGGCCTGGGCAGCCCGGTGCCTATGTTCAGCCGGGCGTTCTGGGACTACTTCTTAAATTTGGACGGGCTTCGCGGCTCTTTCAGCAGGAACGCGCCATTTTTTAGCGGACAGGTGGCCCTTTTTCTCGGCTACCTTAAATGGCAGTCGGGGAGCCAGTTGCTTTTCATAGTCTGCCTGGTGCTTTTCCACTTTGGCATGGTGCGCCTGATTAAAGCAGAGCGGAGGCTGGGGGTTTCGGGCCTGGTACTGCTGGCGTTCAGCCTTCTGGCCGTGCTCTGGCTCTATAACCCGAAGCTCGGCCTGGAGCAGGCCTGGGACAAGTTTCCGAACCCGGCCCGCCACGAGGCGAGCCATATCGACAGCCTTTTCCTCTTCCCGATCCTGCTTTTCGGCTGCTTTACGGTTGCCGGGGTCATATTTTTGAAAAGCGATGTAGAAAAGTTGCTCAAGCGTCTGGCGGCAAAAGTCGAGTTCCTGTCGGGTGGAATTGGCAAGGTCATCGGTTACAGCCTGATTTTCCTTCTGCTCGCGTCCCTGCTTGCCAGCGTTCCCCTGAAATGGCGGATGGCGGACATGTCGAAGTATTTTGTCGAGCGGGACCTGGCCGCCAATACGCTGGCCGGGGTCGAGCCGGACGGCATACTGATCCTGACTGACGACCGGGAATATTATCCGGCCCTCTATGCCCGGGCTTACCTGCTCCCGCAGTCCAAGCAATCCCTGGTTAACTATGAACGGCTGTCGGACAAAGAATACCTGAAGAATTTAAAGAACGCGAATCCGCCGGTGCAGTTGGGCTATGATGACAGAGCGCTGGACCGTCTGGGCCCGGTAAAGCTGGAGAAATCGGAGACATTCCAGGCCGGCAATCTCAAGGTCAATTATCCGGCCAATACCGTGTTTCTGGTCCGTGACATGGCCTTGATGGATCTTCTGCATGCCAATGGCTTCGCCAAACCGGTCTATTTTTCCTACTTTCTGGGAGCCGGGAATATGCTGGGTCTGGAAAAATATGTGGCGATTCGCGGCTTGATGGTGCGCCTGTTCGATACGGACCCGCAAACCGGGGCGGACAGCCTGGATTTCTACCGAAAGGATGACAAATCGCGGATGATAGACGTCAACTGGAGCTCCCAGCTACTCTGGGGATATTACCGCTACCACACCAATATCGAGCAGATTCACGGCAAGCGTCAGGACCTGACCCGGCCCCTGCTGGTTTATGCCAGGCTTCACGCGGCGCTGGGAGAGGCCTTTCTCAGCCGCAAGGATGTGGAAGCGGCTTCGAACAATTTCCGTCAATGCGAGTTCTTCGATCCGGCCTATTCGAATCTGCTGATGAGTTTCGCCTCCCGGCTGGCCTCGGCCAAGGCTTATGATAAATCCAAGGAATTCGCCGCCAGCTATTTCAAAAACCAGCCGGCCGATCCGCTGAAATGGGCTGGTCTGGCCAAGGTGGCCCTGGAAAACAGGGACAGTATCCCGGCCACTGAAATGCTGCTGGAATCAGTCAAGGCTGATCCGGATTTCCTGCTCGGCTACCAGAAAATAATCCGGGTTTACGCCTCTTTGGGCCGGCATGAAATGGTTTCGGCGATGATGAGCCGCTGGCTCACCCGCCACCCCAACGACCAGGAAACCCGCAGGCTCTGGGACCAGTACTCCACCACGCATACCCTGCCGCCTAATTTCCCGGATTAAAGCAGTCCGGCTCGAGCCTGGCATTGCGGGAATGCGATAGTTGCGGCAGGTTTGGTTTAACGCGGGGACCCGGATTGCGGAAGATAGCGGACCGGGCCTTTAGTTACCTTTTCCCCGGATTTGCGCGCTCCAGATATTCTTTCAATCCGCGTTCCAGATTTTCGCGCCTCAGGCTGGTTTTCGACTGCTCCACCTCGGCATACAGGGTGAACAAGTCTCCCAGGCGAAGGCTGGCCAGGCGGCAGAACTCCAGCGCCGAAATCTTCTCGCCCTCGGCCAGTCCCAGTCTTTCGAAAATCCTGCCGTCAATCGTGCGGTTCCAGCTTTCTTTCGAGACCTCACGGCCCGGGGAGGTCGTTGTATCCGTGCAGCGGCTCTCGAGATAGTTGCGGCAGGTTTGGTTTAACGCGGGGACCCGGATTGCGGAAGATAGCGGACCGGGCCTTTAGTTACCTTTTCCCCGGATTTGCGCGCTCCAGATATTCTTTCAATCCGCGTTCCAGATTTTCGCGCCTCAGGCTGGTTTTCGACTGCTCCACCTCGGCATACAGGGTGAACAAGTCTCCCAGGCGAAGGCTGGCCAGGCGGCAGAACTCCAGCGCCGAAATCTTCTCGCCCTCGGCCAGTCCCAGTCTTTCGAAAATCCTGCCGTCAATCGTGCGGTTCCAGCTTTCTTTCGAGACCTCACGGCCCGGGGAAGTCGTTGTATCCGTGCAGCGGCTCTCGACCAGGTTGCGGCAGGGTGCGCAGATCGAATCGGCCCCCGCGGTCAGCTCGAATACTGTCTCGGGATGCTCCTTCACGATCCGTGCGATCCGGTGCACGGCGTGGCCGTACGGATGCGGCTGGTGCACGACCCCGGCGCCGAAATCGCGGATGATATCTAGCAGATGGTGCGGTTTAATGCGCAGGAGTTCGGTCATGCTTGGCTTCCCCGTCCTTCCAGGTCAATTGATTACCCTCACACGCTGAAATTTATCAGATTTATTTCCCGCCGGGAAGGAATCTTTTCCTTAATAACGGGCGGCACATGGTTGCTCCCCGGATTTGCAACAAAGGTAGATTGATCTATCCGAGCAGCTCCCGCAGGATAACTGACTCTTCCAAAAACCAGTGAGAACAAGTATAATTAATCGATTAATCTCAGGTTTTTTGCGGCATTGGCGATAATTTGACAGCTCTATTTCTCGATCCCTCTTCTGCTCAGGTCCGGATCATGAATTTGCTTTCACGCGGATTTTACCCCCGTTTCTGGAAACTTGCTTTCACTTCGGTTATATGCCTCCTGCCAACGATTATATTGCAGTTATTCCTGACTGCTCCGCTGGCCGCACAGCAGAATGTCGAGCAAGTCTATCGCCTGGTCCGGCAACTGGAATTTCCGGCGGTCAGCGGCTGGAAAGCCCGCAAGGGCGAATTCCCGGGTTCCGAAAGACCCTCCCTGGATGACAGCGGCTGGGATTCTTTCGACTACCAGCCGGTGCTCGAAGCAGACCAGTGCTGGTTCAGGGTGGAGCTGAGCCTGCCGGAAAAGATCGCCCTGCAGAGCGTAGCGGGCCGGCCGGTCATTTTGAACCTGGATATCCTGGGTAAAGGCGAAATATACCAGGACGGAAGGAAACTCGCCGCCTTGAAAGCTGGAGAAAACCGCGTGAAGTTGGGTCCGCCGGACCGGGCCGGGGATAAGCTTAAAATCGCGGTGCGGATTGATGGCGAATATCAGAAAGTGGTTTTCCGCGGCGCTACCTTTGAACTCGATTCCTGGCGCAAGGCGGTCGAGCAGGCTCAGCAAGTACAGATGACGATTTTCGCCGCGGCCCGGCTGCTCGGTAATGATACCCGCCAGCGCTCCATGCAGCTCGAGCAGGACCCGAAAATAGACCTTTCAAGCCTGCCGGTCTCCCGGAAACAGGAGCTGATGCTGGAACTGGACCGGGTGCTGGGTGGATTGGACCAGGCCGCGGTCTCCAGGGGAGACCCCAAGGCGTTCGCGGCCTCGGTGGACAACACTTTCGCCAGGCTGCGCAACCTGACCGATTATTTTCAGGGCTATACGATTCATCTGGTCTCCAATGCGCATATCGACCTGGCCTGGCTCTGGCGCTGGCGCGAGACAGTCGAGGCCTCGCATGACACTTTCGAGAGCGTGCTGGACCTGATGCGGCGCTATCCCGAGCTGGCGTTTACCCAGAGCCAGGCCCAGCTCTACGAGTGGATGAAGGAGTATTACCCGGCTACGTTCGCGGAGATCAAGCGCCGGGTGGCCGAGGGTCGCTGGGAGGTCGCCGGCGGCATGTGGGTAGAGCCGGACTGCAACTTGATCTCCGGCGAAAGCTGGGTCCGGCAAATCTTGTATGCGACCCGCTTTTTCCAGCGAAACTTCGGGGTCAAGGTCAAAATCGGCTGGAACCCGGACTCGTTCGGCTACAACTGGAATATGCCGCAATTTTTCCGCCGTTCCGGTATCGAGGTTTTCCTGACCCAGAAGCTGCTCTGGAACGATACCAATATCTTCCCTTACCATCTGTTCTGGTGGAAAGGACCGGATGGCAGCCGGATCCTGGTCTACATGCCCTATATCGGTTATACCAATATTGTCAACGCTTATCAGATGGTGGACGCCCTGCGCCAGTTCGAGGCCAATACCGGTCTCAAGGATATGGCCTTCCTGATCGGCTATGGCGATCACGGCGGCGGACCGGACCGCTACATGCTGGAGCAGGCCCGCCGGATTCAGCGCCACCCGGTTTTCCCCAAAGTGGAATTCGGCACTATGGAGCAGTACCTGAAAGCGCTTCCCGACTCGGTCAAGGCCCGCCTGCCGGAATATGGCAATGAGCTCTACCTGGAATACCATCAAGGCACCTATACCTCCCAGGCGGCCATGAAAGCCGCGAACCGCGAGCTGGAACAATCTCTGGGGGCGGCGGAGGAGCTGGCCGCGCTGACGGATGTCTTGTTTGCCGAGACCTATCCTCAGGAGCGGCTGGAACGGGCCTGGAAGAAAGGACTTTTCAACCAGATGCACGACATTCTGCCGGGCAGCGGGATCACCGCCATTTACCAGGATGCCCTGAAGAATTATGGCGAGGTGCGCCACCTGGCGCAGCTGGTAAGCAAAGGCGCCCTGCTGGGTTTTGCCGGCCGGATCGATACCCGGAGCGGCCCTGCGGGGCAGCCGCTGGTGGTGTTCAATACTCTCTCCTGGCCGCGCGGCGGCGTGGCCCGGCTCGAGGGTGAGGCGGGGCAGTTCGAGGATTGTTCGTTTTACGCCGTCAATGGGCGGCGGGTTCCCTGCCAGGTGGTGCAGTCCGGACTGGAGCGCTCGGCGCTGATCTTCCGGGCTGACAGTGTACCGGCTGGCGGTTACCGGGTGTACAAGCTCGAGGACAATGTACATCTTTCGCAAGAGATGCCATCCGGGCTGAAAATCTCGAGCGCGTTTATCGAGAACGAGTTTATCCGCCTGGAGCTCGACCAGGCCGGCGGCCTGATCAGCCGCATATATGACAAGCGCAGCCGCCGCGAGGTCCTCGCCCCGGGCGGGAAAGGCAACCTGCTGGAGCTTTTCGAGGACAAACCGGCCAACTGGGATGCCTGGAATATCGGCTATACCGGCGTAAGCTGGCGGCTGGACAAAGCCGACCGGGTCGAGGTTGTCGAAAAGGGCCCGGTCCGGGCGACTATCCGGGTTCGCCGCAGCTTCCTGGGGGCCACCAAGCCGAGAAGACCGCTGGCCACCAGTTTCCCCTCCTCGTTTTTCACCCAGGAGATCAGCCTCTACGCGGGCTCGCCCCTGGTCGAGGTGCGCAACAGCATCGACTGGTGGGAGCAGCAGGTGCTCTGCAAGGCGGCCTGGGAGGTCAACGTTTCCGCGGATACGGCCTATTACGAAATACCCCTGGCTGCGATCGGCAGGCCGACCACCCGGACCTCCAGCCTGGACAAGGCGCGCTTCGAGGTGCCTGCCCTGCGCTGGGCCGACCTGAGCGGCAAGGATTACGGGGTCAGCCTGCTGAGCGACAGCAAATACGGCTATGATATCGCCGGCAACCGTATGCGCCTGACCCTGCTGAAAGCTCCGCTCTGGCCCGACCCCTCGGCGGACCGGGGCACGCATGAGTTCCGCTATGCCCTTTATCCGCATCCGGGCGATTGGCGAACGGGCGGCACGGTCCGGGCCGCGTCCGGTTTCTGCCAGCCTCTGCTCGTGCAGCGTGGAATCCCGCACAGCGGAAGCCTGCCCGCCTCCGGAGCCGGGTTTCTTTCCGCCTCGCCGGAGAACGTAATTATCAGCTCTTTCAAGCTGTCCGAGGATGGAAATGGAATGATCGTACGCTGCTACGAATCAGGCGGCACCGGGCAACCCGGGGCCAGGATCGTTCTGCCGCCCGGAGCGGTAAAGGCGCAGGAGACCGACCTGCTGGAGCAGCCCCTGGCTGAGGCCCCCCTGCGGAATGGAAACCTCGAATTTTCGCTCGGGCCGTTCGAGATCAAGACTTTCCGGGTGACTTTCCGCGGACCGTGAACAGCGGCGGGCCAGCCCGGAAACGCTGCGGCCTGCCGGATCGGGACAAATGACCGGCGGTGGTTGAATTAACCGAAAGACGCTGCATGAACGGACACGGTTTACTCAAGTCGCTCGCCCTGCTTTCTCTTTGCTCGCTTTGCCTGGCGGCCGGCCTGGCTTCCCAGCTCGCCGGACCGGATGCCGAGCGCCCTTTCCTCGACCGCTTGAACGCGGAAATAATCCGGGATATCGCCGGCTTCAAAAACGACCCCTTTGTCGAGAGCACGGCACTCGAGCCTCTCGAGCCCCGCTGGAAAGAGCTCGGCTTTATTCCGTTTAGCCGGGCCTTTGGGAGCAATGTCTATCCCAACAGTATCCCTGCTCTGGCCGAGCGAGGGGCGCCGCTGGAGGGTTTCGCCGCTCCGGGAGAGGCCGAGCCCCTGGTGCTGGGAGTAAGAGCGCTATCCACGGGGCTGTCGGGATTGAAAATCACTTCCGAGGGCCTGGTCTGCCAGGACACAGAGGGCTACCTGCCGCCGGACTCGCTGGAAATCGGCGTGGTCGAGTTCGCCCGGGTCCGCTGGGGCGCCGGCTCGGATGCCCGGGCTTGGCGCTGGCACCCTTCACGGATCTGGCCCTGGAATGATTATCCGGGCAGCCCGTTCAGCCGTCCCGACACCAATGCCACCCTGCGGATCATGCCGAACACCACCCAGCATTTCTGGATCCGCGTGCACACGCCGATAAATGCCCCGGCCGGCCGGTACGAGGGAGGGGTACAGATCGAAAGCGAACGGGGTTCGTACCGGGTGGAAGTGCATTTTACGGTATTGCCGGTCCGCCTGAGCTCCCGCGGTCTTCCGCCGTACGGCGTTTTTCTCCCCGGACCGCAGGACCTGCCCGCCATCCAGGACCTCGCCGCCCATGGGATCAATACCGTTGCCCGCTGGTTTGACCCTTCGCGGCTGCCCGCGATCAACGATAAAGGCAGCATCGCCTTCGATTTCGGGCTGGAAGATAATTTTATCGAGCGTCTGAGCGCCGCCGGTATAGACCGGCCGCAGATAATGTTCGCCGGCAACCCCGCCGGCGCGCCCTTCGATTCCTGCGTCGCCGCCGCTGCGGGCCTGGCGCTGAATTCGCCGGAATTTTACACCGCCTATGCCCAGGCGGCACAGTCCATAGTCGAGCACGCACTCAGGCAGGGCTGGCCGCGCCAGGTCTGGGGCATCTACGACCGCCTGGCCGGCGGCACAAAAGACAGCGATTCTTTCGTGGCCCGGGCGAAAGCCCTGCGCAAGGTGATGGGGGGAAGTATAAGCCTGGTTTCGCCGATAATCGGCGGCCGGAAAGGCGGGACAGCCTCCGCGGTAGCGCCTTATGTCGATGTCTGGCTGCTGGGGGAGGAGGCGGAAACCGAAAAAAACATGAAAGAGCTGGCAATCTGGAGCTTTGTCCCCTGCACACAGCGCGACAATGCTCTCGAGGCCCGGGCCCGCACCGGTTTCGAGCCCTGGCGGAGAGGCTTGGATGGAGTTTTTGTCTGGGCCTACAACTGGTCCGGCGGCGGGCATTCCTGGAATGATTTCGATTCTCCGGTCATGGACTGGATGCTCTCCTACCGCGATTTCCAGGACCATTATCTGCCGACCCCGGCCTGGGAGGGCGTGCGGGAGGGGATCGAGGACCGCCGCTACCTGCTGACTCTCCAGGAGCTGGTCTCTAGCTACCCCGAGGACTCGCCCGCCGCAATAGAGGTTCGCGGCCTGCTGGAGGCCCTGCGCGCCGCTCCCCTGGATTCCCCGTCATTCGCCGCCCGGATCGGCCTGGATGAGGATGCCCCGCGCTCGAACGACAGCTCACCGGCCGGGCTGGCCCGCAGGGCTATCGCCGGCCTGCTGATCCGACTGGTCCGGGGTGGCTGAGCCGCAACAGGATATCCACCCATTTGATGAGTATGTTTCACACTATATTCCGTTTGCGTTTCACATTAGGGCACGGTGCACCGTGCTCCTACGATGGCGTTAGTGAATTTTCCGCCGGGAGCCGGTTTAAACAGTTGGACACATGGCCCCGCCCCTATATAAAATCATGGGTTATCCTGCCGTTTTGTAGGGGCAGGCCCCTGTGCCTGCCCGAATTTGTCCGGGCGGTCCAGGACCAATGAGGCCATACTGTGTACGATGGCCTGCCGTAACCGCACGGGCATAGCATGCTATGCC
>MFIX01000081.1:1118-2509 GCA_001780825.1 Candidatus Glassbacteria bacterium RIFCSPLOWO2_12_FULL_58_11 | reverse complement strand
CGTTGGGGATTTTCCCGCCGGGGGGCAGTACCAACGGGCGGCCACGGGGGGCCGCCCCTATCATGTCGTCGGGGCATTTTCCACCGGAAGGCGTATAAGCTTGAAAGCAGCCCCGCCTTGCGGTTTGACCGGCGGGAGTTTACTATAAAAAGCTTATATCGTGGACCAGGCCGCTATTATCCGGAGATCAATAATTTGCGAAAGTACACATTCGGTTTACGGGACGGCGTGCATCTGAGCTTTATCCTGTTCCTGCTGGTGATGAGCGGACTGCTGGCCGGCCGTTACTACCTGCGGGGCGCGGAGGATTCCCTGGCGGTTTCGCCGGAGCGTCTCGGCGAGCTGGAGAGCGAGGAAAGCTGGTACGGCATCTATGTAAAAAATGAAAAGATCGGCTACTCCCGCACCTCGGTCGTGACCCAGGACAGTCTGGTGATATCGACTGACCGGACATATATGGCCTTCCAGATGATCGGCCGAAACCAGTCTTTGAACACCTACTCGCGGGCGGTGACCGACCAGCGGATGCAATTGGTCTCGTTTATATTCACGATCAATGGCGAGGATACGGATTACGGTGTCCGGGGAAGAGTGGACGGGCAATGGCTGAACCTCAATATCACGGTTGCCGGCGAGACCCGGGGCGAGAGGCTTCACATCGATGAGCCGCCGCAGCTGCCGAATACGGTAGAGCTGCTGCTGGCTGGCCGCGAGCTGAAAAAGGGCCTGCGGATCAGCACTACCGTTTTCGATCCGGGATCGATGGCCAATGAGCCGCTGGTCATGGAGGTGCTCGGCCGGGAGAAGATCACCTGGTCAGCGGCGGAAAAAGAGGTCTGGCATATCGGCCAGGATATGGGCGGCCTGCGGGTGGACAGCTATGTGGATGACCAGGGACAGGTGCTCGAGGAGCGCAGCGGCATGGGTTACCGGATGGTCCTCGAGGATGAACAGACCGCCCGCGAGGGCTACTGGCCCGCGAAAGGCTCGGACATCCAGCGCCTGGTCGCTGTCGTGCCGGACCGGCCGCTGCCCGAGGCGCGCGCGCTCGCCAGTCTGAAAGTGGAAATAACCGGAGTCGGCCAGGACACTTTCAGCCTGCGCGGCGGGTTCCAGACCTATGAAAATAACATTCTGGAAATCAGCTCTGTCCTGCCCCCGCCGGAGCGCATGGCCGACAGCGTGCCCCAGGCGATCCGGGATGTGAATATCTCGCCCGGCACTTTCGTCCAGAGCGAGCACCCGCGCCTGATGGCACTCGCCGCGCAGATTTTCAAGATCAGCGACAGCCCGCGGGACAAAATCCGCTCGATCATGCGCTGGATGGATGCCAACATCGAAAAGAAACCCACCTTCAGTATCCCGAACACCCTCGAGGTGCTGGAAAGAAA
>MFIX01000081.1:0-1083 GCA_001780825.1 Candidatus Glassbacteria bacterium RIFCSPLOWO2_12_FULL_58_11 | reverse complement strand
AGTGCTACCTCGGCGGCTGGGTGAGTGTCGATCCGATATTCGGGCAGTTCCCGGCGGATGCCACGCACCTGCGTTTCATGGCCGGCGACATGGACCGTCAGGTGGAAATCCTGCCTCTGGTAGGCCAGGTCGGGATCAAGGTGTTGGATTACATGACCGGCCGGGAGGCGACGAGATGATCGCCCTGGAGGGAGTGACCAAGAAATACGGCTCTTTCACCGCGGTGGACAATATCACCCTGGAGGTCGGACCGGGCGAGATTTTCGGTTTCCTGGGTCCCAACGGGGCGGGAAAGACCACCACGATCAAGATGATCACGGGGTTGCTCCAGCCTACCGCTGGCCGCCTCCGCGTGGCCGGTTATGACCTGGCCGAGCGGCCCGAGGAGGCCAGGCGCCGACTGGGTTTTATCCCGGACCGGCCTTTCCTCTACGCCAAGCTGACCGGCTGGGAGTTCCTGCGCTTTATCGGCGGGCTGTGGGAAATGCCCGAGAAGCTGATAAGCTTGCGTGCCGGCAAATTGCTCGAGCTGTTCGAACTGGGCGATTGGCGGGATGAGCTGATCGAGAGCTATTCCCACGGGATGCGCCAGAAGCTGATCCTCGCCGGAGCGCTGATTCACGACCCCGAGCTGATCGTGGTCGATGAGCCGATGGTGGGGCTGGACCCCAAAAGCATCCGGCTGGTCAAGAACATTTTCCGCGAATTTTCCGAGCGCGGGAAAACCGTGTTCATGTCCACCCATACTCTCGCCATTGCCGAGGAAACCTGCGGCAGGGTGGCGATCATTCAGGAGGGAAAGATCACGGCGCTGGGGACGCTCGAGGAGCTGCGCCGGCTCAGCCGGACCACCCATACGCACCTGGAGGAGATCTTCCTCAAGCTCACCCATGGCGAGGAGCCGGGGGTGGTCGATCTCTGGGAGGAGGGTCACTCATGACACGCCGGAACATTTCCAGCGGCACTCCCTGGGAGCACCTGGTCGGCTACTCGCGCGCCGTGCGCAAGGGTTCTTTCGTGTTTGTCTCCGGCACCACTGCTACAGGCGGCAATGGCGAAATCCTGGGTCTCGGCGATCCTTAC
>MFIX01000080.1:13754-14177 GCA_001780825.1 Candidatus Glassbacteria bacterium RIFCSPLOWO2_12_FULL_58_11 | reverse complement strand
CGCCCTTCCGGGGCGCGGTGGGCCAATCGTTGATAAACCATTCCTTCAGGTCGCGGTTCTCGCCCAGGCGCTCGATCTCCGCCTTGTAATCCCCGGCGATCCGGTTCAGTTCGGCCACCACCTCCGGGTTGTCCGCCGCCAGGTCGAACCGCTCGCCCGGGTCGGCCTCCAGGTCGAACAGCAGCGGATTTTCCGGGACGACCCATTTGTCGCTCTTGTCGTAGCTCGGATTGCCGCTGTGGTCGTAATAGCGGAAATGGAGCTTCCATTTACCGCGACGGACCGCATTGAGGTGCTCGCCGCGGTAGTAGTAAATCGTGCGCTCGGGCGCGGCGCGGCCCTCCAGGGTGGGCAGCAGGTCGATCCCATCGATCGGCCGGTCCTCGGGGAGCTGGCCGCCGGCCAGGGCGACACAGGTTGGGA
>MFIX01000080.1:9537-13727 GCA_001780825.1 Candidatus Glassbacteria bacterium RIFCSPLOWO2_12_FULL_58_11 | reverse complement strand
TCCCAGGTGTCGCCTTTGGCCCCGCGCAAAAGGCCAGCCGTACCGCCCCGCTCGTTCTGAATCATCCAGGGACCGTTGTCGCTGGTGAACAGCACGAGGGTGTTCTCGTCCAGCCCCAGGCGCTCCAGGGTCTCAAGGATCAGCCCCACGCTCCAGTCGATCTCTTCGATCACATCTCCGAACAGGCCGCGGCGCGAAGTTCCCAGGAAATGTTCGGAGGCGTGAAGCGGCACGTGCGGCATGGTGTAGGGCAGGTAGAGCAGGAACGGGTCGTTTCTCGAGCGCTCGATAAAAGCGGTGGCCTCCGCGGTATAGCGCCGGGTGAGCGTGGTCTGGTCAGTTGGATGCTCCACCATCTCATCATCGCACCAGATATCCGGGTTGTACATGTCGTTGCTGTAGAGGATGCCATAGTAGTAATCGAAACCCTGGCGCAGGGGGCGATACTCATAGGTGCTGCCCAGGTGCCACTTGCCGATACAGGCGGTTTTGTAGCCCAGGGGCTTGAGTACCTCGGCCATAGTGATCTCGTTGGGCGACATGCCTCGGCCATTGCCCGGAAAGAATACTTGAAGCACTCCGGTGCGGATCGGGTTGCGGCCGGTGAGCAGGGCGGAGCGCGAGGGGGAGCAGACCGGGCTGGCGCAGTAGAACTGGGTCATCTGCACGCCCTCATCGGCCATGCGGTTCAGGTTCGGCGTGCGGATGGTCGGGTTGCCCCCGCGGTTCCAGTCGCCGTAGCCCATGTCATCCGCGAACAGGATCACGAAATTGGGTTTCCCGCTTTTCGGGGCTTGGGCCGGAGGGGCGCAACCGGCGCTGAGCAGAGGTCCCGCGGCGAGAGCTCCGGCCGCTGTGCGGCCGAGCCGTTCGAGAAAAGTCCGGCGGTCGATTGCGCTCATGTTAAGCCATCCTGGTTGGATGAACCTTAGAAAGAAGAATAAAGTGAATTAACCACCCTATTTCACGGTCTGATCCAGCGGCAAGCCCAGGCGCTCGTAGACCTTTCTCCGGCCCTCCTTGTCGCCGTCGAGGATCTTCCTGGCATAGAGCGCCACCTGCTCGGCCGCGGCGCGCGGCACCACCACCACCCCATCGCCATCGGCCACCAGCATGTCGCCGGGGCAGACCAGCCCCCCGCCGATATCCACCGGCCGGTTGACCGACTCGAGCTCGTTGCGCCCCGGGCGGATGCCCCGGCCCACCCGGCGAAGATACAGCGGCACCTTCTCCTTGCCTACCTCATCCACATCGCGGCTCGAGGCATCGGTGACCACCCCGGCGGCGCCTTTCTCGTACCACTTGAGGATATTGTTCGAGCCGATCGAGCCGATATCCCGCTCCCCGGCATCATCGATCACAATTGCCGTGCCGGGCTGGATGATCGAAACAAAGGCTTCGGAGGAATAATTCCCGTACCAGGCGCCCTCCCATTCGGAAAAATCCTCGCCCGGCCCGGGGCGGTCCGGCCGCTGGGTGGGCACGTAGCGCAGGGTCAGCGCGATCCCGTGGAACTGGTGCCGCAGCGAATCCGGGTCCTGCCAGGCGGGATGGATCGACTGGTCCACCAGGCCCACTCCGGGCAGGCCGGCCATGTCGAGGCCGTCGGTGACATCCGCCACCCGCAGGCCTTCATAGAGTTTCAGCAGACGGGCATTCTCCGCCTCGCTGTAAACCCGGGTGACGATAAAATTGACCCCTTTCCGCAGGTCCTCCTCCGGGGCGGTCTGGGCCCGGACTGGAACCCGCAAAATGGCGAACAGGCATAGGACAGGCAGCCAGAGACGGCGCATAGGTTTACCCCCTGTTCAGATTGGAGTGGCAGATTATTAAGCATTGAAAGATTTTAAAAGATAGCCGTTTCCCGGCCGGAAATTCGAGGCAGGCAGATCAATCGGAACCAGATCGGACAGTTCAATTATTACATTGCGCCGCTTATCCTGTCAAAACAATAATTGACGACAGCAAAATGAACCGCCGGCTTTTCAATTTCGATTTGCCGGCCGACTTGACCGGCTTTATATTGCCTGTCCGGGTCATCCGATTCTGTCCTCTCCACACCAAGCCGGAGCCTGAACATGCGCCTGGCAGTTCTTATCTCTTTACCCATACTTGTCCTTTCTGCCGCCTGCCGCCCCTCTTCGGCACCGGAGCCCTCCGGGCCCAGCCGGCCTCTCTGGTCAATCGACCAGGGGACTCTCGCGGTCGAGGGAATAAGCGTGCTGGATGAGCTGCCGCAAACCGTGCGGACAGTCCGGTCGAACCAGACCAGAAACGGAACATTCCTGCGCTTTCTCGCCGATGACCTGGGGATCGGCATCCAGCGCTGGCCGGAGATCCGGATCAGCGATAAAGAGCGGATTCTGGCGCTCCACCGGAGGAAACCCTGGTGGACCCGCTCGGCGTTCGTGGAAAGCGAGAGCGTCATCCCAGCCGAGACCGAGGCCCTGCTCTGGCGGCGCGCAGATGGCAAAACCGGGCTATTCCTGCCCCTGTTCGACCAGGGCTACCGGTTCAGCGCCCAGGGCGACAGCCTCGGTGGGTTGAGCCTGATCGCCGACAACAATATGAGCTCCGGCGCGGATGGGATCATCCTGGAGGGGGCCTGGGTGGGACTGGGGGATGACCCTTATGAGCTGCTGGACAGCGCATTCGCCGAGGTGGTGAGACATAAAAACACCGGCAGCCTGCGCCGGGAAAAGCCGCTGCCGGAGTGGCTGGACTATCTGGGCTGGTGCTCCTGGTACGCTTTCTTCCAGGAAGTCAGCGAGGACAAATTCCTGCGGGGTGTCGCCTCGCTCAAAGAGGGCGGGATAAACCCGGGGTGGGTGCTGCTGGATGACGGCTGGCAGAAAGCCGCGCCGGACCGCCGGTTTTTAACCTCGTTCGAGCCGGACCCGAAAAAATTCCCCCACGGCCTGAGCTGGCTGGTGGAAAAGGTGAGCCACGAGTACGGTGTCCCTTATTTCCTGATCTGGCATGCTTTTCAGGGCTACTGGTGCGGGATCGATACGCTCAGCCCGGAAATGCAAAAGTACCCGGCATACCGCTCCAATGGCCGC
The DNA here is from genome assembly GCA_001780825.1 of Candidatus Glassbacteria bacterium RIFCSPLOWO2_12_FULL_58_11. Taxonomy (GTDB): domain Bacteria; phylum Gemmatimonadota; class Glassbacteria; order GWA2-58-10; family GWA2-58-10; genus GWA2-58-10. The sequence goes on along the minus strand of MFIX01000080.1, from coordinate 10,665 downwards.
TCGAACCGGCCGATACCGCCGCGGTACAAGGAATGGCTGACCTCCCGTTTCAACATTGTCCGGCCTGAGGCGATCGAGTCCTTTTATTTCGACTACCATGCTTTCCTGGCCACCAGCGGCGTGGATGGAGTCAAGGTGGACAACCAATCCGATCTCTCCTACAACAGCTACGACCTGGCGCCGCTGACCGAGTTGAGCGGGACGTATATCCGCGCGCTGGAAAATTCCGCGGCCCATTATTTCGGCCCGGGCAACGTGATCGACTGCATGTCGATGGTCCAGGATGCGATCTGGCAGTTCCGCCGCAGCTCGATCATGCGCACCTCGACCGACTTTTTCCCGGACAGCAGCATAAGCTGGGGGCCGCACCTGGTGCTAAATGCCTACAACTCGCTGGTCTGGGGCGAGGCTATCCAGGCCGACTGGGACATGTTCAAGTCCGTGCACCCCTGGGCAGCGTTCCATGCCGCGGGCCGGGCGATTTCCGGCGGGCCGGTGTACTTGTCGGATGAGCCGGGCAAACATGAATTCGCACTGATCCGTAAAGTGGCGCTCCCGGATGGCCGTATCCTTCGGCCGGTGGACTGCGCCCGGCCTACGAAAGACATCCTGTTCCGCGACCCGCAGACCGAGAATGTGCTGCTTAAATTATTTAACCGCAACCGTGCCGGCACTTATATCCTGGGAGCGTTCAACTGCAACTGGCTCCTGAAACCCGAAGAGGAGATCAGCGACAGCCTGGCCGCCGGACTGATCCACGGTCTCCCGAAGGCCGCAGCTTATGCGGTGCTCGAATACGGTTCTCGCGAGCCGCGGCTGCTCAGGCGCGCGGAAAGCTGGCGCGTGGCCCTGGCGCCGGGCGGGTTCAGGCTGTACACAGTTGCCCCGCTGGAGCACGGGCTGGCCCCGCTGGGTGCGATGGGACTCTACAACGGCGGCGGGATTTTCTCTTCCTGCGGCTTGGAGGCTGAAAAGAGCTACCGGGCGGACTTGCTTTCCGGCGGAACAATCGCCTTTTACAGCGAGCGGAAGCCCTCTAAAGTCGAGCTTATACAGAATGGGACAGAGCTGCAATTCGATTACAATGCGGACACGAAATTTCTGACAGTGGAAGTGGATGGTGTGCAG
>MFIX01000080.1:7527-9390 GCA_001780825.1 Candidatus Glassbacteria bacterium RIFCSPLOWO2_12_FULL_58_11 | reverse complement strand
ATCGTCCGGTTTCGCCTTACATTGAGTTGACATCCATAGGCGCCATCCGGGCACTGCATGGCATGCCCATTCAAGTTTTTTGCCTCTACCTACGCCCCCGGCTCCTTCTTCTTTTTCTTCAGCAGGTTTTTCAACAACCCCGGTATTTTTTTTGCCGCATCACCGGCCGCCGGTTGGGCCGTGCTGTCGCCTCTGGCCACGGAGGAATCCGCGGCGGCGCTGTCCGCGGCTGCCTTGCCGGAGCCGGGCAGGAGGCGGTCGATAAGCTTGTTCAACTGGCCGCCCAGTTTCCTGGTCAGCCGCTCGGCCACCGGCCGGCTGTCCCAAGCCACTTTCGGCTGATCGGTGGTCCCGCCGATTTTCAGGTTCAGCTCCAGACGGTTCTCATTGCCGGTCAACAGGGAAGAAATCTCGCCCGGCATGCGGCCGCGATACTTGCGGGTCAGCGCTTCGCTTAAGACCAGGGCCAGCGAATAATCCAGCGTCCCATCGAAACCGGAGGAACCCTCGAACCGCAAATCGCTGACCGGGCTCCCGATCCGCAGGTTTTCCCCATAGACCCGCTGGTCGCGGATCGTGAACTTGCCGGTCCAGTCGTCCAGGACCAGGTCCCGCAGCTCCTCGATTCCGGTCAGGTTGGCCAGGCTCACCAGCACCGGCCAGCCCCTGATCTGCCCCTCGGTCAGGGAGAATTCCGCGGTGCCGCTTAAGTTTTGCAGCAACTTATCGGCATCCCCGCTTTCAGCCAGCAGATGGAAATCCGATCTGACCAGGCCGTCCAGGCTGCGGCCGAGGCTGCTGAAAGGCGTGAGCAGGGCGCGCGCGCTCAGGCTATCCGCGCCCAGGTCGAAACGGAACGCGGAGAGGCCCCTGCCGGTCAGAGAGAACCGGCCCGTGCCGTTCAGCCGGCCCGCAAAGGCCCGGCCGCCGATCCGCTCCAGGCGCACCAGGCTGTCCCGGACCGTCAGGCTCAACTCCGCATCGCGCAGGCCGAGCACCGGTGAGACAATCAGCGTATCGGCATGCAAAGCCAGGGTCCCCCGGCCGAACGAATGCGGGATCTCGGCCGACTTGCTCTCGGCCATCCAGCCGGTCAGCTCCCTGGTGACCGAATCCCGCATGTAGAAATCATTGACATCCAGGACCGCAGCCTGGAGCCGCATGTCCCAGTCCGCGGCTTTGTCTGCTCCGATAAATTCCGCCGGGAGAAAGGCCCGGTAATTCCGGATCGCTGCGCTCAGCTCCAGGCGGGAGCGGCCGGCTGAGAGCTGGAGTTTCAGGTCCTCGAGATTGTCTCCGGCCAGGCGCAGGCTCAGGCGCGGAAATTCATAGGTGATCAGGCTGTCCGGCGGCCGGAAGCTTAAAGCACGGCCCTCGAGCGTGCCCTCGGCCCTGGCCGCCAGGGCTTTCTCCAGCTCCCCTTTCAGGTCCAGCGCGGCTTTGAGCTTTCCAGCGGTCCGCCAGCCGGCGAGAGCCGGGACAAACCGCGGCAGGTCATCCAGGGTCAGGCCGGCCGTAAGCCGCAGGCTGAATGGGTTGCCCTGTTCCAGGGCGACCCGCCCGGAGAGCTTCAGAGTATCCGCCCCCAGCGCGGCCTCGACCTTTTCCAGCTCCAGCCCGCCGGGAGTCAATCGGAGCTGAGCCAGCCGCACTCCGATTCGCCTGGGAAAGCCTTCGACCTGCGCCTGGAGGCCGGCCAGGGTGAGACCGAGACTGTAGTCCGGGCCACTTTCTGACGGCGTGGAGCCACGCAAGGAGGCTGCCAGCTTAAGCTCTCCACCCGTGGCATCGACTTTGACTCCACTGGTGACAAATGCTGAAAGGAGGCCGGCGAGCTCTTGAAAATTTCCGGCGCCGCCCTGC
>MFIX01000080.1:4995-7504 GCA_001780825.1 Candidatus Glassbacteria bacterium RIFCSPLOWO2_12_FULL_58_11 | reverse complement strand
ATCCTTGCCCACTCCGCTCAGATCGGTTTTGCCGCTCAGCTCGAATCCGGCCAGGCGCAACTGCAGGTCCGCGCAGGACAAGTCTCCCTGGTCCGGGTCGAAGCGGAAAGTACCATTCAGCCGCAAGGGAAAAACTACGGCCAGCTTCTCGAAAAGCTCCGATCCGGGTGACTTGAGACCCGCAAGAGTAACCTCCGAACCAACCAGCAGCGGGTCTTGCGGCCCGCGATCCAGCAGCACAAACCGGCCGTCGAGCGGCCCCAGCGCAAGCTCGAGCGAATCCCGGCGGTCGAGATAGTGTGCCATTGCCCGCTCCACGGACACTGAATAGAGGATCAGGCTGAACATCTTTTCGCCCGGTTCCTCAGCGGGCTTTTCCTCCCGGGCAGCCTTGCGGGCCAGGTTGAGCTCGCCGTTCCTGTCACGTTCCAGGTAAAGCTCCGGCGCGACAATCGACAGGCTGACAATCTCGATCCTTTTTCGCAGCAGGGGCAGCAGTTTCATTTTCAGGTACAGGTCTTCGACACCGAGCAGGCAAGGGGCGGACTCGCCCTCCAGCGCGGCGATCCGCAAATCTTTCAGGTCGAGAGCGAACCCGCGCCAGATCGAGATGCCGGCGCTCCCGACCCGGCACTCCCGGCCGGTGGCCTTTTGGACCTGCCTTTCGATCTGTTCCCTGACCTGCTCCGCCGGGAAAAACAAGGTCAGCCAGAGAGCCACACCGCCGATAAGCAGCAGGAGGACCAGGCAGGCGATACCGAGTATTTTTATTATTTTTTTCAACATATTCGCTTGCTTTCCTTCATGTATGATTCCAATGGAATAAAGAACTCAGCATCCGGTTGCAGGATTACCGGAAAAAGCCGCAGAGTAACGACTCCCGGAATGTGTATTATAATATACTAAAGGGAGCATTAAATAAATTGCATTTAAGCTGTGTACACGATTGAGCTTTGAGATTTTGGAATTGTTTTATCGGAGGCTGTAATAGCCCTGAATCTTTGAGATTCTCGCATTGGAGCGTGTAAAAGACAAGTAATTTCCATGCTGGCCTCGAAATATGTGCAAAGCCCTGGCAGGCCTTTGCGCGACACCTCGCGCAGGCGACCTCGAAGAAGCGGAGTAAGAGACTCGGGGAACGCCAATAACCTTTGGTTCTTTCAGTTATGAAAGAACCGGAGCTATGCGCCAGCATAGCGTAGATTCACGCATGATAATGCGTGACACTAACATTGCTTCTTTTGCCACCAAAAGAAGATTAAAAATTTTCTTTGTACTTCGATGCAACAAATTTTATGCTCTGAGTAGTAATGCCCCGGCTGAAGCACACCCAACCACCGGAGGAAAATGCTACCGGCCGCCGATCATATCCAGCAGCCTTTTCGCCTCCTCGCGGCTGCCGAAGTAATCAGGGCAATCCAGCGTCTTTTCCCAGGCCTGCCGGGCTTTACCGCGGTCGTTCCGGCTGAGATAAATCTTGCCCTGCTCCAGGTACACAAAGGGCTCGACCCAGTCCGGGCTGATCTTTTCAGCGGCCAGGATACTATCGAAACGCGCCATCGCCTCGCGGGACTTCCCCATGTTCCAGTCGCAGACCCCTAGACGGTAGGCCATCGAATGGGCGGTGAACATCCGGTTGCGGTAATAGGGGAAACCTCGCTCGAGCCGCTCCGCTACCTCGCTGAAAATTTTCTCCGCCGCGGCATAATCTTTCATGCGCAGAAGGATATCGCCGTAGCGCCAGTGGATCAGGGGGTCATCCGGATAGCGCGCGTAGAGCTCGCGGCCGAGCTCCCGGACCGCGCTGTCCGGCCTTTCGATCAGGGCGTAGATATTGAGCAGCATAAGCCGGGAGGCATCGCGGGAATAAAGCCCTTTTTCTCCGGCCAGACGGAGGTCGGCCAGCCCCTGCTGACGGTCGCCCTCGAAGCCATAGGCCTGAGCCAGCAGCTTTATCGCCGTGGGCAGGAGATCGGTAAAATAGAGGTAGATACCCTTGCCGAAATAGCCATCGTAGAATTGCGGGTCCATTTCGAGGACCTTGCTGACATTCAGCCAGGCCTGCTTGGCCAGGGGCGCCATGATCAGGTATTTCCGGTCGATCAGGGCCAGGAGCGCCTCCTGCCCGTAGATCGCCCCCAGGTACAGGGTGCCCTCGAAAGCGGTTTCGCGCCGCGCGCTGATTTTTTCGGCCCGGATCCGGCAGTCCCGGATCGCCTTTTCGAACTCATCTCTCAGCAGCCCGGGCTCGTCCTCCTCGGGCAGCAGAAAAATCCGCCATGAATAAAGGACCGCCCGGTAAAAATAACCATCCGGCCGGCCGGGACTGCGCCAGATCCAGTTGTCGATAATTCTCCGAGCCCCCTCCAGGTCCATCGAGAGCATCAATCCGCAGGCCCGGTCCAGATCGGCATCGTAGAGCGGGTGAACGGATTGAGCGCCCGCCGCGCGTGGCAAGACCAGCCACAATATCAAAAAAATGCAAAGCCGGCCTCCGGCCAATAAGATG
>MFIX01000080.1:0-4975 GCA_001780825.1 Candidatus Glassbacteria bacterium RIFCSPLOWO2_12_FULL_58_11 | reverse complement strand
GTTGTTCAATCAAACCTCGGCCGCCGGAGCAGCCTGTTGAAGAACACTAAAAACTCCCTAAAAAAACTTCACCAAAAGGATGTTTTCTCAAGATAAAAACTTTATGCTCAGCCCCGGCCTCAGGGATTTATTCGGCAGAAAAACAGCGCGCAAAAGCTGGGGAAATCGCCCTTTTTTGCGCAACCTCATACAAGTCAAACAATTACAAAATATTGTGTGCGATTTAATTTATTACACAATATATAGTATATTTTTTATTATTTTTTTCTTGACAGATGACTTTCAGAGTCCTAATCTATGCTCTCAGGTTTCCCGCAACAAATGAAAGATTTCTTACCACGGATACGGTGCTTTCAAGATCGCCGCCCGCGCTCCATTTTGGGCGGTACGCCGAAATCGCAAAATTTTTTTTTAATTTAATTCACATTGTAATGCTTGCAAATCATTCTGACAATCGAAAGTCACCCTGAACCGGCCGGGCACTCGGGCAGCCGTACGGGGAGCTCAGGATTGTCAGTGTCCTGTCTTAAGTTTTACCCTTTTATACTCCGGGAGGTTTCATGCCTTCTTCAGTGCCTTTCAATTATTTCCGGAAGCGCAACGGTACGCTGGTGCCTTTTGAGCCGGAAAAGATCAGCCGGGCCATAGAAAAGGCGGCTGAGGCGGTTTCGCGCAGGGAAGGCAACCGGGTGGATCCGGGCCGCATCCGGGAGATCACCGCCCAGGTAATTAAATACCTCGATGAGCCTTCGAGCGAATATTACGTCTATGCGGATGAGAAAGGCCAGCGAATCCCGGAAATCGAGGATGTGCAGGACCTGGTGGAAATCGTGCTGGCGGAAAGCGGGTATGCGGCGGTGGTGGCGGCCTACAAACGTTACCGCAAGATGCGCGAGATCGCCCGCGGCAGTATCCGGGTGCGCCATGACGGCTCGGGAAAAGTGGATGTCACGGATGCCAGCCTGCTCCTGGTCGAATCGATCACCAATGAGATGGTCCATCCCTGGGACCGCAGTAAAATAGTCCTCCAGCTCATGCGCGAGACCGGCCTGAGCAGCGAGACCGCCAATGCGGTGGCCAAGGCGGTTGAGAACCGGATCATTACCGGCGAGTTTTCCACGATCAATACCGCCCTGATCCGGGAGCTGGTGAACAACGAGCTTTACGACCGCGGCTTCCAGAAACAGCTCAAGGACCTGAGCATCTACGCTGTCCCGCGGGAATACGTGGATACCCTGATGTTCGCCAAGAGCACTGAGAACAGCAATATTGTCAGCAACAACCCCGAAGCGGTCAACCTCTCGATAGCCGAGCTGGTGCTCAAGCAATGGGCGCTGGAGACCGTCTATTCGGCGCAGGTCAAGCGGGCGCACGACACCGGAGCGATCCATGTGCACGACCTGGGCTACCCGCACCGGGTTTACTGCAGCAGTCACAGCCTGGAATACATCAAAAAATATGGGCTTACGGGCCTGGAAAACCTGAACACGGAGAGCAAACCCGCGCGCAGCGCCTCGGTGCTGACCGGCCACCTGAACACGTTCCTCGCCTCGATGCAGGCTAACTATGCCGGAGCGCTGGGGATCGGCTACATCAATATCTTCTATTCACCGCTGCTGGTGGGCAAAAATGCGGTCGAGCTGAAACAGATCGCCCAGGAGCTGGTATTCAACGGATCGCAGAACGCTTTCAGCCGGGGCGGCCAGACCCTGTTCCTGGACTACAACATCCACAGCGGAGTCCCGGCCTACCTGGCCTCTGTCCCGGCGCTCGGGCCGGGCGGCCACTATATGCTGCACCTCGGGGACTGCTCGATAGTGGAGCTGGAGGAGCAAGCCACCGGCGAGACTGATGCCAAGGGCCACCATCTGATGCAGCTGCGCCAGCCGGACGGCAACGGCGGAAGAGTGGTTTATCGCGAAATCTTGAACCGGCAGAGCGGGGCGGTCGTCCCGGATGAAAGCCTGGCCCTGGAGCTCGGCCGCCGCGGCGACTCGCTGGTCACCTATGGGGAATATTCGGAGATCGTGCGGGATTTCGCCGCCGCCCTGCTGGATGTTTTCGCCGAGGGCGACCGTCACGGCAAAGTCTTCGAGTTCCCCAAGTGCGACTTCCATATCAACGAGGACTCATTCTCAGACCCGGCCCAGAACCGCCTTCTGCGCAAGGCCTGCGAGCTGGCCAGCCACAACGGCGCCACTTATTTCGTGTTCGACCGGGATGAGGTCACCTTGAGCGCCTGCTGCCGCCTGCGGACCACGATCGATGACAATTACATGCTGCGCCATCCCGAGAGCATGCGTTTCTGCGGCTTCCAGAACGTAACTATCAACTTGCCGCAGGCCGCCTACCGCGCCGAGCGCGACCGGGAGAAAACCATCGACGGGCTGATCGAGGAGGCCCTGGCCACGATGGACCTGGCGATGGAGGCGCACCTGCAGAAAAAGGAAAATATCCGCCGGATGACCGAGAGCCGGGGAAGGCCGCTGTGGCAGATCGGCAAGCCCTCCATGGACGGCCGCCCCTACGTGGACCTGGAGGAGGCGACTTACATTATCGGGCTGATCGGGCTCAACGATGCGATTCACTTTATTATGGGCAAAGAGCTGCACGAGGATGATACGGCGCTGCAGGCCGGCCTGAAAGTGGTATCGGCGATGTACCTCAAGTCCCGCAAGCTGGCCGAGAAGCACAAGCTCAAGGTCACTCTCGAGGAAACCCCGGCCGAAAGCGCCGCCCGCCGTCTGGCTAAAAGCGACCTGATCTATTTCAACAAGCAGGCCGCCACGGTGGTCAAGGGCTCGATCGAGAACGACACGGTTTTCTACACGAACTCCGTGCACCTGGCCCCGGAGGCCGAGGTGACGCTGGTGGAGAGAATCCGCAAGCAGGCCATGTTCCACTCGATAATCGAGTCCGGGGCGATCACGCACGCCTTTATCGGCGAGGAGCGGCCCGACCCGGAGACAATCTACACCCTGGTGCGGGACACTTTCTACAAGACCCAGAGCGCCCAGTTGACAATCAGCCCGGAATTCACATATTGTACCCGATGCAACGAAATAAGCCGCGGCCTTCTGGAGAATTGTCCGGTCTGCGGCAGCGCCGAGGTTTACGGCGAGACGCGGGTGGTGGGATATTTCAGCAAGATCGAAAACTGGAATAAGTCCAAGCGCGAGGGCGAGCTGCTCGAGCGACGCAAAGGCAACTATGCAGTCAGCGCCGAGAGCCGGGAAGTTGTAACCAACTAAAATTTCGAGGAGTTAACCTCAATGAAGCGGTTTCAGTTGGCTGTGTTCGGCAAGCAGGGCTGCGATAAATGCGAGCTCCTGAAAAAGCGGCTGACCAAGATTCTGGGCGAAGAAGATTATGCCGATTTCGAGTACGCTTATAACGATCTCGGCACCCCGGAAGGCCTGGTCCGCTTTTGCCGGGCCGAGATACTGAATCCCCAGAGAATCCCGAGTTTCATGGTTTACAGGATCGGGGAAGGCGAGGCGGAAAGCGCTCTCCGGCCGGTTCGCCGGCGGAAGAAGGTCTCGGCCGGCGAGGAGATCGACACCTTTCTCGCCCTGGAAACCGATTACCGGACCACCGGCGTGATCACCCCGGAGATGATAAAAAAGGTACTGGATACGGCTCTGGAAAAAATAACCGCGGATGTATAAAGCATGGAAGCCCACGCTGCACGCAATAGCGAGATGTTCCGGGGCGAGTTGAGTCCGGTTTATGCCATGCTCAAGCGCCCCAGCCTGATCGATTACCCGGGCAAGCTCTGCCGGGTGCTTTTTATCTCGGGCTGCAACATGCATTGCCTGTTCTGCCACAACAGCGATCTTACCCGGCCCAAAGATTCGTTCTACGATTGGCCCCGCCTGCTGGAAGCGCTCACCGCCAGCCGTGAATACTGGGTCGATTCGGTCTGTATCTCGGGCGGCGAGCCCACCCTCCACCCCAAGATCCAAGAATTGATCCAGCGGATCAAAGAGTATGGTTTCCATGTCAAGCTCGACACCAATGGGACGCGGCCGAAAGTATTGAAAGAGCTCCTGCCCCTGCTGGATTACGTGGCAATGGACTACAAGGCCCCGCTGGCCCGTTATGGGGAAATATCCGGCTGTCCCGCTCTGGATATCGGCAGCATTCCTGAGAGTGCCGGGCTTATTGCCGGGTCCGGTTGCGAGTACGAGTTCCGCACCACAGTGGTGCAGGGTTTCCACGGCGAGGCGGATATCCTGGCAATTTGCCGGGAGCTTTCCGAGGCCGGAGCCCGGCGCTACGCCCTCCAGGCCTTTGTCCCTCCGCCGGATGCCGATCCGGAAAGCGGTATGCCGACCAGCCGGACACCGATGAAAACCCTGGAGAAATATCACCAAATCTGCCGTCAGTTTTTCGAAGATGCCATCGTGCGGGGAGCCTGAATTGGCCGATAATATCCGGGTTCCCTACCAGTTGGATGACAAGGCTCTTGAGGCTCCTGCTTACGCTCACCCGGGGGATGCCGGGTTCGACCTGCGCGCCAGCTGTGAGCTGGTGATCCCCGCCGGTGAGAAAGCCCTGGCCCCGACCGGCCTCAGGCTGGCAATCCCCGAGGGCTATGCCGGGCTGGTCTGGGACCGCAGCGGCCTGGCCGCCAAACAGGGGATCCATTGCCTGGCCGGAGTGATCGATTCAGGCTACCGGGGCGAGGTGAAAGTGGTGTTGCAGAACCTGGGAAAGGAGCCGTTTACGGTCGAGCGGGGGATGCGGATCGCGCAATTGCTGGTGCAGCCGGTGGCCCGGGCTGAGCTGGTGCGGGTGGAGGACCTGGAAAAATCGAGCCGCGGCGCGGGAGGTTTCGGCAGCACGGGATTGCAGTGAGATAAAATTGAACCGACTTAAAATTATATATTTTATAGAGTTATCGTGGAAATGGCTTGCCTTGCTCTTGACAGCCGACACAGCGATAACTTTCAGCAGGGGGCGTCGATTCCAT